>JACMLW010000163.1 GCA_014379385.1 Phycisphaerales bacterium
CGCAACCGGAGCCAAGGCCCATGACCGGCACCAAGAACACGCCCCAGCCCGCGGGCCAACAGGCGCCCCCGGCCATGCCCGGCGACTCCCACCGCGGCCCGGCCATCATCTCCAGCGCCAACGGCCTGCGCGCCACCACCAAGGCGATGGAGATGGCGAAGGCCGGCACGACGCTCATCGAAGCCCTTGTCGCGGGCGTCAAGATCGTCGAGAACGACCCGGCCGACATGTCGGTCGGCTACGGCGGCCTGCCGAACGAGGAGGGCATCGTCGAGCTCGACGCCTCCGTCATGGACGGCCGCATCCACCGCGCGGGGTCGGTGGGGGCGCTCCGCAACATCAAGAACCCGGCCGCGGTGGCGCTCGAGGTGCTGCGCCGCACCGACCATGTGATGATCGTGGGCGAGGGAGCGCTCCGGTTCGCCCGTGCCGTGGGCTTCAAGGAAGAGAACCTGCTCACCGAGGAGGCACGCCTCGAGTGGCTCAAGTGGAAGGGCAACCTCGGCCACGAGGACGACTGGCTCAACGACGATGAGCGCCAGCAGGAACTCCTGCACGACTGGGAGAAGAAACGCGCCGACGCCGCCTCGCGCGGCATCACGCTGCCCGACTTGCCCATGCAGGCCCCCCGCTCCCGCCCTTCCGCCTACAAGACCACCACCGGCACCATCCACTGCTCCGGCCTCTCACCCGACGGCACCATCGCCGCCGTCACCAGCACCAGCGGCCTGAGCTACAAGATCCCCGGCCGCCTCGGCGACTCGCCCATCATCGGCGCCGGCATGTATTGCGACGGCAACATCGGCAGCGCGGGCGCCACCGGGCGCGGCGAGGCCGTCATGCAGGTCTGCGGGGCCTTCTCCATCGTGCAGCACATGGAGGCTGGGCTGTCCCCCACGGAGGCCTGCCGCGCGGTGGCGCAGCGCATCGCCGACCGCACCCACGAGAAGCGGCTGCTCGATAGCAGCGGCCGGCCCAACTTTGACGTGAAGCTCTACGCCGTTCGCAAGGACGGGGCCTACGGCTGCTGCTCGCTCCACTCGGGTGCTCAGTTCGCCATCAGCGACACCAAGGGCCACCGCCTCGAAACCGCGGCGTTCCTCTTCGAGAAGAAGTAGCGCCGGCGCTGACGCGAACTCACACGCTTGCGAGCATCGCCGTTGATCGCATTCCAACACAAAGCCAGCGATGCTCAATCCGTTCGCGAAGAACGCGAACAAAGCGAGAGCCAGACCGGTTGAGTCTTCTGCGACCCATCCTTCTCTGTGAGGCCTCTGTGATCTCTGCGTGCTCTGTGGTGAAGTGCTCTCAGCGGAAGCGAACGACGGCTCGCTATTTCTTCGCACCCCGCTCCATCGCCAACAAGGCCGACCCAACCACTCCCGCATCGTCCATCAGCTTGCTCGCCTCGACCTCCACGCCCCGAAGCCGCGCCGGGAACACGTTCGCCCGCGTGCTCTGACGCACCTTCTCCACGAACGTCTCCCCCATCGCTTCCGTAAGCCCGCCCCCGAGGATCACCCGCGGCAGCCCCAGCAGCGTCACCGTGCTCGCCGCGGCCACGCCCACCAGGTGCGCCACGTCGTCCACCACGGCACGCGTCAGCTTGTCCCCGTCGCTGTACGCCTTGGCGATCATCTTGCTTTTGATGGCGTGAAGCTTGCCGCCGCTGATCTCCGTGAGCGATGACTTGTGATTCGATCTGACCAGCGCCTCCAGCCGGCGCGCCACGGCCGTGCGCGAGCAGCACTGCTCGAACGAGCGCAGCCCCACCGGCGCGCCCGGGAACAGCGTGATATGCCCGATCTCCCCCGCCGTGAACTGCGACCCGTGGTACAGCGCATCGTTGATGATCAGCCCGCCCCCGACGCCGGTCCCCAGCCAGATCCCCAGCAGGTCGCTCACGCCCTTGCCGGCGCCACAGCGCCACTCGCCATACACCGCGACATTCACGTCATTGTCAACGACAACCGGGATCTTCGCCCCTCTGCCCTCGCCAGCGCCCTCCGTCAGTCGCTCGCTCAGCAGGTCCGCCAGCGGCACGTCGTTCCAGCGCAGGTTCACCGCTTCGAGGACGATGCCGTTCGCGGGGTTCACCGGAGACGGGGCGCCGATCCCGAGCCCCTCCAGATCCGCCACCTCCACGCCAGCCTGCGCGCACGCTGTCCGCACACCGTCGATCAAGCGCCCCAGAACCTTCTCCATCCCCTGGTCCGCGAGCGTCTTCTTCTTCGATCGCCCCACGATCTCCGGCGACGCCGGCTTCGAGAGGTCCACCACACCGATCTGGATATTCGTCCCGCCGAGATCAATCCCGGCATACAGAAGTCGTTTCATGGGCATTGGTGTCTCGAGGGAAGAGAACGGAGAGGACAGAGCAGGGAACAGCAAGCGGCGAACAAGCGATCGCTGCACCCGGCAACAAGTCCATGAGGATATCGACATTCCACCGGCGCCGGACCAACGCGCCTCGGCACGCCCCCCCCGCGCCTACACCGTCCGCGTCACGACCACCATGCACTCCGGGCACGCCGCGCGGACACGCTTGACCACCTCATCGGCTCCGGGAGCGCCCACCGGCGCAAACACCGTGCTCCCGCTCCCCGTCACGTGCGCTCCCACTCCAACGGCCCACAACCTCCGCAGCACTTCCCCGAGCCGCGGCTCGACGTCGCACGCCGGCCCCGCCAGGTCATTGAACAACCCCTCGAACGGAATCTCGCCCGGCACGTCCCCGCGCTCAACTCCCGCCGCGCTCCGCGCCAGTTCTCGCACCCGCCCGCTCCGATCGCCGGCATCCGGCCTCGCATCAAACGCCCGGTACACCGCGCCGGTCGGGCACCCAAACGGCGGAAGCACCAGCACCACCGCCTCGCGCGGGCCTGCACCCAGACGCTCGACAACATCCCCAAACCCCGACACGACCGCCCCTCGCGCCGGCCCCGCACCGCCCTCCTTCGCTTCATCTTCGATGAAGAACGCCACATCGCTCCCCAGCCTCGCGCTCAGGCGCCGAAGCTCATCGCCATTCAATCCCAACTCAAACAGCCGGTTCACGCCCATCAAGCACGCCGCGCCGTCCGATGATCCCCCCCCCAGCCCGCCCCCCACCGGCGTGCGCTTGGCGAGCCGCAGCTCCACCGGCAACGCGCGCCCCGCCCGCTCCTCCAGCAGCCGGTGCGCCCGCGCCGTCAGATCCTTCTCGATCGGCCAGTCGATCGGCGACGGCCGCGGCGCATCCGCGCCCCACTCAAGGACATACCGGCTCGGCTCGCCCTTCTTGAGCTGCCGAAGCATCAGCGTGTCCGTCAGCTCGATCGGAACCATCCACGAGCAGATCGGGTGCATGCCCGGAGGCGTGCTCTTCGGGTCCGCCGCCCCCACCCACAGCGCCAGGTTGATCTTCGCGTGCGCCCGCAGCGTCAGCGTCTCGCTCATCGCCGCCAGCCTACTCCGATCGATGCCGCATTGCATTAGCGGTGAATCCGATGCTCATTCCGCATACTTCCGGCTCTCCGCTCCGGCCCCTCCCAGTGCCCAGTGCCCGATGCCCAGTGCCTCTTCTCTACTCTCTACCATTCCCCATGCCCACCACGCGCGACCTCGCCGCCGCGATGCAGTCGATCGCCCCCCTCGAGCTCGCCGAGAGCTGGGACAACGTCGGCCTCCTCGCCGGCTCGTGGTCGCGCCCCCTCGCCGGCCCCGTCATCCTCACGATCGACCTCACCCCCGCCGTCGCCACCGAGGCCCTCGCTCTCAAGGCCTCCGCGATCATCGCCTACCACCCGCCCATCTTCGATCCCCTCACCCGCCTCACCGATGAGTGCGGCACCAAGCAGGCCGCGCTCCTCCACGTCATCCAGTCCGGCATCGCCGTGTACTGCCCGCACACCGCGCTCGACGCCGCGGCAGGCGGCGTCACCGACTGGCTCGCCGACGGCCTCATGGACCGAAAGGGCATCATCAAGGCCGATCGGCGCGCCCTCAGCCCCGACATTCGCAAACGCACCACCGAAGAGCTCAAGATTGTCACCTTCGTCCCCGCGGACCACGAGCAGCGCGTCCGCGATGGGCTCGCCAGCGCCGGCGCCGGCATGGTCGGCAACTACACGCTCTGCTCCTTCGCCATGAGCGGCGTGGGCACCTTCATCGGCGGCGAGGGCTCGATGCCCTCCGTTGGTGTGCCCGGTCAGCTCGAGACCGTCCGCGAGGTGCGCCTTGAGATGGTGTGCGCCCGGCGCGCCCTCGCCCTCGCCGTCGAAACCCTCCGACAGTTCCACCCCTACGAGGAGCCCTCGATCGACGTCTACGAGCTCGTCGGTCAGCCGCGACGCGCCCTGGGCGCCGGCCGCCGCCTTGTCCTCGATCAGCCCGCCACGATCGAGAAGCTCGCCGATCGCCTCAAGTCGCACCTCGGCATCGAGAAGGTTCAGGTCGCCCGCGGCATCCCGTGCTCATCCCGCCCCTCGATGACGCCGCACGCCCCTAATGAAGCCTCCGTCGTCGGCATCTGCCCCGGCGCCGGCTCCGCCCTTGTCCCGCTCGCGCTCGCCGAAGGGTGCGAGGTCTTCGTCACCGGTGAGATGAAGCACCACGAGGTGCTCGCGGCCACCGGCGAGGGCCTTTCGGTCATCCTCGCCGGCCACACCACCACCGAGCGCGGCTACCTCCCCAACCTGGCCGAGCGCCTCGGTGAGCTGCTGCCGGGAATCAAGGTCATTTTCAGCCGCGAAGACCGCAACCCGCTCGTGCTGCTCTAATGCCAATTCCTCCGGCTCGTTGGCTCTTCGGCTCCTTGGCGCTCTGACCGCTCGCTCACGCCCCACCGTCCCCTAGCACCTTGGGCACTTTGAGAAAGGGGGGCAACGCCTCGGGCGCCATTCTCATAAAGGTTGCCCCCGGGATGGTCCCGCCCGGCGTATCGGCGTCGAGCCGGTTCGTCTCGTCCAGCGGGTTGCTCATCGGCTCGACCCCCTCGAGGTCCAGCTCGCGCAGCCGCTCGACATACCCCAGCACCGCCGAGAGCTGCTCTCCGTAGCGGGCGACCTGTTCCTCGGCGAGTGCCAGACGCGAGAGGCGCGCAACCTTGCGGACAGCGTCGGGTGGCAGCGCATCAGGCATGGTGGAAGAGTACACCGTCCCCTTCCCCCTGATCTGGCCCGTGAGTGCCTCGCTATTTTTCGGTTTGCCCGCCGTCCCAGTCCACCGTGCCGGTATCGCTGAACGAGGCCTCCGGCTGCCGCACCCCCGCATCAAACAGCGTCTCAGCCAGCGCCCCCGGGGTTAGGTACGTTACCGATCCGCTCAGCCGGAACTCGCCGACGCCCGTCGGCAGCCCACGCCCCGGTTCGATCGCAATCGCCGCGGGAATCGTGAACTGCTGCACCCCGTTGGAACGGAGCGTCGCCTCCGGCGAGCGCACACCGCTGAACACCCGCCGCCCGCCGACATCCATCTCGTACTCGATCTCACGCAGCGGCAGCGGCACGTCGTTCTCGTTGGTCGCATCGATCGTCAGCAGCACCACCACGCCGGTCTCGGTTCGCTCCACCACTTCCGCGCTCGCGACACTGAACCTGGGGGAGCTGTATCCCGAGCACCCACCCAGCGCCAGAGCGCCAAGGGCGAAACTCGCGGCGAACAACCGTCGAATACATTCAGTAGAGGAGATGAGCATGGCCGGGGCTAGCGTACCAGCGCCGGCGGCCCGTCGCAGCCACCCCGCCGCTCCCCAATCAGGCGCGGAACACCGAGGGCCGTGGGCCGCCTTAGTCAATCCGGGATTGTGGCTGCTCGGGCGCCTGCACCCATTTCGCGCTCTCCACCTCGGAAACCCTGTGCAGCACGGGAGTCAGCGACCCTATCTCGCTGCTGTACGCTGTCCAGTGCAGCGTCAACCACACCAGCGCCGCGCAGCACACCCACGCCCCGATCTCCGCCGACCGGGACCGGCGCGTCGCAAACAGGATCATGCACCCCACGCCCACCGACCCCAGCTTCCACAGCACCAGCGCCGCCGGAGTCCCGTGCCGCATCACGTAGCGAGCCACAGGATTCGCCTCACCCATCCCCACCGATCGCAGGTACAACATCGTGATGTACAGGTCTGTCACGCTCAGGAGCACGATCGCGGCCGTCAACCATACCACCCGTCGCCCCCGCCTCCCGGACTCGTGGGACCGCGCCGGCAGGGAGGAGTACAGAAACGTCGGCTTCGTGGATTGAGTGAAGACGGACATGATCTGTGTCGATCGGTTCGCGTACACCCCGAGTCAAGGCCCGGCCCGGAGAATCGCAGTTGAAAACCGCCGTTCGTGCCGATTGGTGCTGGTCAGTTCGGTCCGGAAACAATCCGGCCCCCGTCGCAACGCGCCCGGCCTGGCGTATCGCGCTCGCCCTCGGTGCGGCCCTCGCCCTGCTCCACGCCGCCCCCGCCGCGGCACAGGAGCCCGCCAACCCTGTATATCTGGACGACTCGTCCGTCGCCGTCGAGTCCCTCCTGGGTCTTGACAGCCAGATCGCGGCGGGAAACCTGGACGCCGGCGTCCGCGTCCTTCAAAAGCTCCTTGATGAAGAGGGTTCGCGCGTCGTCCCCGCCCGGGGACAGGTTGATCTCTACATCTCCGTTCGTACCCGCGTCCATCAGGTTCTGCTCGCAAACCCGCGCTTGCTCGAGCATTACCGCAAACTGACCGAGGGCCGTGCCCGTGACCTGCTCGAAGGCGGCGACGCCGCTCGCGCCGAGGAAACATGCCTCCTCACGACCGCCGGCTTTGAGGGCGCCCTCCTGCTCGCCATCGACTCGTTCGAGGCCGGTCACTTCGATGCCGCGCTCC
>JACMLW010000164.1 GCA_014379385.1 Phycisphaerales bacterium
CACCGCGGCCAGCAGTTCCTCCGGCTCGACCATCCGTCCCGGTCCCACCGCGCGGCACGCCTGCCATCCCGTGCCCGGCCCGACGAGCCGATACCCATCCTCCGCGAGCTGATTCGCGTTGCGCCGCGTCGCGGGCTGCGACCACATGACCTCGTTCATCGAGGGCGCCAGCAGCACCGGCGTGCGGCGGCGATCAATCGCGCTCAGGATCAGCGTCACCACGTCGTCGGTTCGGCCCGTTGCCAGCTTGGCCATGCAGTCCATCGTGCAGGGCGCCACAACGGCAACATCCGCCGCGCTCGCCAGCGAGATGTGCTGGGGGTCCTGCGACTCGACGTGCTCCCACTGGCTCGTATACACGGCCCGCGCGGAGAGTGCTTGAAAGGTGAGTGGGGTCACGAACCGGGTCGCGGCGTCCGTCATCGCGACCGTCACGCCGGCCCCGGCCTGTGCCAGCCTGCTTACGAGCGTCGCCGCCTTGTACGCGGCGATCCCCCCGGTTACACCCACGAATATGCGCTTGCCGCTGAGGTTGTCCGGCACGTGGGAACTCCCCGCTGTGATCGGAGCGTTACGAACCTGTTTGGCGATCTTATTTCAGCGATTTCTGGGCTCGGAAGGCGCGCGCCTGATCCGGCGGGAGACACGAGGCGATATCGGCGTCCGAGGTGGGGTCGAACTCGTACCCAATTTTGTTCTGCAGGATTTCTTCGATTGCGAGCTCAAGGTCCGAGCGATCGCCCCGCTCCACCAGCGGACGAGCTCCGTCCATCAGTTGAACCAGGCGCCGCTGGATCAGCGCGCACAGCTTGAACCGTCCGCCCATTTTGTCGACAATAGCATCGCTCTTGAGCGCTTCGATCATCGTGGTGCTCGCTCCATGTAATGCCGCGCGATCCGCCGGACCCAGGCTTCAATCCCCGTCCCCGCCTAACCTGTTCCCGCCCAACTTCGCCGCCAGCGTGTTTGGAGACACCGGCCTTTGCGAATCAGCCGCTATACTAGGCGCTGGGGTGTGGGTAAGCGACAGCTTGATACGTCCAAGTGGGTTTGGCCTCAGTGGCCAAGTCGGAGAGCCGTCATTTTTCTGGAGCTGAGGGCGCCGAACTTTGCGGACCAGGCTGGGGGTTGCGATGAGAGTCGCGGCACGGTTGAGCGGGCAGGGTCGAGGGGCGCGGTGGGAAGTGGGTTGAGTGGAGGGGCAGGACACGACATGTCGGCAACACAATGGAGTTTTGGTGACCGGATCATCCACGCCAAGCGCCCGGAGTGGGGTGTGGGTGTAGTAACCGCCGCGCAGACCATCCAGCACGAGGGCCAGTCGGCCCAGCGGCTGACCATCCGCTTCGATCGCGCCGGCCTCAAGACGATTACCACTGCGATGGCCGAACTTTGTCCCGCCACCGATGGCCCGGCCCTTGCCCCCGAGCCCACCGCCGAGAACCCGGAGGCCGGGTGGCTGGAAAATCTCGAGGGCCGCTCCCCCGAGGAACTCCTCTGCCGCCTCCCCGAGGCCGCTACCGACCCCTTCTCCACCCCTGCGGCCCGACTCCAGGCCACTCTCAACCTCTTCAGGTTCTCGGATTCGGGCGGCTCGCTCCTCGACTGGGCCGCGGCCCAGACCGGCATGAAAGACCCACTCTCACGCTTCAACCGTCACGAACTCGAGTCGCACTTCAAGCGGTTCGCCTTCAGCCGCGACGATCACCTCAAGGCCCTGGTGATGGGCATCCGCAAGAAGGATCCGGCGCTTATCGCCCAAGCCGCCAAGTCGGCCCCCCCCGCGGCGCAACAGGCGCTGCGTCGCCTCGACGGCGGGCGTTGAGAATCTGCAACACCCGGCAGCACCATTGCCCATGCTCTGCGCCGCGCATCCCGCGGCGCAGCCGCTCGAGATGCCTCCTGCACACCCCGTGGCCTTCCTTATCGGGCTCCGGGGACACGCGTGAGATCTGGCATGGTCGCGCCGGGCCGGGCGTGGCGGTTGTTCTGTGATCTGGTGCCGCAGACGGATGTGGGGCAGCCGTGCCCGGCCGTGTGCGAACCAATCAAAGAACGGAGCCAGCCATGACCGAGCAGGATTTCCAGACCAAGCTCAGCGAGCTCATTCAGCAGATCACCCACCTGCCGGCGCCCGAGCGTGCCCAGCTCGAGAAGCTGGCCGACGATGCACGCGACCGCCACAGCAGGATGAACAAGACGGTGTCGGAGCTGCAGGAATCTCTCGACTACCTGCGCCTCAGTGTGAAATACCTCGTGTTTGATCTCGAGGCCACTCGGCGCGAGAACCAGTATCTCCGCAAGCTGCTCGATAAGAAGAACGGAATCGCCGAGTGAGCCGGGTCGCCGGTCGCGCGATCCCTTCCTCGGCGTAGCCCTCTCGCCTCAATCACCAGCCAATCGACGGGGCCGCCGCCGGCCCCGTTGTTCATTTATTGGATCGCCGATCTCGGTTGACACTCGCTGGGTAGGGTGCGACGATGGGGCTGTCCCCGGAGAGATGGCCGAGCGGCTGAAGGCGACGGTTTGCTAAACCGTTATACTGGGTATCACCTGGTATCGAGGGTTCGAATCCCTCTCTCTCCGCTTCCCCACACACACCCGGGCCGATCTGGCCCGGGTGTGTGTGTTTTTGAGTCGCCCCCGGCCCTCCTCCGGCGCACCCCGGCCCGCTCGAACCGACGGCGGGCGCGAGCGTTGTCCCCCTGGCCCAACCGGGGGCTCCATCCACCACCCTTTGTTACAGCCCGCCCCACCCATCGGGATCGTGACGGTGTCGCAATACGCGGACCTTCCTATGGCAGGTTCCTTCCGATCCGGCCTTGCGACGCCCCTCCGAAATGAAACTTAGGAATAACGAAGTACATGCACTCACCGCGACCCACTTGTTTAGATTGATATCCGCATGGCGATCATTGTGGCATGGTCTAATGTTGGGGGGTCAGCGGAGATGTGCTCTGCCGAAGGCCGTTGAGGCCGGAAAGTCAGGGATTTACGCCTTACCCAGTTATCCGGCGTGCTCGTTGCCGGAAGGTAGGGTAGGAGTCTATTGGAAGAGCAATGTAAGCGATCCCACTCGAAGGTAGAAGAAAGAAGTCCTCAATATATATATTTCCCCTCCCTGCCGTGGCACAGCGTGTTGCTCCGGCGGAAGGTGTCTCATTCCCTCTCACAAACGAGAAGAGGAAGACCATGAACAAAATCACAGTAATGTCGGCAGCGGCAGGCGTTCTCGCTCTTGCCGGTTCGGCGATCGCGGGCCCCATCGCGATCGGATCTTCCGCGTTCAAGACCCACCCAACGGTCCCGGATATGCCCAAGTACACCATCGGTCTACCCGCGTACTTCACCGCGGGTAACGTGGTCGCCTCCCTTGTGAACGCTGCGGTCGTCGGTCAACTCGCGGGTTCGGTCACCACCACCGTGTACCGCAACCCCGACACCGGCTTCCTCACTTTCCAGTACGAGTACAACGCCTCCGCCGGCAACAACACTCCGGTTGTTCGTGCGACCATGAACGGTCAGTGGCTCAACTTTGACGTCCTTGACGCCGGCTCCGACGCCTCCGGCAACTCCGGCAGCGGCGATCCCAACGCCGAATGGACGGACGGCGATCCGCTCTTCCTCGCCCGCGCTCCGGACGACGGCGCCCCCAATGTCCAGTGGCGTGCCTTCGGCCTTGGCTCCGCCCTCAACGCCGGCGACTTCAGCGCCAACGTCTGGTTCGCCACCAACGCCACCGAGTGGGAGCAGCAAGACATGGCTTGGATCGATACCGCCCAGGTTGGGGAGGGCCTCATCTTGGCGCCCGCGCCGGCTCAGGTCATCCCGCTGCCCAGCGCGGCCGGACTAGGGGCTCTCGGGATGGGGTTGGCGGTCTCATACGGCCGTCGTCGCCGCTGATTCCCTCAGCGAACGCATCGACGGAGTGAAGTGTCGTCGCCGCTGTTCTCTCCAGCGTGCCTCGACCGATTCGAGAAGCTTTGGAAACACACACTGTCAGCACAAGGACCCTGCGGTAGGACCGTGGGGTTCTTGTCCTTTGGGAAGTATCGCCCCTCTTGACACAAAAAGAAGAACGCCCGCCCCCGCGTGAAGGGGGCGGGCGTCTAAGAGAGAGGCGACGGGGAACGACTCCCCCGTTCCTTCGATCTGTGCTGGATCAGCACCCGTTCTGCACCGCCGCGAACCAGGCCTGCAGGAACGCCGTGATGTCGGCCGAGCCGGTCGAGCCGCTCTGGTTGAAGTCGGCGTGCAGCGTGGCGTTGGCCAGGTCGGCGAACCAGAGCTGCAGGAAGGCCGTGATGTCGTTCGAGCCGATCACGCCGTTGCAGTTGGTGTCGGCCGGGCACGAGCGGACGAGCGGGCCGACGTTCAGGGTGTACTGGCCGCTATTGCCGCTGTACCCCGACACACGGACTTTGTAGCTCTGGCCGGCCTGCACGTTGAAGGTGATGACCGAATCAAGGCCCGCGCCGCCGTCGTCGTCGCAGGCGATCGTGTTCTCGTCCGAGCCCGGGCACGCGCTATGCACGGAGAGCACGGTGTCGTAGGTTGAGCCCGTCGTGGTCATGGTGACGCTGCCGTTGCAGGCCGCCGTGTAGGAATACCACACGCTGGGGGATGAATCGGCCAGCCCGCAGTCGGTGTCGCCGTCGGAGTTGGCCATCTGCGTGCAGCCGGTATAGGTGCCGGCGGTCGCCGCGATCGCAGCGGCGCAGGTGTCGTTGACGGGCTGCGGGGTCACGATGCGCAGGTTGTAGTTGCCGATCGCGCCGTTGTAGCCGGCGATGCGGATGTAGTACGTGGTGTTCGGCGTGTAGGTGAAGGTCACGAGCGAAGCGCCGGGGCCGCCGAAGCCGTCGTCGTTGCAGTGCAGGGTCGTATCGCTCCCGCCGCACTGGCCATGCACGCTCAGCACCGTGTCAAAGTCAGACCCGAAGGTGTCGAAGATGACCCAGCTCTCCGCGCACTCGGGCGTCCACCTGAACCACACGTCCGGGCCCTGCGCGTTGGGGGAGCCGCACGTCGTGGCCCCGTCGCGGGTGGCGAAGGTGGTGCATCCGGCGTACTCGCCGTCCACCACAACCTTGGCGCCCTCGCACGAGTCGCTGTGGTTCTGGGCCGTGTTGTGCAGGTAGACCGCGCCGGCGTTTGTCAGGCCGACCTGGTCGTCGCCCTGGTCGCCCACGAAAAGCTCGCTTCCGTTGAATGCAACGTCCGTCGCGAACGAGTCCGGCCCATCCGGGTCGGTCAGCACCGCGTCCTGCGCCCAGTTGTTGAGGCCGGCGCGCCGGAACAGGTAAACCTTGTCGTCGCCGTCCGCGGTGATGGCCACCGTGGTGCCGACGATCGAGACGCTCTCGCCGAAGTGCCCGCCGTTGGAGAGGTCCGACGCCACCAGCGTGCCGTCCAGCTCCCAGATGCCGGTATCAATGTCGTAGCGATAGATGAACACCGCGCCCGCCTGAGGGAACAGGAAGTTGCCGCGGTTCGGGGCGCCGATCGCCATGTAGTTGCCATCCATGTCCACCGAGGCGCCGAACTGGTCGTTCGTCTCGTCCGAGGGCGGCGTGATGAACTGCTGCGCATCCCACTCCGTGTTGGGCTCGTCCCGAACGTACGTGCGCACGTACCCGCTCTCCAGCGGGTGGCCGCTCCCCTCGCCCAGCGGAGCGCCCACCACCGCCATGTTCCCGCTGATCGCCACCGCCGCACCCATGTGGTCGCCCGCCGCGCGGAAGGCCTCGGGCTCCACGATCGTCTGCTCGTGCGACCACGTGCCGTTGGCGTTGTGCCGGTAGATGAACGCCCGCCCGGCGTTGTCGTGCGTGCCGCCGAAGTCAAACAGCGGCGCGCCGAAGATGGCGAAGTCACCGTCGATGTCGACCGCGCGCCCCGTGTCGTCGCCCGAGGCGCTCCCCAGCGGGACGATCTTCGCCTCTTCGTCCCACGCCGAACCGAAACGGTTGAACAGGTACACCGCGCCCGTGCTGCCGACGCCCGTGGCGCCGACGATCACGCGCGGATCGCTGAACCCGACGTCCACGCCGAAGAAGTCGCTGGTCTGTCCGTCGCTCGCCATGATCGGCATCCAGTCGAACTCGCCCCACTGGTTGTTGATCCGACCGAACATCTTGACCGACCCGGCGTTGACCCCCGCCGCCGTGTCGTCGGAGCCCACGCCCACCAGCAGGCGCGCCGCGCCGCCGTCATTGAACGACATCGCCAGCGAGCCGCCGAAGAAATCGCTGTTCGCGGCGTCGCCGGGGGTGAACTTCAGGAGCCCGCACTGCCCGTACGCGCTGCCGGTTGCGAATGCCAGAAGTGCCGCCGCTTTGATCATCGTGCTCGTCTTCATTGCTGAGTCTCCTTCTCTGAGGCTTGTTGACATGTGATCGCTGGCCGGCGCGGAAGCGCCGGAACGCCAGTGGGAGGGACCAATCAGTGGGGTGGCGCCCGGCACTTTCGTTAGAAAGCGCCGTGGGCACGAATCAGGCTTGCGGGGCGGCTCCGTGGCCGGCGGTCGTGGGCACGCGGGGATGGGGGGACCAGGGGCGCGACGGGCTCTGACCGGAGCCCGTCGCACACCACGGTTCCTCATCTTGGCGGTCGGCCTCGTACGCTCATGGCATTGCAGGCCGACCAGGGCTTGTCGTGCCGGGTTGTTTCGCCCGTCCGTTGCCCTTTCCGTAGAACAATGCGACAATGCCCGTCGCCGCGGCTAAACAAAATGTTCCCGGACGCGGATTTTCTTCGTTAGGCTCCGAATGAGTACCGACGCCCACCATGATGTGACGCAGCTCCTCGTCGCGGCCAGCGACGGCGATTCGCGAGCCGCCGCCGAGTTGCTCCCGCTCGTGTATGAAGAGCTCCGCAAGCTGGCGCGGGCCAACATGGCCAAAGAATCTGGGGGCGGCGACGGCCACACCCTGCAGCCCACGGCGCTGGTGCACGAGGCCTATCTGCGGCTCGTCGGTCAACCCGACATCAAATGGGACGGGCGCGGCCACTTCTTCGGCGCCGCCGCCCGGGCCATGCGCCGTATCCTCGTCGAGCGCGCCCGCTCGCGCAACCGCGTCAAGCGCGGCGGTGGGCGCGGCAGGATGGATCTGGGCGACGATGCTCTCGCGGTTGAACCCCCATCCACTGACCTGCTCGTCCTTGATGAGGCCCTTGACCGGCTCGAGAAGTACGACAAGCGCAAGGCCGAGGTCGTTATGCTCCGCTACTTCGCCGGCCTGAGCATCGAGGAAACCAGCGCCGCCCTGGGCGTGTCGCCCGCAACCGTCAAGAACGAGTGGACCTTTGCGCGCGCCTGGCTGCACCGCGAACTAAACGGGGAGAAGAGTGGTGAGAGCGCCGGCGGGGAGGAAGGGTGAACGCCCAGCGGCAGAAACAGGCCGAGGCGATCTTTCTCGAAGCGTCGGAGCTCCCGGCCGAGCAGCGCAGCGCCCTGCTCGAGCTGCGGTGCAACAGAGATGTCGGCCTTCGTGCAGAGGTTGCCTCGCTCCTCCAGCACCTCGACGGCTCGGAGCGGTTCCTCGATAACGCCGAACTGCGGGCCCTCACGGCCTCGTTCTCCGCGCCCCGGCCCACCGATGACGCTGTTCTCCCGCGCAACCGGCGCGTCGGCGACTACACCATCCTCGAGGTTCTCGGCTCGGGAGGCATGGGCGTCGTCTACGTGGCCGAGCAAGAGCGGCCCCGCCGCACTGTGGCGCTCAAGGTCATCCGGCGCGGCCTGGGCTCGCCCAGCATGCTCCGCCGGTTCGAGCACGAGGCCGAGATGCTCGGCCGCCTTCAGCACCCCGGTATCGCTCAGATTTTCGAGGCCGGCGCCGCCGAGGTCGAGCCCGGGTGGGGACAGCAGCCCTTCATTGCGATGGAACTGGTCAAGGGCGTCCCGCTCACCGAGTTCGCGCAGAAGCGCGGGCTCGGCACGCGCGACCGCATGGAGCTCCTGCTCAAGGTGTGCGACGCGGTCGAGCACGCCCACCAGCGCGGCGTCATCCACCGCGACCTCAAGCCCGGCAACATCCTCATCGACGACGCCGGTCAACCCAAGGTTCTTGACTTCGGCGTCGCCCGCGCCGCCGATGCGGATCTCCAGGTCACCACGCTGCAGACCAGCGTCGGCCAGCTCATCGGCACGCTCCCCTACATGAGCCCGGAGCAGGTCGCCGGCGATCCCGCCGAGGTCGACACCCGCTCCGACGTCTACGCGCTGGGCGTCGTCCTTTACCAGTTGCTCACGGGCCGCTTGCCCCACGACGTCAAGAGCCGCTCCATCCCCGAGGCCGCCCGCGTCATCCGCGACGAGGCGCCCGCGCGACTCAGCTCGGTCAACAAGGCGCTCCGCGGCGACGTCGAGACCATCGTCGCCAAGTCCCTCGAGAAGGACAAGTCTCGCCGCTACCAGTCCGCCGCGCAGCTCGGCGAGGACATCAGCCGCTACCTCGCGGGACAGCCCATCGCGGCCCGGCACGACTCTTCGCTCTACATGCTTCGGAAGCAGCTCCGGCGCTACCGCGGCGCCGTTCTCGCGGCGATGCTCTCCATCCTCGCGCTGGTCGCGTTCGCATCCATCGCGTCCCTGCAGTCAGCCAGGAACCGCGTGCTCGCCTCGAAACTTTCGGACCAGCTTGCCCTCGTCGAGTCGGAGCGAACCAAAACGACAAAGCTGGCGTCCGGCCTTGCCGAGCAGCTCGCGATGAGCAACGTCGAGCGCGGCCGCTTGCTGGGCGCCAGCGGTAGCCTGCGCCTCGCCGAGGACCTGATCTGGGCGGAGCACCTGAAGAACCCGAGCTCGCTCTACACGCGCTGGGCGCTCTGGGAGCTGTACTGCAACGAGCCCTGTCTCTCCACGCTCATCGGCCATCAGCGCAGCGTCGTAACCGCCGCGTTCAGCGGCGATGGTTCGCTGCTCGCCACCGGCGACAGCACGGGGAGACTCACCGTTTGGCGCACGTCAAGCGGCCAGCCGCTGCGGATGTTCGAGCCCCAGGGCAAGGGGAATGTGAACAAGGTCGCGTTCTCGCCCGACGGGGCGCGCGTCGCCGCCGGCATGATGACGGGCAACGCGCGGTTGTACGAGATCCGCGATGGCGTCGTGAGCGACCCGGTCGAGTGGCCGGCTTCGGAGAAGTCCATCCGGAGCGTCGGGTTCACTCGCGAAGGGCTCGTTCTCACCGGCGCCGAGGACGGCAATGCCAGGGCCTGGCGCGATGGGAAGCTCGTGGCGGAGGTCAACGTGCCGAATCGGATAATCCGCTCGGTGCTGGGCCTGCCCGACGGTCGCATGCTCACAGGTTCCAGTGACGGGCTCATCAGGTCGTGGGACCTGCAGAACGCGCAGTGCCTGCAGACGATCAAGACGGGCCATCGCGAGATTGCTGCGATGGCCGCCGCGGCCGACGGCGTGCATGTGGCGACCGGCGGCACGGAGCGTGGCCTGAAGGTGTGGAACCTTGACACAGGCCAGTGCCTGCGCGAGGTGATCGGTCTCGGGAGCCCCGTGTCAGGCGTGGCGCTCTCGCCGGACGGGTCCAGGGTCGTCGTCGCCGGTTGGTGGACGGCCGACCTGTACGATGTGGCGACCGGGGCGATGCTCGACACCCTCGCCGGGCACACGCAGGATGTCGAGGGCGTCGCCTTCTCCGACGACGGGCGCCTCCTGGCGACCGTGTCGGACGACGCGACGGTGCGCGTGTGGGAGGCGCGCCCCGGCGCGGCGCTCCGCGTGCTGCAGCAGCAGGGCGAATCCCTCTCGGCCGCGGCGATGTCGCCCGCTGGGGGGCTCTGCGCGATCGCGGGTGAGGCCGGAGTCATAAAGGTCATCGACGCGCGCAGCGGCGCGCTGATCAAGGAGCTCCGCGGCCACGTGGGCGAGGTGCATTCGGTTGCGTTCTCACCGGACGGCATGCGGCTGCTTTCCGGAGGCAAGGACGGCTCGGTTCGTCTGTGGGATATCGGGTGGGGCACATGCACGGCGGAGCTGCGCGAGGGCCGGGGCGATGTCTTCTCCGTCGCGTTCTTCAAGGATGGACGCCGCGCCCTCACCGGCGGGCGCGACGAGATCCTCCGCGAGTGGGATCTCGAGACGGGCACGGTCGAGCGCCGGATGGAGGGCTCGGCCAACCCGATCGGAACCATCGCGCTCAGGCCCGACGAGGCCCTGGTCGCGGTCACGCCCGACGGCAAGAAAGTTCATTCGTGGGACGCGGGGAGCGGCGCCGCGCTCCCCGATCTCGTGAGCGGCGAATCGCCGTGGGTGGTCACGCATTCGCCCGACTCGAATCTCCTGGCGCTCGGCAACTGGAGCGGCACGGTCGAGATCTGGGACGCGGGACGGAGCACCCTCGTGCGCACTCTGCACGGGCACGACCAGCTTGTGGCGAGCGTCGCCTTCAGCCCCGATGGCGCGATCATCGCCGCGGGCAGCCTCGGCGGCGCCATCAAGCTGTGGGAGGTTTCGACCGGGCGCGTGCTCGCGACCCTCGGCGGCATGCGCGGCTCCGTGCAGTCGCTCGCCTTCAGCCCCGATGGGTCGCTGCTGATCGCGGCCGCCAGCGGCGGCACCGCGGGGCTGTGGGATCTTTCGTATTACGAAAGGCACATCGCGGGCAACGTCGAGGGCCGTCTGGCGCTCGCGGGCGCGGAGGCCGTGGACGGTACCAGGGTGGACACGCTCCGCCGCTGGACGAAGGCTGTGCTCGGTCGGTCCTGGCCGAGATGGACGGCGAGCGATCAACCGGCCAACTAGATCTGGTCATTCGCGGTTGGAGTTCCACACGCGCGAGCGGCCGTTGGCGATCTGGTCGATACCGCGGCCGGTGACGGCCGAGAGCGGTGAATCCGATGTGACGTCGCGGTCCGGTTCCGCGGCCGCGTCGTCAACCTTGAAGAGGAGCCACTGCTCCTTGCCCGAGCCCGCGTCTTCGCCCGCCGCATCCGTCATGCGGCGCGAGCGAGTGAGCACCCACGCGCCCCTGAGCTTCGTCCCTTGCAGCCAGACCTTCGCGTAGCCGGTATCGACCGCGCGCTCGAGCGGAACAACCTTGCCCTTGTGCGATGAGAGGTTGTGATACGTCCCTTGGTCCCACACCATGACGGTGCCGCCGCCATACTGCCCCCGGGGGATGGTGCCCTCGAAGTCCGCGTACTCAAGCGGGTGGTCCTCGGTGCGCACCGCGAGCCGCTTGTCGGCAGGGTTGAGGGACGGTCCCTTGGGGACGGCCCATGACTTGAGAACGCCGGCCGCTTCCAGACGGAAGTCGTAGTGCAGGCGCGAGGCGTCGTGCTTCTGCACCACGAACCGGGCAAGGGCGGTGGTTGGGATGTCCCGGTCGTCGCCGGTTGGCTCGCGGGTCGCCGCGAAGTCGCGCTTGCGGCGGTAGGGGGCGAGAGCGGCTTTCACCGCGCGCCCGCCAGCGACCCTTGTCTCGTCCTCCCCCGTCCTTCGAACTGGCGTCCGACTCGGCGAAATGGCCCCCGATGCCGCGGCGCTAGCCCGAGGCCGAGTTCCTGCCCCCGCGCGCCCGGTCGGAGCGCGGGAGGCTGTCGCCTCGCCCCCGCGAGGGGTCCGAGCCTGATGAGG
>JACMLW010000165.1 GCA_014379385.1 Phycisphaerales bacterium
CGGCGACGCGCGCGGCGTCCGCGTCTTGCCGCGGGATCGATACCTTCACGGCCGGATCGCCGGATCGCCGTGACGCGACTTTGGCGGGGCTTGAGTTGTTCTTTCGCAGCGACGGCATTTCGGAAGCTCCAAGTGACACCTGATGATAAGCCTGTCGTGTTACGGACAATCGTCGCTTACGCCACCCCCCAGGGCTATCGCAAAGTCGTTCGGAGTTCATGCGGAAGTGCGTGGGGGTTGTGATTGGTCCGGGGCTGTTGGGCGGGAGCCGAGGACTTTCCAGAGGTAGTTTTCGTCGAGGCCGGCCATGAAGCGTTTGCGTTTGATGCTCCGCTTGCGGGGGTCGCTGAAGAGCTTCAGCATGTTCAGCGCCAGGCGACGCGTCCGCGAGAGATTCTCCGCCGCGTACCCCGCACGCGCCCGCGACTGGTCCTCGCCGAAGGCCACGTCCAGGCACCAGTGCAGGCCGTTCTCCACGCCCCAATGAGCCCGGCAGGCTCGGCCGAGTTCCTCGGACCGCCGCGTCAGCACGCTGGAGATGAACCATCGGTGCTCGATGCTCGTGGTCCCGCCCACGGTCGTCCGCTCGCAACGCATCTCGGCGATGCACTTCAGCCCCGCCCACGCGGCCCTGTCGCGGAGCAGCGCCAACTCCCACAGCACGGTGATGTGCCGCACCTCGATCCGCCCGTGCCCCTTGTCGGTCTGCGTGGATTCGGCGTGTTTCAGGCCGCGGAACCCGCGCTGCCGCGCCCAGCGGAAGGCCTCCTTGATATCCGCCAGCAGCGCCGGCTGATTGGCTTTCACGCTCAGGACGTACTCCCCCTTCTGTTCCTCGATCTGCGCGGCGATCTCCCTCTGACACCCCATCGCGTCGATGGTGACGATGAGGCCCTTGAGCTCGAGCATCCGCAGCAGCTTCGGGATCGCGGTGATCTCGTTGCTTTTGGCGTCGGCAGCGACCTGGCCGAAGACCACGCCGTTGTCCGCCCCCCACGCGCTGACCATGTGGACCGCGGCCTTCCTGCCCGCCCTGTCGAAGCTGCGCCGGATGGTCTTGCCGTCGATGGCGACAACGCCGGCGAGTTCGCCGGCGACCGCGCCGGTCCAGGCGCGGAAGCAGGCCTCGAAGGCCTCGGGATCGATCGCGGCGAAGACCCGGCCGAAGGTGTCGTGGCTGGGGATCCCGGCGGGGAGCTTGAGGAATGTCCGCAGCCACTCCTCGCGGCCGTGGCCGAAGTCCTCCATGTCGGTGAAATCCTCGCCGCCGCAGAGCACCGAGAGGATCGCGATGGTGATGATGTCCGCGAGCAGGTGACGCGATCCCCGATCCCCGCGTGGATCGGGAAGCCCCGAGAAAAACACCATGATCGAGCCGGCCATCCTGGCCTCCTTCCGCGTGCGATCCACGCACGCGGAAGGACTCATCGGCCGCCAGACACCTCACTCCCAAACCATCACCGATCGACCTTGCGATTGCCCTGCGCCACCCCCCCGCTCTCGAACTCGCCGGGGCTCATCGCCTCTTCGGCCAGGCGCTTGTGCTTGCGGAGGTAGTCCATCACCGTCGTCACGACGACGGCGTGGCTCCATGTGAGCGGGCTGACGCTGATGGCTTCGCCGGTGTAGGGGTGGTACTGCTCGGCGAGGACGCCGCTGGCCGCGGCTCGTTCGGCGGCCCATTCGAGCAGGGGCATGGCCTGGCGGAGGTCGTCGATGGATTTGGCGACGGCGATGCGGTGCTGGGCGTGCCAGAGGGTGCAGATGACCCAGGGGTTGCCGGGGA
>JACMLW010000166.1 GCA_014379385.1 Phycisphaerales bacterium
CCCTCCCCACCCGTGTCGCCGCGGTCGATGAAGCCCCGGTGCTCGGCGACCCAGCGCAGGCGCAGCGGGCCCATGTGCAGCAGGATCTCGGCCCGCCCGCCCTCGGCGAGGCTGGGCGCGGCACGCACGATGGTCACCCGCTCCCACGGGGGCGTGAGCTGCGCGAGCGCATCGGGCCGCTGGTGCCAGGCGAAGACGGCGCGCGCCGGGGCGTCGATGGCGGATTGCTTGACAAAGCGCGGCACGAGGTCAGGTTACGCGTTGGATGTCTGCGCGCGCCGGAGAAACCAGACGGTTCCCCCGACGACCCCCTCCCTTAGAGCGTATGGCCGCGGAAGGCTTCGGCGCGCGCTTCGTGCGATCGTGGTCGGCTTCGTTATCACCCCTTGACAGACTTGTTATGCTGGCATCTCACATTGGAGGCACCATGAGCGTCCCAAAGCGTGTGTGCGATCGAGTCACATCGGCGATGAAGCGGCTGATGCCGGTGATCGAGCAGCAGAAGGCTCGCGATGTCTCCGAGGCCGACACGGTAACGCTCGTGAAGGACGTGCTCGCCGAGGTGCTCGGCTACGACAAGTACGCCGATCTCACCGGCGAACTGGCGATCCGCGGCACGTACTGCGACCTCGCGATCAAGATCGATGACAAGATCACGCAGCTTGTCGAGGTGAAAGCCGTCGGCATTTCGCTGAACGACCGGCACGTGAAGCCGGCGATCGACTACGCCGCGAACCAAGGCATCGAGTGGGTGATGCTGACGAACGCCGCGACGTGGCGGCTGTATCACGTGCTGTTTCAGAAGCCGATCGACAAGCAGCTTGTCGCGGAGATTGAACTGGCGACGCTTGACTGTCGGAAGGAGGCCGACGTCGAGCGGCTGTACCCCTTCACGAAGGAGGGCTTCAAGAAGGGCGTGCATGTTGACCTACGGGATCGGCAGGATGCGACCAGCCGGTACCTGCTGGCCGCGTTACTGCTCCACAACGACACGGTTCAGGGCGCGATCCGGCGCGAGCTGCGCCGCGTCGTGGATATCAACGTGTCGGAGGACGACATTCTGAAGGTGCTGGAGGCCGAGGTCATCAAGCGCGATCCGGTTGAGGGACCCGCGGCAGACGAGGCCGCCGCAAGGGTGAAGAGGAAAGAGAATCGGGCGCTGCGATCTGAATCGATCAGGAGAACAAGCGCCGAAGGCACCGCGGCAACTCCCGCTACCGAAACCACGTTGACACCGACACATCCGCCAATGGAGAACTGACGCCAGGCTCCTGCTATCTGTGAACTTTGAGCGTCGGTGAGCGAGCGGAGGCAATGTGACATGAAGAGCCTCTGGTGCGCCAGTAGGAGGCGTGTGTGGGACACAGCACAGCCGAATGTCGCCAAGAAATCAGATCACTCGACTTCGTCCTATATTGTTATCTGCATCACGACCCGCCCGCTCTAGCAGCCGCAACACCTGCCGGCGGCGGTGTTGTCCCGACGAGGCCTTCCCCAGCGCCTTGCTAACAAATACTTGCCTACCATATCGGGGCCGCTCACCTTCCGGGAGCTACAGATGCTCCGATTAGACCTTGATCGTGGCCAACCGAGGGGAGCGAAATGCAGCCGACTCCTTTCGGACAGCTTGCACTAAAGAAACCCACCGGTTATAGTCGATTGTGATTCGAATGAGCACACGGTGATGTCACAGACGATTCCTTCGCCCGAAGCAGCTTTTGACGCCCTAAGCGACCCGGCTTGGGAGGAGCGACAATTCGAGGTTCAAGTATCGGGAGATACCCCTCCGATAGCGCGCGTTTGTCGCGTCCCCAAACAGGGTAATCCAATCTACGACCATCTGGGTAGCCGTAGATTCAAGATCAAGAATCTGATTGTCACCGGCTCGGGAGAACCCAATCTTGAATCTGGCGCGGAAGGGGCGGACATCGAGTCCACAGTCCTCCTCAACGAGACACTTCAGGCCGCGGCTTTCCGTGACGTAGTCTTTCGCAGGTGCACGATCATCGGAGTTAATTTTGAGCACTGTTCGTTTGATCGTGTAAAATTTATTGAGTGCTACCTCTACAACTGTAAGTTTACCGCGTGTGAAGTGCGAGATGTAATTTTTCGTGATCATGTGGTCGTCGATTGTCTTTTGTCGAACATTTCCTTTGAATCTTCTCGCCTCACGAGCGTCCGATTTCGGAACTCGGATCTTTCAAAAGTCGATCTACGGAGAGCCGACGCAACCGACGTAGTGATTGATCGAGACTGTGCCACGCAGGGAATGTTGCTCGCGGCCTACCAAATGGACACGCTAGTGCACCTTCAGAATCCCGCTGCTTGCAAGGACATGGAGATTGACCGCAATATCCGACCGACGTCGGCCGTCCAATATCGACTTGCGCGCCGAACGATCGCCTTGCTCCGTTATAAGCTGGGGCCAGCCGAATTTTCCCAAATTGCACTGAGCTCACTTGGGTTCGGGGCGGCTGTGGGTATGTTGCTGCATGTTTTGTTCGCGGTTGCAGAAGGCAAGACGGGCCCTGATGAAAGCTGGCCTCCTGTTGGATGGGCTGCCGCGGCGGCGGCGATCTCGTTCGGAGTACAGCTCATCGCGTACTCGCGAGAAATAAATCTCCGCCGCAGATCTTTGCAGGCTGCTCGGGTACTGGGCTTGCGAAGATCGACTTATTCATGCTAGACTGAATAGGTGGACGGCAAATCATTTCTCAGCATATCCGATCGATATGGGCGACGGCTAAGAGGCACCGGGGCAGCCGTTTTTTACATACTGACCGGCGCGGGCTTTTGGTACTGGCAAATGAACTGGCCAGTGATCGGGACTCCGTTGCCGGCTGGCGCCGGAAAGGCACATGCTTGGCACGCCCTCACACCAGCCGCGTTTATGGGTTTTTTTGCAGCATGCTTCGGCATTGGCATGCTGTGTAACAGTGCCGGCAAGGCCCTAAAGTCACTCGGGCTGGGTGGCCTCACGTTGCTCAAGAAGAACGGGTATCTGACAGACGAGCAATTCCAGATTGCCAAGATCGTACTGCTCAGAGAACCCAGCTTGTTTCTCGTTCAGCAATTTCTGCGCTCTGCGAGCCGAGTGAAACCTACCGGCGTTCATCCAAAGTGCATAGATCTTCTCAGGAAGTATGCTGAGGAGCTCGTAAAAGGGATTTGAGACGGCACTTGCTGTCTTGACTCTGCCTCCCAATCTCGCTATTCCCCCTGCTCCAGCACGGCCATGAAGGCCTCCTGGGGGATGTCGACCGAGCCGACCTGCTTCATCCGCTTCTTGCCTTCCTTCTGCTTCTCGAGCAGCTTGCGCTTGCGGCTTACGTCGCCGCCGTAGCACTTGGCGGTCACGTTCTTGCGGAAGGCCTTGATGGTTTCGCGGGCGATGACCTTGCCGCCGATCGCGGCCTGCAGGGGGATCTCGAACTGGTGGCGGGGGATCTGCTCTTTGAGCTTGGCGATGAGGACGCGGCCACGGTACTCGGCCTTGGCGCGGTGGACGATGATGGAGAGGGCCTCGACGGGGTCGCCGTTGACGAGGATGTCCATCTTGACGAGGTCGTCAGAGTTGTACCCGATGAGCTCGTAGTCCATGGTGCCGTAGCCGGAGGTGAAGCCCTTGAGGCGGTCGTAGAAGTCGTAGATGATCTCGGCGAGGGGGATCTCGAAGCTGAGCATGTCGCGCGTGTCGGAGACGAAGTGCTGGCTCTTGTAGGTGCCGCGGCGGTCGAGGCAGAGCTTCATGATGTCGCCGATGTACTGCTTGGGGAGGATGATGTCGACCTTGCAGATGGGCTCGCGGATCTGCTCGATCGAACCCGGATCAGGGAGATCGGCGGGGTTGTGGACCTCGACGAGCGTGCGGCCGTTCTCTTCGCCGATCACGGCGATGTCGCGCCCGGAGGTGGCGTCCTTTCTGGGGGCGTAGGTGCCGCGCATGAGGATCTGGTAGGAGACGGTGGGTGCGGTCTGGACGATCTCGACGTCGCCCTCGCGCTCGAGGCGCTCCTGGACGATGTCCATGTGCAGGAGGCCGAGGAAGCCGCAGCGGAAGCCGAAGCCGAGGGCGTCGGAGTGGACGGGCTGGAAGGTGAACGATGAATCGTTGAGCGAGAGCTTCTCCATCGCCTCGCGCAGCTCCTCGAAGTCGGTGCCCTTCTCGTCGCCGGTGGTGGAGGGGTAGAAGTCGCAGAAGACCATCTGCATGGGGGGCTTGTAGCCGGGGAGCGCCTCGGTGGCCTGGTCGTGTTCGAGCGTGATGGTGTCGCCGATGCGGACGTCTTTGAGGGTGCGGATGGCGGCGACGATGTAGCCCGTTTCGCCGGGGGCGAGCGACTGCACGCGCACGGGCTTGGGGGTGTACTTGCCGAGCTCGGAGATCTGGAAGGTGCGGCCGGTGCCGAGCATGCGGATCTTGTCGCCGACGCGGATGGCGGCGCCGTCGCGCACGGAAGAATCGGTGGGGCCGTCCATCACGCGGCAGTAGACGATGACGCCGCGATAGTCGTCGTAGACGGCGTCGAAGATGAGGGCGCGGGTCTGGGAGACGACGGGGTCGCGCGGCGGGGGGAACTTGTCGCAGATGGCGGCGAGGAGCTCGGAGATGCCCTGGCCGGTTTTGGCCGAGACGTAGATGCAGTCCTCGGCGGGGAGGCCGAGCACCTGCTCGATCTCCATGGCGACTTCTTCGGGGCGCGCGGAGGGGAGGTCGATCTTGTTGACGACGGGGATGAGCTCGAGGTTCTCGTTGATGGCGAGGTAGGCGTTGACGACGGTTTGGGCCTGCACGCCCTGGGTGGCGTCAACGACGAGCAGGGCGCCCTCGCACGCCTTGAGGGCGCGGCTGACTTCGTAGTTGAAGTCGACGTGGCCGGGCGTGTCGATGAAGTTGAGCATGTAGAGCTCGCCCGCGCCGCGCACGTGATCGCCGCCGGTGCCGATGTTGTCGCCGATCGCGCCGTCGGATTCGAGGACATCGCGGCTGTGGCCGGGGGTGTGATGGTGCATCACGGTGACGGCGGAGGCATTGATGGTAATGCCGCGCTCGCGCTCGATGTCCATGGAATCGAGGAGCTGCTCTTTGGCTTCGCGGAGGGAGACGGCGTTGGTGGCCTGGAGGAGGCGGTCGGCGAGCGTGGACTTTCCGTGATCGATGTGGGCGATGATGGAGAAGTTGCGGATGAACTTGCGGGAGTGGGGCATGGGAGTGGGTCGGAGACTTGGAACCGAGGGCGCCGGGAGGGGCGCGGGCCGGCGGAACAGGGCGAGGCACATGGTAGGTGCGGGTCGGGGCGAGTCGGTGAGGTGACGGCGCGGTGAGCGAAAGCGGCGAGGTGGGAGAACGCCTGATGGCACTTGGCCGGGGGCCGATCCGGGGTGATCGGATAGAGGCGGCGGGGCCGGCCGATGGCCATGCTTGGAGCGATCGCAACCCGGGTCTGGGGGATGGCTTTATGAAAGGGCACACGCATGATTCGTGCAATCGGCTTCGGACTGATGGCTGTTGGGATCGTGCTGCTGGTGCTGGGCTTCAGCGCGTCGGACTCGTTCGCATCGGAGGTGAAGGAGGCCGTAACGGGCGAGCCGACAGAGCGGGCGATCTGGTACTTCATTGGCGGCGTGGCGTCGCTGGTGGTGGGTGGGGCGATGGCGTTCGTGCCGATGAAGAAGCTCAGGGCCGCGTAGGGGACCGACGCTGTAACAACTGAGTCAGCGCGCGGGGTGCGTGGCCACCGCCACTTTGTGACCCTGCGCGGTGGTGACCGCCCTCGCGGGCGGCTCACCGCTTGCGCGCGAGATACTCATCGCTTGCGCATGAGAATAGTGCCGTCGCGCCCGTCGAGATAGTCGGAGCGGAAGCTGATCATCGGCGTGCGTGCAAGGGCCCAGCGCAGCAGCGTGAGCGTCTCGAAGCGGTGCGCGGGCCCGCAGTCGCCCTTGATCGGTGGGTCGCACGGGCCGGCGCAGAGAAAGTTGAACACGAGGGCCTCGCGGCAGGCGGGCCAGGCGTGCTCGAGAACGGCGAGCGCCTGGGTCTGGCGGAGTGTGTTGAGCGAGCCGCTGAAGACGATGATGTCGGGGGTGGGATGCACGCGGGTGAACGCCGCGGCGTCGGCGACGAAGTCGGCGTGGATGAACTCGCTGCGGGGCTCGGAGATGAAGCGGCCCTTGTCGAGGAGTTCGGGGAGGGCGTCCATGCCGGTGTAATGGTCGTAGTGGATCTTGGAATCGTTGAGGTGTGCGAGGAAGTCGGCAGTGCCGCAGCCGGCGTCGAGGAGGCGCTTGCCGCGGGTGCAGATCATGTCGGTGGTGGCTTTGAAGCGGGCGTGCTGCGACTGGCGGCTGGTCCAGAGGAGGGCCTCGAAGCCGGCGCCGCAGCGATCAACGACTTCCTGGTACGGGACGAGGTAGTCGGCACAGGGTTTGGGCGGGCACGAGGTGGCGGGGTTGGGGCGATCCACGAGGAATCATAAGGGGGCGATGCTCGGGCAGCACGGTTGTCGCCACAGCGCGGCGAACCCGTGGTACCGATCCTGTGCCACCGAGATCAGCCGCGGGCGGCGGTGGCCATAGCGCCGAGCTCGCCGTGCGAGCCGGCGGCGCCCTCGCGCGCGAGATCAGCCCGGAGCTGGTCGATCGCACGGTCGAGTGATTCGACAACCTTGCGGGCCTGAATCACGGCGTTGTCGAGGGAGGAGCGGCCGGTGACCTTCTTGAGGATGTCCTCGCGGCTCGCGCGGGCGAGGTCGGCCTCGCACTGCGCCTTGGCCTGCATGAGACCCTGGATTACCCCTTCGGCACGCTCCCTCGCCGCCACCGTTTCGGCGAGCAAGCCTTTGAGATCACAAGCATTCATGGAAGAAGTCTACGTCGATTGGTGGGGTGAGGTGCGTGTGCCACGGGGTTTGTTAGGAATACTGGCCAGTTCCAGACGTTGCTTACCGCACGAGTTTCTCCAAGGCAGCGGTGTCGAGTCTTACCAGATCGCCCTCGCGGAGATTGAGCGCGGCGATTGAGTTGCCTTTGAGTTCAATAGCGAACTGCGCCGGCCCGCCGCTGGGATAGGTCTTGAGGCGGGAGGCGTACGCGAAATCACCCATGGCGCCGTCGGCGGGTTCCTCCGCGGTCCGGGGCGGGTCCGGCAGCATCGCATAGAGAGCGATGATCCGGCCGGCGTGGTCGAGGTACAAGAGATCGATCGGGACCGCGCAGTCGCGCATCACGAACTCATGCCATTGCGGCTCGGGGAATACAAAGATCATCCCGCCGTCATTGTCGATGTGATCGCGACCGCCAAGGCCGCGATCCTGCGCGGTCGGGTCGGCGGCGATCTCGAGCTGGAATGTCTTGCTCCCGATGCTGACGACAGCGCGGTTCGCGGTGGTTGGGGGACGGTCACGCGTGGAACGCGCATAAAGAAGGAGCGCCGTCGTAATGAACAGCGCTCCGAGTGTGGTGAGGAGGACGATCGGACCGCGGTGTCGTTGACGCATTGACCGGTCCGGACAGGAAAGCGGAACGAGTCTATGTTGGAGCGACGAGGCAGGACGCGAGCCGCGTCGGTCATCCGACCGCGGTACGCGCCCCCAAACTGGACGGACGCTCCGAAGCCATTGTTCAGGCGCGCTGACGGCGGCGAGCGCCTGCGACGAGCGCGGCCGAGAGAAGCATGATCGAACCCGGGGCCGGGATCACTGCAAGGCTGTAGACCTGGTTGGTGAAGCCGACCGCGCCAACAAGCGTCGCGGCGCCCGAGGTGAGATCGATGGTGTAGAAGGAGGGAGCGCCACCCGGGGCGGCGAGGATGGCGTACCCGGTATCAACGCTGTTGGTGGTGGCGATATCGAAGCCGGTGTAGATGTCGGTATCGACCCCGAGCGGGCCGACCGCGACCAGGGTGCCGGCGTTGTTGGCGAGGGTCACGAGCGCATCGATGCCGTAGTCGATAGCGAACTGCTGCGTTCCCGGTGCACCAGCGAAGTTCTGGGAGTAGGCGTTATCGATGAGGTTGGGGTCGGTGTCCTCGTTGGGTCCGCCTACGGTGTAGAAAACATTGGTGAAGCCGGCGGCGGTGCCCGCAGCGGGATTGAAGACGATGTTCTGGTCGCTGTCGGTGACCACGCGAAGACGATCGATCGACGGGTTGAAATCCATTCCCAACTGGAACGTGTTGGTGGGCGCCCCCGAGGCACCGACCGAGGCGAGCGTGAGCTGCGCGCTATTGAGGTCGATGGTGTAGAACGAATCGGTGCTATCGAGGTAGCCGTACAACTGGCCGGTCGAGGGCCGGAAGTCGATCGCATCCAAGAAGAAGTTGGCACCCCCGAAATCGCCGACGACGGTGACATCGGAGGGGTTGTTGCTCTGGAATCTGATGAGGGTCGAGCCACCGTTGCCGATGGCGTAGACCGTCTGCTGAGCGGACGCGGCCGACGCGAAAAGCAGGGCTCCGACTGCGGCGACGCCCGCACGACGGATAAGGCGTGACTGACGCATACAAATCTCCCTCTGACCGCTCGTAGTTTGACACGGCGGCCGAGACCAATCAAGCTCAATGAACAAACATTCGTTGACGAACCGTGCGTTTTAACAGAGTTTTTTTAGCGGAGGGTGCCGTTCAATCCGTTCGGGAAGAATCCGCCTTCATCGCCCGCGGCGTTCAGATACACGATGTTGAGAACCTGCTGGGGCGTCCGGCTGAAGGCGATGCTGTTGGCGTCGGCCGGGACGATGTTCGCGACACCGTTCATGGTGATGCCTTGGTCGAGGTCGGTCGGGCCATCGAGCGAATCGCGCGCATCAGAGATCGCGTTGGCCTGCGCGGCCAGACCCTTGGCGAGCAGCGTGGTGCGGATGTTGGCGGCGTGGTAGGCCTCGACAGCGAGGATGCCGGCCGCGGCCTCGAGGAAGTCCTTGTTGGCGAGCAGGCGGGCGCCACCCTTGTAGGCCGTGACGCCGACATCCTCGAAGATGTACGCGCCGAGGAGGAAGTTATCCTCGTTGGCGAAGGGATCGAAGCTCGGGCCGAGGCCCGCGGCCTGGGCCGCGGCGTTGAAGCTGTTGAGCAGATCGATCGCGGGGCGGGCGACGCGGGCGGCGCCGAGCGCGGTCCGCAAGAACTGAACGTGGTTACGCTCGTCTATGGCGATTTCCTCGGCGTACTGCTGAATGGCTGGGGTTGTAAACGGAACCTGCGGGCTCGGGCGGATGGTAACGCCGCCCGGTGTGCCGGTGCCGTCCACTCCGATGCCAAACGCCTGAATACCGGTGCCGGAGACGGCGTAGGTGTAGTACTCGGCCTCGAGATACTCGAGGTTGAGGGCGAAGTTCAGCACCGCGACATCAAGCCCGCCGCGCTGCGCGAAAGCTTCTTTCGGGAACAGGCTGAGCCCTACACCCGCGGCAGTCGCGGCGCCCGCCACTTGCAGAAACTTCCGACGGCCCGAGGGCTGCGCGGTGACGGCGAGATCGTTGTCGAACATACGAGTATCTCCTTCGCGGAACGTAAACCGACCTATTGCGGATATGGTCGAGCCGGACGAAGCTCGCCGAATGGCTGGCACGAATGTACCCCGGAGGGCTTCGAGAACCATGAGCGCTCGGATTCAGGGCACGCGAATTAGCATGGGGTGAACTCTGCGTACGTGCCGCAACGCCCACAACACCATGGTTGTCGTGTTGGCTAACTCGTTCTGGGCGCGGTGATTATGAGCGATCGTTGCGGTAAGTTGCGTCGGCCGAGACCTCGACTAGGGTTCTTTACCTAAACAATAGTTAGCGCATTTAACTAGCTTGCAAGACATTGGAACGCGTTTGCAGACCGGTTGAGCGGTCCCCCGCTCCTGATGGCGTGCCACTACTATTTCGATATGGGGACGACAACCAGCGACACTATTTTCTCCAAGATCATCCGCGGCGAGATTCCTTGTCACCGCGTGTACGAGGACGATCACGTGCTGGCGTTTCTTGACATCAACCCGATCGCCTATGGGCACACGCTGGTAATCCCGAAGCAGGCGGCCGCGACACTCGATCGGATGTCGGACGAGGCAGGCGCGGCAGTCGGGCGGGTGCTGCCGCGGCTGGCGAGAGCGGTGATGGAGGCGAGCGGGTGTAGTGCGTACAACGTGCTTCAGAACAACGGGGGGCTGGCACATCAGGCGGTGATGCACGTTCACTTTCACATCATCCCAAAGCCGGCGACCACGGGGGTGGGGCACGGGGTGGGGCTGGGGATCGGGTGGCCATCGGGAAAATTGGACGCGGCGGAGGCGAAGGAACTGATCGAGAAGATCAAGATCGCGCTGCGGAGATGATTTGAGTGCGCCGCAAGCGGCTCCACGCCAGGCCCACCTCAGGGGAGGAAGTGGAGCTTAGGTGGGCACCGCGGCTGAAACGGGAGCGCCCCTAGAACTCGGTACAGTTTGTCATGTCGCGGGGGACGAGCATCGGAGGATCTTGCGAGAGACACGCCTTTCAACACCGAATCTCGGTAGCCGAAGCTTCAAAGCCGACCCCTATCCTTTCTACGCACGCCTCCGCGAAACATCGCCCGTCACCCGAGTGAGCCTTCCGAACGGCGCGCCGGCATGGCTGGTTGTGCGGTACGATGACTGCGTCGCGCTGCTCAAAGATCAGACGCGGTTTGTCAAGAATCCGCTGAGCGTGGCGACCGAAGGCGCACCGGCTCGAGCCGCGTGGATGCCGGGCATCGCCCGGTCGCTCTCCCAAAACATGCTGGACCTCGATGCCCCGGCTCACGCTCGACTGCGCCGAGTCGTGCAGAAGGCGTTCACGCCGCGCCTGATCGAAGGGCTCAGGTCACAGATCCAGGCCACGATCGACCGGCTACTCGATCGCTTCGCCTCAACGCGTGAGATGGACTTGATCCGTGACTTTGCACTCCCCTTTCCCGTGACGGTCATCTCCGAGATGCTCGGCGTTGACGAGGAAGACCGGGCGCGATTCCACAGATGGTCGAGTGTCATCGTGGCCGCGGATACATCGCGCTGGCACGCGCTGCGCGCCGCACCGTCCGCCGTCGCATTCCTCCGCTACGCCCGACGCCTGATCCGGTCGCGCCGGAAAGACCCGCGCGACGACCTGACGAGCGCGCTGGTGGCGGCAGAGGACGCCGGCGACACGCTCAGCGAAGACGAAACAGTCGCGATGATCTTCCTCTTGCTCGTCGCGGGACACGAGACCACTGTCAACCTTATCGGCAACGGAATGCTGACGCTCTTGGAGCACCCAGCCGAGCACGCTTCGCTGCGGCGCGATCCGGGCCTTGTGCCTTCGGGACTCGAGGAGCTGCTTCGGTTCGAGGGACCGCTGCTTATGGCGACAGAGCGATACACCCGAGACGACGTCGAGCTTGCCGGTGTTCCCATCCCGCGCGGTTCACTGGTGTACCCGGTGATCGCATCGGCCAACCGTGATGAACACCAGTTCACGCACGCTGACTCGCTCGACCTCGCCCGTGAACCGAATCGACACGTGGCATTCGGACAGGGCGCCCACTATTGCATGGGCGCATCGCTCGCACGCCTGGAAGGGAAGTTGGCGCTGGGGGCGCTGCTCACGCGATTTCCCGAGCTACGACTCCACGCACCACGGGAAACGCTCCGGTGGCGCAGAGGGCTGCTCCTGCGCGGCGTGGAGAACATGCCGGTGTTGCTGAGATAACGCGGCGCGCAACCGGCTAGAACGCCAAAGCCGCACCCCACAGCTTTCCTCCCTCGTTACCCGTGGATCACGCGCCCCTCGCTCGCCAGCGCCGCCTCATGCACAGCCTCGTGCATCGTCGGGTGCGCGTGCATCGTCACGATCAGTTCCTCACTCGTCGCCTCAAGCCGCCGCGCCAGCCCCAACTCCCCGATCAGCTCCGTCGCCTGGTCCGCCAGGATGTGCGCTCCCAGAATCTCGCCCCGCGGGAGCCCCCTGATGATTTTCACAAGCCCAACGTTCTGATGCGCCGCCAGCGCCTTGCTGTGCGACTGCAGGTTGTACGTCCCCGTCTGGTAGTCTTCCCCCTTTGTCAGGCCCTTCTCCTTCAGCGCCCGCTCCGTGAAGCCCACGCTCGCCACCTGCGGGTGGCAGTACGTACACCCGGGCACCGTCGTGTAGTCGATCGGGATCGGCCGGTGCGGCACGCCCGGGTTCTTTGCCGCGTATGCGAGTTTCTCTACGCAGATGATCGCCTCCTCGCTCGCGACGTGCGCCAGCGCCGGCGGGCCGATCACGTCCCCGATCGCGTACAGACCGGGGATGCTTGTCTGATACGTCGGGTCCTGCGCCTCCATCGAGCCCGGCTTGTAGTCGGTCACGATGAAGTCGCGCTCGACTTTCAGGCCCAGTTTGTCGTCGAACAGGCCGTCATACCGGCCGCGCACGCCAATCGCCAGCAGCACCTTTTCGGCCTCGATGACCTCCTTCTTACTCTCGTCCGGCTTCATCTTCCCGTCGGCGCCCGCCACCATCGGCGCCACGGTGACCTTGACGCCCGCCCCCGTTTGCTCGACGTTCGTCGTCGTGGTGGACGTCCGGATCTCCATCCCCGCCTTCCTGTAGTGCTTCTCGAGCGCCACGCATACATCGTCATCCTCGAGCGGCACGATCCGCGGTAGCATCTCCACCACCGTCACCTTGCACCCGAACGTGTGGTAGAAGTACGCGAACTCCATCCCGATCGGCCCCGACCCGACCACGACAAGGCTCTTGGGCATCGCCTTGGTGTTCATCGCCTCCCGCGCCCCGATGACCTTGTTCCCATCGATCTTGGCGAACGGCAGCTCGCGCGCCACAGACCCCGTCGCGATCAGCACGTTCGTCGCCGTGATCACCTCGCGCGGTTTCGCGGCGATCGTCGTCGGCGCCGTTGTCAGCTCCTCCTTCACCGTCGCGTCCGCGATCTCGATCATGCACGGCTTGTTCCCCGACCGCCCGCTCACAACCTTCGCGTTGCCCTTGATCGCCGTGATCTTGTTCTTCTTCAGCAGGAAGTCCACGCCCTTGCTCGTCTTCCCAGCCACCTCGCGGCTGCGCGCGATCGTCTGCGGCCAGTCGATCTCCAGCGTGCCGTTGATCTTCAGACCCCACACCTTCGACTGGTGATGCACCTTCTCGTACAGCTCCGCGTTCGAGAGCAGCGCCTTGGTGGGGATGCAGCCCCAGTTCCCGCATACCCCACCCATCTTGTCCCGCTCGATGCACGCCACCTTCATCCCGAGCTGCGCGGCGCGGATGGCGCCCACGTACCCGCCCGGTCCGCCGCCAATCACAACCAGATCGAAGTGCTGCTGCTCGGCCACGTTGCGATGCTCCTGTTTGGGTGCTCTCTCGCCGCGGCAACTGGTGTCGCGGCCGCGGAGCCCACTATAGGGTCCGGTGCCGATCCGCCACGACTCCCCGAACCGCCGGCAGGCGCCAGACTATCAGGCGCGCCCCTTGCATTCTCGCTCGCAGACGTCCAAACCCGAGGAGAAGGCCATGCAGAAGCCCGAGCAGAACGCCACGCACACCGAATGCCCTGTGCTCCGCGGTTCCCAGTCGGCCAAAGGTTCCGCCACCGCGCGCCGGCTGATCGGTCTTGTTGTGCTGGCGGCTGCTTCGGCGGCGAACGCTCAGCAGGTCATCACCGTCAACACCATCAACGACACTGTTGATTTCCTCGCCCCGCGCCAGCTCCAGAACCTTCCCGGTCCCGACGGCCTGATCTCCTTCCGAGAGGCCGTCCTCGCGGCCAACAATACCTCCGGGCCGCAGACCATCGAGTTTGCGATCCCCACCAGCCAGTTCCCCGGCCAGGGCGTGGCGATGCTGCGACTTGAGGATGGCCCCTTCTTCGTCACCGCGCCCGGGGCACTCGTCGACTTCTCATCCCAGACCACCAACATCGGCGACACCAACCCCAATGGCCCCGAGGTGGGCATCTTCGGCTTCGAGCCCAACGGATACGGGATCGCCGCGATCTACCTCAATGGGCAGGACTGCACCATCAAGGGGCTTGGCGCCGTGCAGCTCCGGGGGTACGCCGTCAACATCTCGGGCAGCAACAACCGCGTCATCGGATGCGACATCCTGGGCCCGATCCACGCGTGCATCCAGATCGACGGCGGCTTCGGATCGCCCCCCGCCAGCAACAACACCATCGGCGGCACCGCGCCCGGCGAGGGCAACAGGCTCGTCGGCGCTCCCACCGGTGTCCGCATGAACAACTCCGCGAGCAACGTCGTCATCGGCAACGAGCTGCGCGGCAGCACCGCCGGCGTTTGGGTCAACGGCGCCGTTCAGTACAACCTGTTCGCCACCGGCAACCGAATCGGTGGTCCCACACCGTCAGAGCGCAACCTGATCTCCGGTGGCGGCCGCATTGGGCACGAGGGATTTCCCACCGGCGCGCAGGTGTACCTCGTCGATGCCGACGCCACCATTATCGAGGGCAACTTCATCGGCACCACCGCCGATGGCTCCGCTACATTCCCCGGCCAGAACGGCCCGGCGGGTCTCGATATCCGTGACTCACGCAGCACCGTCATTCGCAACAACCTCATCAGCGGCATCCGCGTCGTGGGAACCAACCACGCCGCGGGCCAGATCTTCGGCATTGCGATCTCGCTGGCCGGGCTCAGTCCCGGCACCGTCATCCAGGGCAACCTCATCGGCACCGACGCCACGGGCCAGAACCCTGTGACCACCCGCAGCGGCATCTCGGCCCACCCCATCCTCGGAACAAACGGCCCGGCGAACACGCTCATCGGCGGCGCCGAGCCGGCAGAGGGCAACACCATCGCGTTCACCGAACTCAATGGCATCGCCATCTCGCAGTATGTCACTGGCGCCCGAATCCTGGGCAACTCCATCCACGACAACGGCCTGGTTGGCATCGACCTGCTCGCGGCATCCGGCGGCGGCGTCACTCCAAATGACGCGACCGACGCCGATTCCGGCGGAAACCTCCTGCAGAACTTCCCTGTGCTCTCCGCCGCGGCGTCAGCCGCGTCAGGCATGCAGGTCGCCGGCACGCTCACGAGCACCCCCAGCAAGAACTTCCGACTCGAGTTCTTCTCCAGCCCCGCCTGCGACCCCAGCGGCTACGGCGAGGGCGCCACGTTCCTGGGCGGAGTTGACGCCAGCACCGACGCAACCGGCTCGGTCGCGTTCGAGGCGTCGCTCCCCGCTTCCGCTCCGGTCGGCTCCGTCGTCACCGCCACCGCCACCCGCCTCGACACCGGCGACACCTCCGAGTTCTCAGCCTGCATCACCGTCATCGCCGGCGGCCCCGACCCCTGCTTAGCCGACTTCAACGGCGACCAGTCCGTCACCAGCGCCGACATCACCAGCTTCCTCGCGGCCTGGTTCGCCGACGTCGCCGGCGGCACCACCACCGCCGACTTCGATCAGAGCGGCGCCACGACGAGCGCCGACATCACGGCGTATCTCAGCGCCTGGTTCATCGCGATCTCCGAAGGTTGTTGACGAAGTGCCTGACCTCGTCGGGGAGCGGTCGGGGCCGGCCCCTCATCATCGGGCCGGATGACTCAGGTGTCCGCCATGAGTGCCGCCGCCTTCACTGGACGTACCCTTACCTGAAGAAGGAGAGTGCGCGATGAGTATGCCCCGATTGCTCGGTGTGTCAGGGTTGTTACTTTCCGCTGTTGCCGCGAGGGCGCAGATCGCCGACCTCCAGGTTGTCCAGGGCGACCTATCGACTCCGCTCTACGCCGCGGTGCCGCCGGGTGAGCCCAACCGCCTCATGGTGCTCCAGCGCGGCGGTGTGATCCGGGTCATTGAGGACGGCGTGCTGCTCCCAACGCCATTCGCCACACTCTCGGTCGATACCGGCGGCGAGAACGGGCTGCTCTCCATGGCCTTCGCGCCCGATTACGCTGTGTCGCGCCGCGTCTACGTCTACGACACGCCCCCGGGACTCTCGCCGCGGGTCGGCCGCCTTATCACATCGGCCGATCCCAACGTGGCAAATCCAACCGTCGAGACCATCATTTCCTTTCCGCCCGATACCGCCAACCACGTCGGTGGCACGATCGCCTTCGGCCCCGGCGGCTACCTTTTCGTTGCACCCGGCGAGAGTGGTTCGCCCGACCGCGCGCAGGACATCACCTCGGAGCTTCGTGGCAAGCTCATCCGCATCGATGTGTCCGGCACTTCCGGCTACACCATTCCTCCGAGCAACCCCTTCGTCGGGATCGAGGGCGACGACGAGATCCTCGGCCTTGGCCTCCGCAATCCCTTCCGATTCTCGTTTGATTCTCTCACCGGCGATCTCTATCTCGGCGATGTCGGCGGCGGCATGCGCGAGGAGATCAGCTCCGTCGCGGCCGCGTCGTTCGACGCCGGCGCCGCCTTCAACTTCGGGTGGCCATGTTACGAGGGAACCTTCTGCCCCGGCGATTGCTGCGAATATCCCGGGTACGTCGCGCCCATCCACGAGTACACACACGCCGAGGGCACGATCATCAACGGCGGCATGGTCTACCGCGGCGACGCGATCCCGCGATGGCGTGGTCGTTATTTCTTTTCTGACACCGGCCGCGATCGCATCTGGTCGCTGCGCGTGTGCGGCGGCGAACTGGTCGACGTTCAGGAACACACCGAAGATCTGTTCGCGGGTGCGCCGGCGATGGGGAGCCCCATCGCGATGGTGCCCGATGCGAACGACGAGGTTCTCGTCGTGTTCATGTCCGGCCAGGTCGTCCGCATCGTGCCGCAGTCCTGCCCGGGCGACTGGAACCTCGACGGGGCCACCACCAGCGCCGATATCACCGGCTACCTAAGCGCCTGGTTCGCCGACCTCGCGACCGCCACCCTCTATTCCGACCTCGAGGGCAACTGCTCGGTCTCCAGCGCCGACATCATCGCGTTCCTCGGCTACTGGTTCGACTCGCTCGGCTGTTAGACCTTGACCTGCCCACGCCCCGGGCTCGACCACTCCAGGTGGAAGAACTGCCCGCGCGGCGAATCCACGCGCTCGTACGTGTGCGCCCCGAAGTAGTCCCGCTGCGCCTGCAGCAGGTTCGACGGCAACGCCGCCGACCGGTAGCTGTCGTAGTAGGACAGAGCCGATGAGAACGCCGGTGAAGGGATCCCCGACAGGGCCGCGCGAGATACAACCTTTCGCCAGTTCGGCTGCAGCTCGCGGCAGGACTGGGCGAAGTACGGGTCCAGCAACAGGTTCTTCAGGTCCGGGCTCGTCTTGTATGCATCGGTGATCTTCTGCAGGAATCGTGCGCGGATTATGCACCCGCCCCGCCAGATCTGCGCGATCGACCCCATGTCCAGCTTCCAGTCGTTCGCCGTGCTCGCCGCGCGCATGAGCGCGAACCCCTGCGCGTAGCAGCAGACCTTTGAGCAGTAGAGCGCCTCGCGGATTGATTCGATCCACGCCGCGCGGTCGGTCGCCGGCACCAACTGCTCCTTCGGGCCGCTCAGCAGCTTGCTCGCGCTGGTGCGCTCCTCCTTCGCGGCGCTCATCATCCGCGCGAACACCGCTTCGGCGATCGTCGCCGCGGGCGAACCAAGGTCGAGCGCGGTCGTGATCGTCCACTTCCCGGTCCCCTTTTGGCCCGCCGCGTCCAGCACCACGTCCACCAGCGGCTTGCCCGTCACCGGGTCCTTCTGCCTAAAGATGTCCGCCGTGATCTCGATCAGGAACGAATCGAGGTCGCCTTTGTTCCAGTTGGTGAACGTCTCGGCCAGTTCATCGGCGCCCAGCCCCACCACATCGCGCAGCAGGTGGTACGCCTCGCAGATCAGTTGCATGTCGGCGTACTCGATCCCGTTATGCACCATCTTCACGTAGTGCCCGGCGCCGCCCGGCCCGATGTACGCCGTGCATGGAACGCCTCCCATCACCGGCTTCCCCGGCGCCTCCCCCGTCAGCGGCCGTCCCGTTGCGATGTCTACCTTCGCGGCGATCGCGTTCCACACCGGCTTGAGCAGCTCCCACGCCTCGTACTTGCCGCCCGGCATCAGTGAAGGTCCGAACCGGGCGCCCTCTTCGCCTCCCGAGACGCCCGACCCGACGAACAGAATCCCCCTCTCACCCAGCGCCTTCTCGCGCCGCACCGTGTCGTTCCACTCCGCGTTGCCGCCGTCGACGATCAGGTCACCCGGCTCCATGAGTGCCGCGAGCTGATCGATCACGGCGGTGGTCGGCGCCCCGGCCTTGACCATGATCACCACTCGCCGCGGCCTGCGGATCGAAGCCACGAAATGCTTGACGTCTGCCGCGGGGATGAGCGAGCCGCCGCTGGTCCCGAACACCATCGGCGGGTTGCGGACCATGAAGGCGTCGGTGACGGTGGTGGTGCGGTTGTAGACCGCGACCTTGAACCCGTGATCGGCGATGTTGAGCGCGAGGTTCTCGCCCATGACGGCGAGGCCGACGAGCCCGATGTCGGCAAGCGGTGGGGGTGGCGGGCTCGCGCCGGTGAGATTGTGGGAAGTTGAAGCCGAGGGCGAGGCGGGGTTCAGGCTCATGCGAGCATGGTACGGTCCGCGCCGTGCTGGTTGCCTCGGGACCGGCCTCGCGCCCTTTCGGCGCATCGCCGCCTACGCGCGGGGCTCTTCGAAAGCGTCCGCCCTCTCGCTAGAGAAGGCGAACGGACTCACTGTTATTCCTGGCCGCCGCCGCTGCCGCCCGAGGCGCCCGCGCGCGTCGAACCGGTGCGGGTCTCTTTGCCGGCGCCCTGGGTGTTGCCCTGGCCGCCCTGCTCGTTCTTCTCAGCGCCGGGACGGCTGGTTGCGTCACGGTCGTTGCCGATGCGGGTCGGATCGCCCTGGCTATCGCTGCCGCGCTTGCTCGATCCGCCGCCGGTCTCCTCGGCGCGACCGGGGGTCTTGGCATCGCGATCGGGCTGCGTCGCGGCGCCGTCGGTGCTTTTCTTCGGATCGGTCTGGTTCGCCTGCTCGCCGGGCTTCTTATTGAACTGGGCGCCGGCGCCGCCGCCGGGCTGTCCGCCCGCCGCGTTGCCGCCACCCGCACGATTGGCACCGGTCTGATTGCCGCGGTTCTCGGTCGTCATGATGAAGCTCCCTTTCGGTAAGAGGAACCCGCGCCCCGATGGGTTGGGGTGGGGACGGGCCGGATGGTGCGGACGCAAGGCTGGGCGGGTCGCCCGCTTGCGGGAAGCCGTTGCGTCCGAGTGAGTCGCATCGCCGACGGGCACGGGCTTGGGGACCCTCACCGCCGCGGACACAAAGAAAGTCCGTTGCTACAACCCTCCATGAAGCATCTGCCGCGGGAGATGAGTTTACAAGTAGAGGGTTTCCGCGAAATCTAACGTGGGATAAAGGCAACTTGATCGGGGCGGTACGGAATGACAACTCGAGCCGGTGCGAGTTGAAGACGCGTGGGCGTGCCCGGATGATCTGAGTTCGGCGAGACGAGCGCCGGTGAGGCTGCGGCGCAGCGGTCGCGCGGGCGCTACCCGGCCTCGCGGTATGGGGGTGGCGACTGCGCGCGCGGGGGGTTGTAGCGGCGCGGTGGGGTGTGGGGTGGCGTGGGGTCGAGCGAGTAGCGCGCGGCGATCTTCTGGAAGAGATCGACGAGGGAGGCGCGCTCGTCGCGGTGGCCCTGGTAGGTGCTCACTCGTCTCCGCGTATATCGATCTTGTCAGTCAGCGAGACCTGCCCACATCTCGGATGGGCGTGCTGCGAGAACCAACTGTCAACGGATGACAGTTGGTTGCCAAGACAGCCTGCGGGGGAGCCAGCGTCACGCCCGGCGCGAGCAAAGGCGACTCTCTCATGGTGGCTTCCCCCAATCCTGCCTATAGAACAGGCGCGGAACTCAGAAAACCCCAAGCGCGCCCGGCGGGATTCGAACCCACGACCTGCGGTTTAGGAAACCGCCGCTCTATCCAACTGAGCTACGAGCGCACGGGGCAAGAGTACGCGTTCCTACACCACTGCGCTCGGAGACTCGCGAGTGGTGGCACCCACCGAACCCAACGCCTCCTCATGCACCGACCAGAAGTGCTCGAAGGAGTGGCGGATGGACATGGGCTGGATCATGCGGTGGCCGGCGGCGCCGAGGCGGGCGCGGAGCGCGGCGTCGGATGCGAGGAGTGAGATGGTGCGGGCCCAGGCGCTGACGTCGGTGGCGGGGAGGACGTAGCCGGTGGGATCATGACCGTTCAGGTTTGGCGCGAGCGCTGAGCGCACGACCTCCGACGGGCCGCCGACGTTGGTGACGACGACGGGGAGGCCGGCGGACTGGGCTTCCATGACGACCTGGCCGAGCGTGTCGGTGGTGGAGGGGAAGAGGAAGAAGTCTGCCGCGGCGTAGAGGGCGGAGAGTTCGGGGCCGTGCTTGAATCCGAGGAAGACGGCTCGGCCACCACCACCATGCGCGCCGGCGAGCTCTTCGGCCATGCGCGAGCGGTAGGGGCCGTCGCCGATGATGACGAGTTGGGGGAGCGGAGCGGGCGCGGGCGAAGTGGGGGTGGGCTTGAATTGCACTGCCGCGGCGGCCTTCCAAGCCTTGACGAGGAAGGGGAGGTTTTTTTCGACACTCACGCGGCCGACGAAGAGGGCCTTGGGGGCATCGGGCTCGATGCCGAGGTGCGTGTAGCGCGACCAGAAGGCGCGGGCGTCGGCGGGGCGATGGCGGGTATGGAATGTGTCGGTGGCGATACCGGGGAGAAGGCGGACGATGCGGTCACGGTTGATGCCGAGGGCGACGAGGGCCGCGGCGTAGTCGTCGGAGCGGGTGAAGATGCGGGTGAAGGGGCGGTAGAAGCGCTGCATGGCCTGGGTGCAGGTCCAGGTGAAGGCGGGCTCGCAGAAGAGGTGGTCGATGTAGGCGGGGAAGTCGGTGTGGTAGGTGCCGAGGAGGGGGATTGGGTGGTCGAGGGAGTGGGAGAGACGGCGGGCGATTTTGCGGCCGGCGCTGCCGACGGGTCCGGGGGTGGAGACGTGGATGGCGTCGGGCTCAAGGTGGCGAGCGAGGGCGAGCAAGCGCGAGAAGGAGGGGTAGACGATCTCAAGTTGGGGATAGCCGGGCATCGGACGCGCGTAGTGCGGCGGGATGTTAATGAGGTTGGGGGCGTCGCACCCCGGGGGACAAGGGAGGCGGGTCGAAGTGACGACGGTGAGTTCGCGCCCGGTGGCGAGGGATTGCTCGGCGATATTGCGGATGAAGCGGGAGACGCCGTTGACGTCGAAGAGGGTGTCGGTGAAGAGAAGGACGTGCATTTGGGAGGAAGGCATGGGGAATGGGCTATACGCGGTGGGATACGAACATCACACGGGGGCACTGAACAAGGTATCGGATCGGGAGCGGTCGCTGCCGGGATTGAGGAGAAGAAGGTTGTGTAAAGAGGTCCACGGGCGCAAGAGTGCTGGATTCGGGCCGGTAGGCGGGAAGTTGTTTGCAACGGGGGCGGAATCTGGTAGGATGAAAGAACTCGCGGGTGAGCAGGGGGTGGTTGAGGGAAAATCGCGGCGCTCCTCTTGGCGCCGGGCTGGTTCGTGCTCCTTGGCGAGCGCGCCGATCTTGTCGAGTTTGTTCTGGGTGAGCCCCGAGTCCTGCAACTGGGAGTACGAACCGTGCCGAGAATCCACACACGTCGCGTGGGGGGTATCAGTCTCGTGTTGTCGCTGCTAGGAGCCGCTTCGGCGGTTGCGCAGCCGGCGAACAACCTTTGCGTCAATGCGATCACGATCAGTGATGGGGCGACGGCGTTCTCAACAGCCGGGGCGACGACCGATGGGCCGGCGGGGTGCTCGAACAATCAGGACATCTGGTATCGGTTCACGGCGAACCAGACGGCGCAGGTGCGCGTGGAGACGTGCGGCGCGACGAACTATGACAGTTACCTGACGGTGTACAACTCGGTGACGTGCCCGCCGACGGGGCAACTGGCGTGCAACGACGACTCGTGCGGCCTGCAGAGCCTGGTGCAGTTTGCGGCGACGGCGGGGACGACGTACACAATCCGCCTGGGCGGGTTCTCGGGATCAACGGGGTCGGGATCAATGTTTGTGACGTACATCGTGCCGCCGGCGAACGACGCGTGCGCGAACGCGACGACGATTACCGATGGGCCGGTGAACGTGGTGACGATCGGCGCGACGACGGATGGGCCGGCGGCGTGCTCGGCCGGGAACGACGTGTGGTATCGCTATGTAGCGCCGACTACCGGCACGCTGGTGGTGAACGCGTGCTCGGGCGTGTCGTTCACGCCGGTGATCGCGGCGTACAACGGGGGCTCGTGCCCGCCGGGCACCACGCTTGGGTGCTCGTCGTTCTCGTGCCCCGGGGGCACGGTGTTGAACGTGGCGGTCGCGCAGGGGAATACATACCTGATCCGCGTGGGCGGACTGAGCGGGACGACGGGGACGGGGACGATACAGGTGTCGACCGTGGCACCGCCGACCAACGACCTGTGCAGCGGGCCGACCGCGATCGGCAATGGGACATTCGCGTATTCGACGATCGGCGCGACGACAGATGGCCCGCCGGGATGCAGCGCGGGTCAGGATGTGTGGTTCCTGTACACGGCCGCGGCGACGGAGGCGGTGGCGGTGAACCTGTGCAACGGATCAACGTTTGATAATGCGGTGGCGGTGTATGACGGGGCGAGCTGCGGGTCGGTGCAGATCGACTGTGATTTGGGGTCGTGCTCGCCGGGGTCGGTGGCGTACTTCAACGCGGCCGCGGGGCAGCAGTATCTGATCCGCGTGGGCGGCGCGGGGTCGGAGAGTGGGACGGGGATGCTGGCGGTGGGGCCGGGTGCGGCGCCGCCCGGTGCGGACGTGATCCTGCGGGACTCGAGCGATGTGTCGCACTACGGGCCGATCGGCGGGATTCACGCGTACTCGATCGCGTCGAGCACGTGCAACATCGGCGGGGCGAACCTGCAGTGGCAGGGCGGTACGAATCGTCACCCGACGCTGGGGATGAACATGTATCGGCTGCACAACGGCGCACTCGAGCAGATCGGGATGTCGTGGTGCAAGAACGCGACGGGCGCGGCGGCGACCCCGGGGTGCGGGCTGCCGTGCAACGGGCAGGGCGGTGGGGTTCTGGGGATCGGGTGCCAGGACGTGTATGGGAGCGGGTTCAACGGGATCCAGTCGATCCTGGGGCCGCGCTCGGATATCGATGCGTACACGGGGTTTTTCCCGGTGCCGTACACGATCGGAACCCCGTCGGGGAACGCTATTTATAAGAGGTTGCAGGTGCGTCAACTGGACATGACGCTGGCGTCGTACCCCGGGGCGACGTTCTTCGTGGAGGGTGTGTACGTGGCGCCGGACGATGCGGAGGCGGGCAACTGGCTGAACAACGCGACGTATAAGCGTGCGACGGTGAACCAGTCGAGCTTCGCGGTGACGTACCAGGGGGCGCCGGAGACGACGATCCCGGCGATCTTCGCGTGGCGCGACCACGGGCTGGGCGCGGGCGTGCCCGATCCGGCGGTGACGATCGTGGAGGTGGATATTCCGGGCGAGGGACGGCTGATCGTGGGATCGAAGGTGACGCAGAGCCGCGGGAACGTGTACCACTACGAGTACGCGATCTACAACCTGAACTCGGACCGTTCGGCGGGCACGGTGAGCGTGCCGGTGCCCGCTGGCGCGGGCGTGACGGGTGTGGGGTTCAAGGATGTGGATTACCACTCGGGCGAGCGCTTCAGCAACACCGACTGGACGAGCGCGGTCGGCGCGGGTGCCGTGGTGTGGTCGAGCCCGGAGACGTTCGCGGCCAACCCGCTGACCAACGCGCTGCGCTGGGGCAGCATGTACAACTTCCGGTTCGACTCGGTGCTGCCGCCGGGTGACGGCGAGATGACGATCGGGCTGTTCAAGCCGGGGACGCCGGAGGCGATGAGTGTGACGGTGCCGGTGCCGACGCGCCCGAGCTGCCCGGTTGACTTCAGCGGCGATGGGCTCGTGGGATCGGCGGACATCACGTCGTTCCTGGCGGCGTGGTTCAGCGACCTGGCGAACGGGACGCTGGTTGCGGACTTTGACAACAGCGGGACGGTCGCGAGCGCGGACATCACGGCGTTTCTGACCGCGTGGTTCGCGGCGCTGCCGGTTGGTTGCCCGTGAACGAGTGATTTGATCAAGAACCCTTTCTGAAGAGGGCGGGGCGCGAAGAGGCCCCGCCCTTTCAATTGGGTGCCAGAAGGCAATGGGGAGGCATTGAGCAATGGAGAGAAGGGACAAGGCATGAACGGAATGAGCGAGGCGCCGGGGTTGCTTGACGGCGGCGCGGGCGGCGTGGTATAGGGCACCGATGAAAACGGCACTTTGGTCGGCGTGTGCGATCTCGGCGTTGATCGTCGCGGCTCTGCCGAGCGGCGCTCCGGCGCAGATGGATGAGCCCGCGACCCAGCGGCGCGCGGCCAGCGTGGAGCAGCTGATCCGACTTTACAACTCCGACCGAGGATCGATCCAGCGGTTCTATGACATGGAGTGGTCGGAGGAGCGGTTCGATCGCCTCGAGCGGTTCTACGGCGAGTGGCAAGCGAAGCTTGCGGCGGTCGATGCGGCGGAGCTGGCGGGAGAGGCGCAGGTCGATCTGGTGCTGCTGCGGAACGAGGTGGAGGGCGCGATCTCGCACCTGGAGCTCGATCGAGCGCGGCTCAAAGAGATGGAGGGGCTGCTGCCGTTTCGGGACGCGATCCAGGTGCTGGAGCGTGAGCGCCGCCAGATGGAGCAGGTGGACGCCGAGGGCGCGGCGGGCGTGCTGGCGGGGATCGAGGCGAAGGTGAAGTCGGCGCGGGAGCGGATCGAGGCGGGGCGGAAGAGGAAGAAGGGCGACGACGGGAAGGCGGCGAGAGAGAGCGAGCCCGAGGGGGGGGCCGAGGAAGCGGACGATGGGGGGATCGAGGTTTCGCCGGTGCTGGCCAGGCGCACGGCGGCGGCGGTGCGCGAGCTGCGGGACACGCTCAACGAATGGGCGCGGTTCTACGAGGGGTACGAGCCGGCGTTCAGTTGGTGGACACGCAGGCCGCTGGCGGATGCGAACAAGGCGCTCGACGAGTACGCGAAGTACCTGCGCGAGACGATCGCGGGGCTCAAGGGCGAGGATGAAGACCCGTTGGTGGGCGACCCGATCGGTCGCGAGACGCTGCTCGCGGACCTCAAGCAGGAGATGATCGCGTACACGCCGGAGCAACTCATCGCGATCGCGGAGGAGCAGTTCGCGTGGTGCGAAGCGGAGATGCTGAGGGCGACGGCAGAGATGGGGCTGGGGGATGACTGGCGGGGAGCACTGGGCAAGGTGAAGGCGGCGCACGCGGCGCCGGGCGAGCAGGACAACCTGGTGGCGGAGCAGGCGAGGTTCGCGATCGCGTTCGTGAAGGAACGCGATCTGGTGAGCGTGCCGGAGCTGTGCGAGGAGACGTGGCACCTGCGGATGCTCTCGCCGGAGTCGCAGAAGACGCTGCCGTTCGCGGTGTACGGGGGGCAGTACATGGGCGTGGCGTACGCCGCGGAGAGCATGGGGCATGAGGACAAGCTGATGTCGATGCGGGGGAACAACAGGCACTTCTCGCGGATCGTGACGCCGCACGAGCTGATCCCGGGGCATCACCTTCAGGGGTATGTGGCGGCGCGGTCCAGGCCGTACCGGCAGACGTTCTCTACGCCGTTCCTGGTGGAGGGGTGGGCGGTGTACTGGGAGATGAGGCTGTGGGAGCTGGGGTATCCGCTGAGCCCGGAGGACCGGATCGGGATGCTGTTCTGGCGGATGCACCGGTGCGCCCGGATCATCGTGAGCCTGAGGTTTCATCTCGATGAGATGACGCCGCAGCAGATGATCGACTTCCTGGTGGAGCGGGTGGGGCACGAGCGATCCGGGGCGACGAGCGAGGTGCGCCGGTACATCGGCGGGGATTACTCGCCGTTATACCAGTGCGGGTACATGGTGGGGGCGCTGCAGATGCGGGCGCTGCATCGGGAGCTGGTAGAGGGGGAGGACGGCGGGCGGGGCGCGATGACGGACAAGCAGTTCAATGACCGCGTGCTCTTGGAGGGGCCGATCCCGATCGAGCTGATCCGGGCGTCGTTGCGGGATGAGCAGCCGAAGACGGAGGCGAAGTGGATGTTCGCGGGGGAGAGGAAGTAGAGGGTCACACGGAGGCCCAGAGAACAGAAAAGTTGTGAACGCGAAGAGCGCGAAGAGAAGAGGGGATCTCTAGCGTTGAGGCACAGGGCTCGGCGACAGCGAGACGAAGCCGATCTCGCGTTTGAATGCCTTTGATTTCTCTTTGGGGCGATCGAGTGGGCCGCGTACCGAAAGGCGAGCATGATTGCGTATGTTCTGGCGTGTCTGATGCTGGCCGCGCCGCCGGAGCGTCTGCTGACCGTGGCGGAGAAGTCGGGGTACAAGGCGACGGCGCGGCACGCCGATGTCGTAGCGTTGCTGGACGCGATCGGCGCGGCGAGCACGGTGGCGCACCGGGCGTCGATGGGTTTGTCGGGCGAGGGGCGCGAGATCCCGCTGCTGATTGTGGCGGACCCACCGGTGAAGACGGCGGAAGAAGCCGCGGCGGCGAAGGCCGATGGGAGATTGTTGGTGCTGCTGCTGGGGAACATCCACGCGGGCGAGGTGGATGGCAAGGAAGCGCTGCCGATGCTGGCGCGCGAACTGGCACTGGAGCCCGATCACCGCCTGCTCAAGAAGCTGGTGGTCGTCTTCGCGCCGATCTACAACACGGACGGCAACGAGCGTGTGAGCAAGAACAACCGGCCCGGGCAGATCGGGCCGGAGGAGGGTATGGGGCAGCGCGAGAACGCCGCCGGGATGGACCTCAACCGCGACTTCATCAAGCTGGAGTGCCCGGAGACCAGGGCGCTGGTGAAGTTCCTGAACGAGTGGGATCCGGCGATCGTGGTGGACACGCACACGACCAACGGGTCGTACCACCAGTACGTGCTCACGTACGCGGGGCCGCGGGTGCCGGCTGGTGATGCATTGATGATGGCGTTTGGGAACAGCATGGTGGGGTCTATCGACTGGGGGTTCGAGCAGGCGACGGGGAAGAAGGCGTTCTGGTACGGCAACTTCGAGGGGGCGTTCGGCGGGGAGCGCGGGCACACGAGGTGGGAGACTTTTCCTGCGGAGGGGCGGTACGGGACGTCCTATATCGGGCTGCGGAACAGGATCGGGATCCTGAGCGAGGCCTACTCCTACGAGAGCTATGAGGACCGCGTGCTGGCGACGAGGGAGTTCTGCAATCAGGTGCTGCGCTGCGCGGCCATCGACGCCGAAGAGATCAAGAAGGCCATGAACGCGGCGGATGCAAGAACAATCGCGGGGGGAAGGGAGCTTCCTCTGGATGCGGCGGACCTTGTGACGATCCGCTCGCGGCCGATCGCGAGCCCGAAGAAGGAAACAGTCGAGGGATTCGTCGAGGAGTTGAGGGACGGGCGATGGGTCTCGACCGGGGAGAAGAAGGAGTATGTCGTTCAACTCATGGACGGCACCGCGCCGGTGGTGCAGGTCGTTCGGCCGTGGGGGTACGTATTCGGTGCCGGCGTGCCTGAGCTGGATGCGCTGGCGGACAAGCTGCGGGTGCATGGGATCGAGGTGGGCGAGAGTTCAGAAACGAAGGCGGTGTTCGAGGTCTACCGCGTCGCGGACGTTTCGCAGGCGACGCGCCCGTTTCAGGGGCACACGCTGGCGAGGGTGTCGGTCACGGGCGTCGTTGAGGAGCGATCGGTTACCGGCAAGCACTATGTGGTGCGCGCGGACCAGCCGCTCGGGAACCTCATCGTCTACCTGCTCGAGCCGGAGTGCGAGGACGGGCTGGTGACGTGGAACGCGCTTGACTCGTTCCTTCATAAGGATACGGAGTTCCCGGTCTGGCGCGTGGTCGGATTCGAAGGAGAGCCGGTGACAAGGCGGCGACGGACGGAGCCCGGCGGCCAGGCCGAGCCCGCCGCGAAGCCGGCGCGGGAGGAGTGAGGGCGCAGGAGGGCCGGCGGGAGCGAGGGGCCGAGATTGCGAGGTTTGACGCAGGCCCGGGGCGTGTTCGTCCGATATTCTGTGACCTGATCACGCCGCGACGGAGGCGGCGGCCGTCGGTTCGCGCCGGTCACTGGGCGAGCCGGGTATGCTCGTGGCCCTGCGGCGCTGGTCTGAACCGGCCCTGTCGCGGGGCCGTAGCACCGCCTCACATCGGGGCGGAGGTGTGTTGGGGGTGGGGAGATCGGCGGCGATCGCCGCCGGTGGGCCGAGAAGCAAGAAGGAGCGGGGCCGTGAGCCGACCCGAGAACGCAAGTGTGGTAGTGGGGAGCCGGGGCAACTGGAAGCGTCGCGCGGCGTTTGTACTGAGCGCGGCGGGCGGCGCTGGCCTGATGCTCGCCATGGGCGGGTGCGAGGTGGATTCATTCCTTGATCCGAGCGTGGTGGGTCGTTGGGAGCACACGCCGACGGTGGTGCCGATCCTGGAGCGCCTCACTGCGATCGAGTCGGCCGACAGCGACTTCGTCGAGTACAGCGACGTCACGCCGGAAGATCTGATCCCGTTCGTGGCGGCGTCGGCGATCGCGCCGGGCGATGCGCTCTCGATCACGATCCGGGACTTCTTCCGCGTCGGGCAGGTGGATGCGCCGCTCCAGGTGCAGGTTGATCAGGAGGGGAATATCGAGCTGCCGCGGCTGGGGCGGATCAACGTGCAGGGGCTGACGCCGACCCAGGCGAAGGACAAGATCGTGCGGGCGGTGGAGGATGGGGGCTATATGAAGGATGCGGCGGTATCGGTGATACCGCTGTCGCAGCGCAAACAGATGGTGAGCATCTTCGGGGCGGTGGCAGCGCCGGGGATGTACAACATCCCGTCGCCGGACTACCGGCTGCTGGAGGCGCTGACATCGGCGGGTGGGTTCACTGAATCGGTCAACTATGTATATGTCATCCGGCAAGTGCCGCTGACTCAGGAATCGGCGTTGCCGGGCGCGGAGGCAGCGCCGCCCTCGGGCGAGGAAGCGCCGATTGATGCAGGGCAGCAGGGCGATCGGATGATCGATCTGATCGACGAGCTCTCGCGTCCGGACCCCGCCCCCGCTCCTGTGGAAACGCCTGCGGGTGGAGACGCGTCGCCGACGGGTGACGCCGGCGCAGCGGGTGCCGATCAGCCGGCTGGAGAGCAGCCGTCCAGGCCGCCGATCGGGCTGCCGGACACAACGCCCGGGGGCAATCGAGACCGGGCCGTAGCTCCGTCAAACGGGGACGCCGCGCAGCCGCCATTGCCGGCGCCGGATCAGAAATACAACTGGGTGTATCTGGACGGCAAGTGGGTGAAGGCGGGCCCGGATGGGCGAGCATTCGCCAACGGCGGCTCGGAGTCCGATGCGCTGGTCACCCAGCGAGTTATTCAGGTGCCGATGGCCCCGCTGGTAGCGGGTTCGGCACGGGTGAACATCATCGTGCGGCCGGGCGACGTGATCCGGATTCCGGCGGCGAACGACGGGTTTTACTACCTGGAGGGGACGATCGCGCGGCCGGGCGCGTTCGGGCTGCCGCCGGGCGGGTCGATCACGCTTACGCGGGCGATCGCGTCGGCGGGTGGGTTGGCGGGGATCGCGATCCCGGAGCGGGTTGACCTGACGCGGATGGTCGGTGACAAGCGACAGGCGACGATCCGGTTGAACTACAAGGCGATCAAGGAAGGAACGCAGCCTGACATCTACCTGAAGCCGGATGACCTGCTGACGTTCGGAACGAACTTCTGGGCGTACCCGTTGGCGGTCATCCGCAGCGGCCTGCGGGCCAGCTATGGGTACGGGTTCATTCTGGACCGGAACTTCGGAACCGACGTATTCGGCGCGCCGCCTACGAACTTCCAGCAGTGAGGCCCGAGGGGGCAACGGTCGATAGAGAGCTGAAGGTCGGGGGACGGGGGCTCAACGGCTGATCGCCCGCCTGTTATCGGTCTGTCTCTTGAACCGGGGCACTGGGGGGCCGTAGTAGGCACATCGCTGGTGTGGGCCATGCGGGAGGCGGGGATGTCCGGGAACGGGGAGTCGGAGTTGTCGTCGGGTGTCAAGCGTTCCGATGAGCACAGGCACGGCGGGTGAACGCCCGGCAGGGGGCGGGTCGCCGCGCGCGCTGGCCGGGGTCGCGAGATCGGCGGTGATGCCATCGCCGGCGGGGTGGCTCATGATCGGGTTGGTGGGGGCGGCCCTGGTGTGGCTGTTCTGGTCGTGGCTGACGGTGCAGAACCTATACTGCAGGCGCGAGCCGGCGGACTGGGGTCACGCGTATGTGGTGCCGCTGGTGAGCCTGTATGTGATCTGGCAGCGGCGCGGGGCGCTGGCGAAGGAGCAGTCGCGGACCTATTGGCCGGGTCTGGCGGTGATGCTCCTGGGGATCGCGTGCTTTGTTTTCTTCACGGCGGGTCGGAACATCCCGATGGCCCAGGGATGGTCGATGATCCTGACGCTGTTCGGCGCGGTCCTGCTGCTGTTGGGGCCGGGGTACATGAAGCACTTATTCTTGCCGATCGCCTACCTGGTGTTCGGCGTGACGGTGGCGGAGCTATGGATGATCCGGGTCACGGGCCCGATGAAGCTGATCGCGTCGGAGGGGGCGTACCTGCTGCTGAACCTGGTTGGGATCAACACGCTGATCTCGGGGAACGTGCTTGATATCCTGCCGGCGAACGGGGGATCGATCCCGCTGAACGTGGCGGATGCGTGCGCGGGGATGCGGACGGTCATCGCGTTCATGGCGCTGGCAGGTGCGGTGTCGCTGGTGGCGACGAGCCTGTGGTGGCAGCGCGTGGCGCTGATGATGATGGCGGTTCCGGTGGCCCTGTTCATGAACATCCTGCGGGTGGCGGCGCTGGGCGCGGCATCGCTCGTGAATCCGAAACTCGCCTCGGGTCAGGCGCACACGTTCATCGGGACGCTGACGCTGATCCCAGGCTTCTTCCTGTTCATGGGGATTCTGTGGGTGCTGCAGCGCGCGGCCCGGCCGGAGGCGGTGCCTATTGCCGGCGGCAAGGGGGGGGCGCCATGATCGCGTGGAAACGCCTCGCCAGGCCGGCCTTCGTCGTCTGCATGGTCCTGCTCGTGGGTGCCGCGGCGGGGATGAACTATGTAGTTTCGGCGCTGGAGATCCACCTGCGGAAGCAGCCTATTGAGGCGCCGGAGGGACGGAAGATGCACGCGCTGCCTGCGGAGACGGCGTCGTGGGTGCGAGTGGGCGATGATGCGAGCGTGAGTGCTGAGGAGATGGAGGAGCTCGGGACGGAGAACTTCGTGACGCGGATGTACCGCTCCAAAGAGGCGCCCCCGGGGCGCACGGAGCCGGTGATGGTGACGCTGCACCTGGCGTACTACACGGGGATGATCGAGGCGGTGCCGCACGTGCCCGAGCGGTGCATGGTGGGGCATGGGTGGGACTTAGCGGAACTGGCCACGCCGACACTGCGGGTGCCGGTTGATGTCTCGGCTTGGACGAGGCTCGAGGACGAGAGCCGCGAGTTTGGCAGGTCGGTCTACCGGGCGAGGCTGGCGTATCACCCGTACAGCGATAACCCGGGCGGGAGCGTGCGGAGCACGGTTGATCCCGCGGGTATCGATATGCGGGTGTCGCGGTTTTTGAATCAGACGAATGGCGCCCAGTCGTTCGCGGGGTACTTCTTCATCGCCAACGGGCAGACGTGCTCGGGCGCCGAAGGTGTGCGGGATCTTGCGTTTGATCTGAAGGCGGACTACGCGTACTTCTTGAAGGTGCAGTTTGATTCGCCGCAGGCCACGAGCCACGAGGAACTGACGCGGTACGCGGCGATGCTGCTGAGCGAACTGCTGCCCGAGATCATGCGGTGCGTTCCAGATTGGGCCGAGGTGGAGGCGGGGCGGTATCCGGCCAAGTCGCCGGCGGGCGGCGGGGAAGGGCATGCGAAGGGCGGGGCGGCGGGGTCCGGGATTGGTGTCGTGGAGGGGTTTGGGGCAAGAGTGGCTCGAAACGATCGGCGCTGAGCGCTTGAAAGAGGACTTATGGCGTCTCGTGTGAACACGCGGTTCGTGGTGATCCTTTCGATCGTGATGTGCACCGTCTTCGTCGCGGTCGCGGCGGTGGCGTACAAGGCCGCAAAGCGGAGCCCGGAGCGGCTGATCGCGATGGGCGATGCGCAGGTCGCCAAGGGAGACTTCAAGAAAGCCGAGGAGGCCTATTCCAAGGCGGTCAATAAGGACCAGACCAACGCCGCGTACCTCGAGAAGTGGATCGACTCGATGGAGCAGCTGACGCCGGAGACGCGTCAGGAGTACCGGTCGATCTACGTGAACATGTACTCCGGGGCGCTGCAGACCCTGGCGCGCGCGAAGGGGGACGACATCAGCGGGTACGAGCGGTACCTCGAGGAGGTCTACCAGCGGCTGCGGATGTTCGGCGCCGACCTGACGCGCTGGGAGGAGTTCGCGGGGCTGGTGGGCGAATCAATCAAGACGTTCGAGGGCGGGCCGGAGAAAGCCAAGTCGCTGCGTCGCTACCGCGGGATGGCTCGGATCGGGATGCTGGAGACGGGCGTTCAGCTCACGCCCGAAATGCGGGCGGAGGCTGAGGCGGATTTCAACGCCGCCCTTGAACTGGACCCGACCGACCAGGAGGCGGTGACCGGCCTGGCGACGCTGATGCGAGACCGTGCGCGAACGTTTGAGTTGGCCAAGCAGTCGGAGCAGGCGGGGGCGGAGCTTGCCAAGGCCCGCGACCTGCTGGCGACGCACATGGCGGCGCACGGAGACGCGGCGCGCGTGGCGGCGGACCTGGTGTTCATGGAGATGAACACCAGGCTGCGCGACGGCAAGTCGGCCTTGGTGGCGCTCGAGGAGATCAAGCCGCTGGTCGTTCAGCAAGCGGAGGCTATCAGGCAGACGCCGCCCGACAAGCTGGATCCGGCGCTGTTATTGCGAGCGGCGCCCCTCGTGTGGCGGACGCCCGGCCTTGGCGCGGAGCAGGTGCTGGCGCTTTACGATCACGCGCTCTCCCACGATCCGAATGACGGGTTCCTGCTGATGCAGAAGGGGAACTTCCTGCAGGGGGCGGGGCGGTCGGAGGAGGCGGAGCAGATCTTCAAGCGGATTATCGAGTTGCCGGACCGGCCGATCAGCCTGAAGGGTCTGTTTCTCTACTCGCTGCGCGACCAGGCGCTGAGCAAGCAGATTGACTCGCTGCTGGGCCAGCTGGGGCCGGAGCTGACCGCGGCGCAGCGCAACGAGGTGATCGCGCGGGCGAAACAGATCCGTCATCAGCTCGCGGCGAACGTTGGCTCGGAGTCGGCGCTCTTGCTGCTCGTGGATGGCAAGCTCGCGTACGTGCAGGACGAACTGCCGGCGGCACGCACGCTGCTGACGCAGTACACAACGACTTCGCCGGATGGTCTGGCGATCCTTATGCTGGCCGAGGTTCTGCGAAAGCAGAACAACCTGGGGGCGGCGCGCCAAGAGTTCGAGCGGGCCGAGCAGCGGCTGCAGGGCGACACGAGGCCGCTCATCGGGCTCGCGCGCGTGGAACTGGCGGAGGGGAAGTACGAGCTGGCGCGCCAGCACCTGGCCCGTGTAGTGGAGCTCGAGCCAACGAACCAGGCCGCGGCGGAAATGGCCGAGACCCTTACGCAGGTGACCAAGGGCACGGGCTCGACCGACCCGGTGATCCGCGACCTGACGGCGGCGCGCGAGTTGCTGGTCGGGGAGAAGCGCGACCTGGCGGGCGCGGCGGAACTGTTGAAGTCCAGCGTATCTGCGAACAACCACGACCCACGGGTGGTTTCGCTGCTGGTGCAGGTCCAGGCGGCGATGAACAACCGCGACGGGGCGACGCAGACGGTGCGCGAAGCGCTCGCGGTGCATCCGAACGACGCGACGCTCAAGAGCCTGGAGACGCAGCTCGCGTTCAAGGATCCGATAGAGGCCGCGCTTGCGGCGATCGACCTCATGCAGGTAGACGACATCCGCAAGAAGCTGATGAGGGCCGAGGTGTTCCGGCGGGCGGGGAAGCAGGTCGAGGCTGATCAGGAACTCGAAGCGGCGAAGGCGGCGGAGCCCGAGAACGCGATGGTGGTTGATTATCTGCTGCAGCGCGCGGTGCTCAGGAGAGACAACGCGGAAGTCACGAGGCTGGCGGAGCTGGGTGAGCGGAAGAACCTCGATAACCTGCGCGGGCTGACTTTCAAGGCTCGCCTGGCGATGTACGAGCAGCGTTTCGGCGAGGCGCTGACGATACTGCGGCAGGCGGCGGAGCTCGATCGCCTGAACCCGATGATCCACCGGTATCTCGGCGATGTGAGCATAGCGTCGGGGCAGGCGGATGAGGCGATCAAGAACTACCGCGAGGCGCTCCGGCTGCGGTCGGCGGACGTGGCGGTCGTGAAGGGCCTCATGCGGGCGCAGATGCGGAGCGAGAAGGGGGCGGAGGCGCTGGCGACGGCGCGCGAGAATATGGCCCTGGGCGAGGCGGACAGTGAGTTCATCGAGATGTGGCTCTCGCTGGAGGGTCAGGCCCCCGGCGGAGACCCGCGGCGGGCCCAGTTATTCCGAGAGCAAATGCTCGACGCCCGTCCGGGCGATTCCCGCAACCGCGTGCTGCTGATCCTCTCGTTGATCGGTGGCGGTAAGCTTGATGATGCGGCGGCGCAGCTGGAGCAGGGCAAGGACACGCTCGATGCGCCGTCGAAGGCGGAACTCGGCGCGCGGCTGATGGCGGCGCGCGGCGACGTGGACGGCGCCGTGAATCTGCTCGAAGCGCACGTGCAGTCGCTGCCGACGGCGGAGCGGAACGCGCAGCCCTACCTGCTGATGGCGCAGCTCTTAGCGACCGCGGGCCGCAACGACGATGCGATGGCCGCGCTGGCGCGGGGCCGTGCGCACCAGGACACGAAGACGATGGCTGCGGATCGCGAGCTCGGGATGCTCGCGTTCCGGCTCGGCAAGTACGAGGCGGCACTCGAGGCGTTCAACAAAGCGCTGGGCGGCGCCGAGGCGGACGAGGGCAACCGCCTTCTCAAGGCCGTGGCCGAGACCCTCATGTTGCTCGGCAGGCACGCCGAGGCGGAGCGGACGATCACGCAGCTCGGGGACACCGCCGAGAAGGACGCGGAGCTGGTGATGATGCTCGGGCAGGCCGCGGCGGGTCAAAAGGACGCTGTGCGGGCGCGCCGGTACTTTGACGACGCGGTCCGGCTGGCGCCGGCGGAACCACTGGTGTACTACCGTCGGGCGGACTTCGTGCTGGCGACGGGGGACGAAACGCGCCGGGGCGATGCGCTCTCGGACCTACGCGAGGCGCTACGGCGCGATCCGAAGTTCGCGCCGGCCCGCGGGCTGCTGATCGACAGCATGCTACAGGCCGGGATGGCCGACGAGGCGGTTGAGGAGCTGCGAAAGCTGGTGGCCGCGGACCCGAGCAACGACGATGCGAGGGCACAGCTCGTCAATACGCTGATGACGCGGGAACGCATCGACGAGGCGCTGCGGGCGGCCAACGACGCGCTGGCGGCGAAGCCGAACTCGGTGCCGTGGATGCTCTCGACCGCGACGATCTACTCGGGTACTGGGCGCTTCGCGGAGGCGGTGGTGCTCCTCAAGCGCGCCTGGGAACTGGAGAAGACCCCCATCGTTGCCGGGTATTACTCGAGCGCCCTCCTCAACCAGCAGCCGCCGGACCATCTGCGCGCCACGGAAGTCTTGAGCGCCCCCGAGGCCAAGGTCGAGTTGGCCCCGGCCATGCTGCTGCTCAGGGCGTGGGCGAACGGCACCGGCAATCGGCCGGAGCAGGCGCGCGCGGACGTGCTCGCGGCCTTCAAGCTCACGTCGCCGGAGGACGCGGGCGCCGTGCAAAACTTCCTCAACGGCCTGCTCACGGCGTTCAAGACCAGCGACGCGATCCAGAGGGTGCTCAAGGACCTCGAGCCGCCGGGCGGCCACACCGGGTGGTTCCCGATCGGCATCGCAACGATGCTGCAGTCGAACCCGGAAAAACGCCCGCAGGCGATCGCGATCTTCGAGGGACAGGCCGCCTCGGCCAATCCGCAGATCGCGGGGTCGGCGAATCGATTCCTCGGGAATATCTCGTACGTCGAGAAACGGTACGAGGACGCCGTTCGGTACTACCGCAAGGCCCTGGAATCCAACCCTCAGAACGGAGAAGTGGCGAATAACCTTGCGTTTGCGCTGGCGGTTGACCTGAAACGGCCAAGTGATGCGATCCCGCACGCGGAGGTGGCCGCAAGGATGCTGCCGCGGAGTTCGAGCGCGTTCGACACGCTCGGCACCGTCTATTTGGAGCTTGGACGGTTGCCGGAGGCCGAGACGGCCTTGACACGGTCTTTGTCATTGGCGGCGAACCCACTGGAGAAGTCATCCGTTTACCTGCACTTCGCGCAGCTCAAGCTGCGACAGGGGGATAAGTCGTCCGCCGCCCGGTTCACGGAGCAGCTTGATACCCAGGTCAGGGGGAATGCCGACATCGCCGCGGCGTACGCCGACCGAGTGAGCGAACTGCGCAAGGAGATCGCGGGAACAAAGTGAGTGGGGATTGCGAGAGGAAGATTGGGCGGGTGGGGGCGTGGTGGTGATGGGGGGGGGCAGCAGGTTCGGGCCAAGCGGGGCCGCATAACGGCCGAAAAGACTATGTGACTAGCCCTATGTGATTGATCTTGGGGTGGTTCCGGGTCGGCCACGCTACAGCACCAGAGAGTGACGATGACAACCGTTTCAACACATCGCTCGCCGACACCCCAGGCCGCTCGCTCCGCGCCCAGCGCGGGCAATCCGCAGCTCGGGCTCGCGACCATCGACCCGATCAAGCTCATGCGGCAGTACGCGCCGGTGCTGGTGGCATCGGTCGTGCTCGGGGCGGTGCTCGGCGCCGCGGCGTTCTTTGTTCTGCAGAAGGTTCGGCCGTCATGGTCATCGTCGGCCGTGTTCCAGTGCGTGAACCCGGTGTACAACATCCGGGAGTACGAGCCCGGAACGCAGGGACGTGACGAGTTCCAGCGGTTCATCGGGACGCAGGCCCAGCTGATGACGGCGGAGAAGATCCTTCAGGCGGCGGTCGAGACGAGCGATGTCCGCAAGAGCATGTGGGGGCAGCAGTTCCTGGTCGGGGGGAACTACCAGCCGCGAACGGCGGTGCGGGAGCTCAAGAAGATCGTCGGGGCGCGGGTCATCCCGGAGACGGAACTGATCCGGTTGTCGGCGTCGTGGCGCGACCCAAAGGTAGCCCAGATCCTGGTTCTCTCGGTGATGCAAGCGTTCGAGCAGGATCTCGAGAAAACGACCAAGGAGAGCACGGGCGACCGTCGCGAGGTGCTCTCCGCGGAGCTGATGCAGATCCAGGAGCGGACACGGGCCCAGCAGGATCGCCGGACGGTGCTGATCGGCACGGGGAAGGTGGACGACCTGCGGTCAAACATGCAGGCCGTGGCGATGGAGGTGCAGGCGTTGACCCAGGAGCGGGTGACGATCGCCAACGACCGCTCGACGGCCGAGACGCTGATCAACCAGTACGCCTCGTTCCAGAACGAGGACAAGGCCGTGAACTTCCCGGACCGGTTCCGGGAGGAGGCGGGCGCCGACATGAACGTCCGGCAGATGGAGGCCGAGATCAGCAACCTCACGGCCGAGCTCAACGCGCTCCGGCTCAAAGGGCTCCTCGACAACCACGAGCAGGTGATCTCGTTCAAGAACCTGCTGGAGACCAAGAAGCGAGAGCGAGCTGCGAAGTTCGACGAGGCGCTCGCCAACTTGTTCAAGACCGCGGTTGACAAGGCCAACACGGGGCTCGAGTCCACAACCGCCCGCCTGCGCGAGATCGACGCCGCCCTCGCCATCGCCGAGACCAAGCGCATCGAACTGACCAAGACGCTCGAGGAACTCGAGGGCATCGATCGCAACCTAGACATTCTGCGCGAGAAGGAATCGATCACCGAGCAGGCGATCACGAACTTCAACGCGCTGGGCAACGACAAGATCGGCAAGCGGGTGCGCGTCATCGGCTACCCGGAGATCCCGGACACGATGTCGTTCCCGAGGATCTTCATGATGGTGCCGCTGGGTGTGTTCCTCATCGGCGGCCTCACCGCGGGTCTCATCGTGCTGCGGGAGGTGCTGGACCAGCGCGTGAAGGGGCCGTCGGACGTGGGGCTCATCCCGCGCCTGCGCATCCTCGGGGTTATCCCGAGCGCGTCGGAGGATCCCGCTCGCCCCGCCAACGTGGCCACCGCATTCCGCGACAGTCCCACGGGCGTCGTCACGGAGAGCTTTAGACAGGTGCGCGGCGTGATCGCCAAGCGCATGGATCAGGCCGAGCACAAGTCGTTGCTGGTGATCGCCGGAATGCCCGAGTCGGGCGCGACCTCGGTGATCACGAATATCGCAATGGGGTATGCCGCGGCGGAGAAAAACGTGCTGATTATCGACGCCAACTTCCGGCGGCCGATGGTCCACAAGGTATTCGGGCTTCCCGACGGGCCGGGGCTGGGCGACGTGCTTGCCGGGAACGCCGGCGTCGAGGATTCGATCCAGCCGACGGCGGTGCGGGGTCTCTCGGTGATGGCGGCGGGTTCGCCGTCCAGCCGCGGGCTCCCGGAGCGGCTCGCGACCACTGCGATGGGGAAGCTTGTGGCGGAGATGTCGTCGAAGTTTGACCTGGTGCTCATCGACGCGGCCCCAGCGATCGTGTCGGGCGACGGGCTGTCGCTGGCGTCGCGGGTCGATGCGGTGGCGATGGTGGTCCGCGCGGGCGCCGAGAAGCGTGGGCTGGTGGCGAGGCTTCACCAGCAGTTCTCCGACTCGCGCGCCGAGTTCCTCGGCGTGATCGTCAACGCCGTTCGCTCGAGCGCCGGCGGGTACTTCAAGCGCAACATCAAGGCGACTCACGAGTACCAGAAGAACCAGGTGTCATGACCGACGGCCAAGGCCAACGCGGGGCGCGGCGCACGCTCGTGACAGGCGGGGCCGGGTTCATCGGTTCGCACCTGGTGCGGTTGCTGCTCGCACGCGGCGATCGCGTGGTGGTGGTGGACGACCTCTCGACCGGGCGGCGCGAGAACCTCGCGGGCTTTGACGACGGCTCGGGACGACTGGTCTGCGTGTATACCGATCTCGCCACCGCGCTCCGCGAGCAGGGCCCGGCGGCCGGCGCGTTCGACGAGGTGTATCACCTAGCGGCCGCCGTCGGTGTGAGGCTCGTGATCGACGAGCCGATCTCGTCGATCGAGACCAACGTGATGCAGACGGCGGCCCTCCTGCGGCGCGTGCTGGCGGACGGCGCGTGCACGCGCGTGATGATCGCGTCGTCGTCGGAGGTGTACGGGAAAGCCGATAAATCGCCATTCTCCGAAGAAGACGACGTCGTGTACGGCCCCACGAGCAAGTCGCGCTGGTCGTACGCGTGCTCGAAGGCGATCGACGAGTATCTGTCGCAGGCGTACTTCCAGAAGCACGGGCTGCCGGCGGTGGTCGCGCGGTTCTTCAACACGGTGGGGCCGAGGCAAGTGGGGCACTACGGCATGGTGCTGCCCAACTTCGTGGCCGCTGCGCTGGCGGGGCGTGACATCGAGGTCTATGGGGATGGGCGGCAGACCCGTTGTTTCTGCGATGTGCGCGACGTGGCCCAGGCGCTCCCCCGCCTGCTGGAAAGCAGCGCGTGCCACGGGCGAGTCTTCAACGTTGGGTCGGACGTGCCGGTGAGCATCGGCGCGCTTGCCGACAGGGTTATTTCCGTGCTGGCCTCGCGATCGCGCAGGGTGCTGGTGGCCTACGACCGGGCGTACGGGCCCGGCTTCGAGGACCTCAAGCAGCGCCAGCCGGACCTGCGCCGCCTTCGATCGGCGATCGGCTTTGAGCCCGCAATCGGGCTGGATCAGACGATCCGCGACGTCGCGTCGTGGATGACCGGCGAGGAAGTCATCCGGGGCGCGGTACGCTCGCCATCGGCGGGATCGCGGGGAGCCGTGGCCACATGATCCAGACCGGCCCAAGCTCGACGACGGCGCTGCCCGCGAATCTGTTCGCCGAACTGGATGCCGGAACGGGCGCCGGCGCCGCTCACGTGCTGGAGCGGCTGCGTTCGCTCGAGTCCGACCACGCCAGGCTCGGCGAGACGATCAAGAGCGCGATCTCGGCGGTGTCGCCGGAGCCCTCCAAAATCTCGGGCTGGGACGTGCTGTACGACTATATAGGCGTATTTGTGGTCGCGTTCCTGGTGTCGCTGCTGGCGACGCCGATCATGCGGCGGCTGGCGGTTTCGCACGGGATCATCGATCGGCCGCTCGAGGCCCGTAAGAGCCACAAACTGCCGACCGCGTACCTCGGCGGCGCCGCGGTGTACCTGGGCATGATGGCGGCAATCCTGTTCGCCTACGCGGCGGACCTGCACGGGCTCGTCCGATTCCACGCGTCCGAGAAGAACCCCGGCGGCCTCGTGGCGAGCGGCGTTCCTATTTCGATCCTGCTCGGCATGACCGTGATCATGCTCACGGGGCTCATCGACGACGTGGTGAAGATCTCGCCGCGCATCAAGGTCGCCGGGCAACTGGTGGCGGCCGCAGCGCTGGCGATCCAGAACGTGGGCGTGAAGCTGGCGCAGCAGATAGTGGTGCCCGCGGCCACGGCTCTGGGCGTGCCGGTGACGGAGGTGAACGGCGTCGGCACGGTGGCGTTCAACATCCCGCTCGGCGGCGGGGTCGAGATCCCGGTCGACCTGGTGTACTGGACGGGCACGGCGCTCATCGCGATCTTTGTGCTCGGGGCGTGCAACGCCTCGAATCTGATCGACGGGCTTGATGGCCTGCTCACGGGGACGACGACGATCGCGACCGCTGGCCTCCTGGTGGTGGCGCTGGGGATGGCCGCGGTTGACGACGGCGTGCTGGATGGGCCGCGCGTGATCCTGTGTCTGTCGCTGCTCGGGGCGTGCCTGGGGTTCCTGCCGCACAACTTCAACCCGGCGAGCATATTCCTCGGGGATGCCGGGTCGCTGCTGCTCGGCTTCTGTACGATCGTGATCATCATGACGCTCGGCGATACGGGGCGCACGAACCTGGTGATCGCCGGCCTGATCATCTACTCCATCCCGATCATGGACACGACCCTCGCGATCGTGCGCCGGAAGATGGCGGGCAAACCGCTCACCGCGCCGGACGACCAGCACCTGCACCACATGCTCAAGCGGGCGCTCGGCGTGAAGGGCGCGGTGCTCGCGCTCTACGCCATCGGCGTCGGGTTTGCGATCCTGGGCGTGGCCCTGGCGGAGGGACGCGGGCGCGTGACCTACGTGATCGCGCTGGTGTTCGCGAGCTTCATTATTGTGACGGCGATCAAGATCGCGAGGCGCCGGCACATCGAGGAGCAGGCGGCCGGGTTCGATGCCCGGAAGGCCGGCACCGTGGCCGCGAGGGCGGCGGCTCTGGGAGAATCCGCCGCGAACGGTGCCGGGGGCCTTACCGGTCCGGTTGCGGCGGCGCGCGAGCCGATCCCCGCCGGTGGCCCGCAGGTCATTCCGCGATCCGCGGTTTGAGGGAAGGGGTGTGGGGTGGGCCGCGCGACAGCGCCACGACTCCTCGCGTCTCTATACTCGCATCATGCCCCCAGTCCCAGCACGGTTGATCGCCCTCATCAATCAGAAGGGCGGCGTCGGAAAGACGACGACGACCGTCAACCTCGCGGCGGCGATCTCGCGCGAGGGACGGCGCGTGCTGGTGATCGACCTTGACCCGCAGGCGCACGCGACGCTGCACCTGGGCGCGAGCGGCGACGAACCTGCTCCGGGAGCGGGAGCCGCCCCGGGCGCCACCGTCTACGACCTCCTGCTCGACCCGGCCATGGACCCGCGGGAGGCGGTGCGCCGGGTGCGCGACAACCTCTTTGTGATCGCGGCCGAGACCGATCTCGCCGCGGCCGAGAGTGAACTGGTGAGCCAGCCGGACCGGATCGGGCGCCTGCGTGGCGCGATCGCCAAGCTGCAGGAAGGCCCCGAGCCGTTCGAGTTCGTGCTGATCGACTGCCCGCCCTCGTTGGGAGTGCTGACGCTCAATGCCCTGGCCGCGGCCCGCGAGGTGTTCATCCCGATGCAGGCGCACTTCCTGGCGCTGCAGGGCGTGAGCAAGCTGCTGGAAACGGTGGGCGCGGTGGCGCGCTCGGTGAACCCCAAGCTATTCGTGACGGGCGTGATCCTGTGCATGCACGACGGGAGCACGACGCACAGCAAAGAGGTCGTCGCCGACCTCGATTCGTTCTTCGAGGCGGCACGCCGGCAGGACGTGCCGTGGCGCGCCGCGCGCGTGTACCGCCCCGCGATCCGCCGCAACATCAAGCTCGCCGAGTGCCCGAGTTTCGGGCAGACGATCTTTGATTACGCGCCCACATGCCCGGGAGCGACCGACTACGCCGAGTTGGCGCGGGCCGTGATCAACGAATGGGACACGCTGCAAGCTCGCCGTGGCCAGGGGGCATTGGCGAGCTCGCCGACTGTGTCGGGTGCCGCGGGCGCGCCAAGCCAGCCCGAGATCTCCGTCGTCACCCCGGTGAGCGCGCCGTCGCCCGGTGCTGCACCGACTGGGAGCTCACGTTGAAGCGTCAGGGCGGGTGGCGTGCGGCATTCTGGGCGTACGCCGCGGTGCTGTTCACGCTGACGCACTGGCCGAACGCCAAGCTGCCGCCGATGGCGATCAAGCGGCCGGACCTGCTGCTGCACATCGCGTTGTTCGGCCTCTGGAGCTTCCTGCTGGTGCGAAGCGGATATCTTCGGGCAAGGTCCCGTGAAACTCCGCGACGCGGCCGGCTGCTGCTGGTTCCGCTCGTGGTTGCCGTTGCCTCCGCGGCGATCGACGAGGCGCTGCAGGCCATCCCGGCGCTGCGGCGCACGGCGGTGGTGGATGACTGCCTCGCGAACATGACGGGCGCTGGGCTCGGCTGGCTCACCGGGATTGCAACGCCGCGCCTGCCGGGCGCGCCGCTCCGCGAGCCTCCGGGTTTGAGGCCCGACCCCAGGGGCGCGCCGGACGCCTGAACGTCAGACCGACTTCTTCAGCGCCTCGGCCTTGTCGGTCTTCTCCCACCCGAAGAACTCGAACTTCTTATCGAGGTGGCGGCGCTTCACGCGGTCGAAGTACTGCCCCTCGTACGGCTTGCGGCCGAAGTGGCCGTGGCGCGCCGTCGCCGAGTAGATCGGGTTCCGCAGCTTGAGCGACTCGATGATGCCCCGCGGCGTGAGCGCGAAGTGCTCGCGGACGGCCTTGGCAATCTTGGCGGGATCAGCCTTCTCGGTGCCGAAGCAGTCAACCAGCACGCTCGTGGGCTCGGCGACGCCGATCGCGTACGAGAGCTGGATCTCGCAGCGGTCGGCAAGGCCCGCCGCGACGATGTTCTTGGCGATGTACCGCGCCATGTACGCGGCCGAGCGGTCGACCTTCGTGGGGTCCTTCCCCGAGAAGGCGCCGCCGCCGTGCCGGCCCATGCCGCCGTAGGTGTCCACGATGATCTTGCGCCCTGTCAGGCCGGTGTCGCCGTGCGGCCCGCCGATCTCGAAGCGGCCGGTCGGGTTCACATGCACCGTGATGCCCGGGTTCCACCACTGCCCGAGCACCGGGCGGAGCACGTGCTCAATGACGTCGCGCTTCAGTTGATCCTGGCGCTCGTTCCAACCGGCATCATGCTGCGTCGAGAGCACGAGGGTGTCAACGCGGACCGGTCGGCCGTTGTCGTACTCCACGGTCACCTGGCTCTTGGCGTCGGGCCGCAGCCCGGGGATGATCCCCTCGCGTCGCACGTGGGCCTGCTGCTCCACCATCCGGTGGGCGAGCTGGATCGGCAGCGGCATCAGCTCCGGTGTCTCCTTGCAGGCGTAGCCGAACATCATGCCCTGGTCGCCCGCGCCCTCCTTGTCAACGCCCTGCGCGATGTCCGGCGACTGCTTGTTCAGCGCCACCAGCACGCCGCACGAGTCCGCGTCGAACCGCATGTCGCCCGCGGTGTATCCGATCTCGCGGACCACCTCGCGCACCAGCTCGGGGATGTTCACGTACGTCGTCGTCGTCACCTCGCCGGCCACCACCACCAGCCCGGTGCAGCAGAGCGTCTCGCAGGCCACGCGGCTCTTCGGGTCCTCGGCGATCATCGCGTCGAGCACCGCGTCGGAGATCTGATCGGCGACCTTGTCGGGATGGCCCATCGAGACGGATTCGGAAGTGAAGAGCGTCGGCATGGCGGGGTTCCGGTGAAGAGGCTGGCGCGGGGGCCACGGTTCAAGCAAATCGCCGTTCATCCGGATGGACGGATGAAGCGATCGGGGACGACGTGGAGTCTAGGGCGGCTTTCGGAGGGCGAGCGGCGACAGCCCTGCGGGACAGGCCTCATGACTTATCTGCCCATCGGGCCGTTACGACCGGATGACGCGCGATTGGTTGCTGCCTGACAAACGCGACCCAGACCTGGCCGCGATTTGGAGGAGGCGAACTGATGTTGTGGGTAGTTATTGGTGGCGTGGCGGTGGTCGTGATGGGCACGGTGGCGGTTGTGATGATCCGGCGGAAGCGGCGGAACAACCGTCCGATGCACGCGATCGAGGGTGACCGCATCAGCGGCGTACTCGACAGCGACCCTCGTGTCATTCCACTCAAGACAGGCGATTCGGTGCGCGTGGCGCGCCAGGACGTCGAGGACTGGATCTATGTGAAGAACGGGAAGCCCGTCTGCATGCTCTCGTTGAACATCGTGGCCGAGCGGCTACGGGGCTAGAGGCGGGGAGAATGGTCGGGTCGGCGTGGTCAAGGTCGGGTACGCTCCGCGTCCCGGAGGCTTTGTATGAGCGAGCAGACGCGGAAGACCCCACGACCCAAGTCCATCCTCGACTGGATCGAGTGGGCGGGCAACAAGCTGCCCGAGCCGGCGCTGATCTTCGTGATCTTGGCGTGCCTGGTCATCGCCGCGGCGGCGATCGGCACGGCGTTGGGTTGGGAGGTGCAGCCCGTTCAGCCGCGGATGGTGATGGTGCAGGAGGTCGATTCGGCGGGGAGCCCGGTGTTTGGCGCGGACGGCAAGCCGGAGATGACGCCGCGGCTCGACGAGAAGGGCCACCCGGTGACGGAACTGGTCAACATCGGCTCGCCGATTGTGCCGCGGAGCCTGCTGACGGGCGAGGGCGTGTACTGGATGCTCTCGTCGATGCTGCGGAACTTCACGACGCTGCCGGCGCTGGGGCTGATCTTCGTGGCGATGCTGGGGATTGGGCTGGCGGAGAAGTTTGGGTTCTTCTCGGCGCTCATGCGGGCGCTGGCGTTCATCACGCCGCAGAAGCTGCTGACGCCGGTGATCGTGTTCATCGGCGCCAACGCGAGCGTGGCGAGCGACGCGGGGTACATCATTCTGCCGCCGCTGGCGGCGGCGCTGTACCTGGCGGTGGGGCGTCCGCCGATCGCGGGGATGGCGGCGGCGTTCGCGGGGGTGTCGG
>JACMLW010000167.1 GCA_014379385.1 Phycisphaerales bacterium
GCAACCCGCCCTTCCTCGGCTCCAAGCTCTTCCGCAAGTGGGGGCTGATCGAGCCGTATTTGCAAGCTCTGTTCAGTGCATACGACCTGCCCAAGACCTCAGACCTCTGCTGCTACTGGTTCGAGCTTGGCCGCCGAGCGATCGAGAAGAAGCCTGACACTCGCGCGGGCCTCCTCGCCACCCAGGGCATCCGCGGCGGCGACAACCGCACCGTCCTCGAGCGCATCAAGAAGTCCGGCGACATCTTCATGGCGTGGTCAGACCGCGAGTGGGTGCTGGATGGCGCGGCGGTTCGAGTCTCGATGGTCGGCTTTGGAAGTGACGCGCAGGCTGAGCGGATGCTGAATGGCAAGAGGGTAACGGCGATCTCGCCGGACCTTGAGATCGGTGCCGACCTGACAACGGCGGTATCGCTCCCGAGTAATGCCAGTATCGGGTTCATGGGTGACACGAAGGGCGGGTCGTTCGATGTGGAGTGGGAGAAGGCCCGCTCGCTGTTGGAGCAGCCGAGTTCCTCCGGGCGATCAAACACAGATGTCGTAGTTCCGTGGGTCAATGGCCTCGATTTGACCCGTCGTCCGCGTTCAATGTGGATTGTGGATTTCGGAACTGATGCGAAGCTGCGCGATGCATCGAGGTACGAGGCTCCGCTTCACCATGTCGAGCAGCACGTGAAAGCCGAACGAGCAGAGAACCGGCGAGCTCTTTATGCCGAGCGATGGTGGCTGCACGTTGAGCCACGGCCAGAGCTTCGTAAACAGGTAGCCGAGTTGCCTCGCTTCTTGGGCACACCTCGCGTCACCAAGCACCGTCTCTTCGCATGGCTCCGGCGACCCACTCTCCCCGACTCGCAGGTGATCGTCTTCGCGCGCTCCGACGATTACTTCTTCGGCGTCCTCCACTCCGCCATCCACGAACTGTGGGCGCTGCGCCAAGGCACACAACTCGAAGACCGTCCGCGTTACACGCCCACCACCTGCCTCGAAACCTTCCCCCTCCCCTGGCCCCCCGCCAAAGAGAAGACCTCGCACCCCGAATACAAAGCCATCGCCGCCGCGGCTAAGGACCTCGATACCCAGCGCGAGCGCTGGCTCAATCCCCCCGAATGGCTCGACCCCATCGCCAAACGCATCGACGCCGCCGATGACTTCGCCGACGTTCCGAAGGAAGCCCGCGCCCTCATCCGTCACTCCGCCATCATGGCCGCGGCAGCGCAAGACCCCAAGCTCAAGAAGCGCACCCTCACCAACCTCTACAACGAGCGCCCCACCTGGCTCTGCCTCGCCCACGAGCGCCTCGATCGCGCCGTCCTCGCCGCCTACGCGGCCACCGATCGCAAGGGCGGCTGGGATGAATCCTGGGCCGAAGTCTGGATCGATACCGGCGCCGGCCAACCCCTCCCCGCCGATCACCCCCTCGCCACCCGCCGCGCCGAAGTCGACCAGCTCGTCCTCGCCAACCTCCTCCGCCTCAACCTCGCCCGCGCCGGCATCCAGTCCTGAGTCGCGCGCGTCGTCCCCGGTGCCACGACCGTCGGTTTCGCGTCGGTCGTGCATTGAACTAACGCACGCCACCACCGCGCTGCGACACGCGGCCAGTCCGTGAGAAAGACTTGCGCAGGATATGTCTCTGTCCAAACGCCAGACACGGGATGTCGCCGTTGTTGCGGATCCTGCTTGTCGTTACAATGGGACAATGCTCGTCATCACTAGAGGTGTCGGTGAAGAAGTCGTCATCGGAGATCTACATGCTCCCATTGGGTATGTGAAGGTCACGGACGTCCGGGACGATTGTGTCCAAGTCGCATTCGCGTTCCCTCGCCCGATTGTAATCCTGCGGCGCGAAGTCACAGAACTGATCCACGGCAAGGACCAACCTCCCCGGCCCATATTTCCACTGAGTAATCGCAAGGCACCTGTACTATCCGTTGGTGACGTCGTAATTTCGCGACGAGTGGGTGAGGAGGTAGTCATTGGCGATCCGCAAAATCCGCTTGGCGTGGTCCACGTTGCGTCCATCACGAGGGATGGCAAAGCTCGTCTCGGCTTCGACTTTCCGCGCTCAATCGACGTACATCGCCGTGAGATTGCGGATCAAATCGCGGCTAAGAATCCATCGTCGGACGCGTCCGCCCCCGCCGAGAATGCACCTTCCGAGTCCGAAGAGTTGGAACCCGTCGTTAAGGTCAGAGCAGAAGCACTTCACGTATACCTGGAGCCGGGCGATGCAGACGAAGATCTTGTCGCGGAACTCCTTATTGCCCTGAGCGACATGCATCGCGCGGCAGGTGGCCTGGGGTTTGAATTCCGACGCGAATCAGCGCACGCATTCGTAGCCGACGAGGTGCCCGCGTGAGCATGCGGCTGCTCCAGAAGATCGCCGCATGGGCCGTCCGAATGCCGGGGTCAAGCCCCTCGTACGGCGCCGTCGCGACTGGCTACGTGGCCGAGAAGCTCGCCGAGCAATTCTCGGTCGATGCCGCGCAAGACATCGCGAAGATTCGTCAAGCGACACTGTCCAAGCCGGCCGCGGACCACGCTCAAAACGAAGCGAAGATCGCGAGTGCCGAAACCAAAGCCGAGCTCGACAACATGAAGAAGCGAGCCGCCGCCCTAAGAGAAAGCAATGCGCTGGCCAAGAGGCTGACGGCTGCAACGGACCCTCATGAGCGCATGGTGCTGCTGGCCGAGTTGAAGGTCATCCGCCTCGAGCGACTGGCCACGGCATCCGAGAGGTTCTGCGAAGTCCGAGATCGCCTAAGGGCACACGGCGGTGATACCGCGTTCGATAGCATGAACTTGGCAAACCTGATCCGCGATGGCGAGCTGATTGAGGGACGAGGGCGTGCCACGGCGAGCAGCCAACTCAGCGAGGAGACCGCGACAAGAAAGACCTTGCCGCCATCTGATGTCGACCCGGGCGAGACTTTGTAACTCTATCCGTAGGCTCCATTCGACGAAGCCGCGCTTCCTCGGAGCACGCGCCAGCGTTGGGGCGGGGCGAGCCGTGCCATCGACCACGCGCGCTGACGTGGTCGGTGTCTTCACCCCGCAGGGGTGAACGAAAGTAGCCGGGCGGTGAGCGACGGCGCTCCGCCGAGCGACACCCCCGGATAGCCCGGCCGCGCAGCGGCCTTCCTCGGAGCACGCGGCACGCGCGCGACCCCGTCGCTTCAGCGACGGCTCCAGACGCTTCCTGGATACTCCGCCACTCCGTTGACGGCACTCTCTTGCGTGCGACGGACCCCCGGCGGCAACCCGTGCACTCGGCCTCTTCATCCCGAAGGGATGATCGTCAATAGCCGGGGGTGAGCGCAGCGGCGCCCCGCCGCGCAGCCACCCCCGGTACATCCGCGGCGCAGCCGCCTTCCTCGGAGGCCGCAGGCCGACCCCAGCCCGCTGCGCAGCAGGCGGGCGCTCCCGCC
>JACMLW010000168.1 GCA_014379385.1 Phycisphaerales bacterium
AAGAAGATTGGAACAAGAGAAGATGGTCTACCCGGCCTTGAAAGGCCGGGCTACGAGCCGCTGTGCGGCGGAGCCCGCTGAAGCGGGCGGGGAGAAGCGAGCTGTCGATCATGCGACGGGCAGCCGCAACGCGCACCGGCGGGACGCCAGTGCCACCAGAGCAGATGACTGTGCCACCCCCCCAGGAAGACGCCGCTCTGGAGAGCGGTGCCACCTGGATCAGATCTTCCCGGTTACTTCGTCCGCCAGACGGGTGCGGGGGCCATGAGCTTCTGCGAATCCTGCACGCCGAGGTTGAGGTAGATCTCGCGCGTGGCGGTGGAGCGGTTGAGCGTGTAGAAGTGGATGCCGCGGGCGTGGTGGTCGAGGAGGTCGCGGCACTGCTCGGTGGCCCAGTGGACACCGACACGGCGGACGGCGTCGGGGTCGCCGCCGGTGCGGTTGATGGCGCGGAGGAGCGGCGCGGGGAAGTGGGCGCCGAGGGCCATCTCGGCCATGCGCATCATGCCGGGGACGGAGGTGATGGGCATGATGCCGGCGAGGATGGGCACCTTGATGCCGTGGAGGTCGCAGCGGTCGCGGAAATCGAAGAAGTCGTGGTTGTCGAAGAAGAGCTGGGTGCAGATGTAATCGGCGCCGGCATCGACCTTGGCCTTGAGCAGGTCCAGCTCGACCATGCGGTTGGGCGTGCCGGGATGGCCCTCGGGGTAGCCGGCGACGCCGATGCCGAAGCCGCGGCGCGACTTGGTCGCGGCGAGCGCGGTGCCGTTGGAGGAGACGTTCGCCGCGGAGAGCGCGGCGTTTGTACCCGCGGGCTCAAGGCCGGAGCGGCGGATGAAGCTGACGAGGTCGGCCGCGTAGCGGAAGGAATCGGCGGCGCGGTCGTGGCCGGCGAGGTGGCGGGGGACATCGCCGCCCAGCGCGATGATGTTGGAGATGCCGGCCTGGGCGTAGCGCTCGAGGATGGCGCCGATCTCGGACTCGTTGTGACAGACGCAGGTGAGGTGCGGGACGGGATCGAGGGCGGTGGAGTCTTTGAGGCGGATGACGAGGTCGCGCGTGAGCTCGCGGGTGGAGCCTCCGGCGCCGTAGGTAACGGAGACGAAGGTCGGCTTGAGGGCCTCGAACTCGGCGATGGCGGCGAAGAGCGCATCGGCCGCGTCGGGCGACTTGGGAGGGAAGAACTCAAAGGAGAAGGTCGTCGGGTTGTTCGCGAAGATGTCCTGGATGTGCATCGCTGAACCGCCGCCCCCCACCCCTCCGCTGCCGCTTAGGAGCCTCGATTCATTATACCCGTTCATCCGGATGAATGGATGAATGCCAAAGGGTCATCGGTCCGATGACGCGGCCGCATCAAGGATTGATGAATGAGCCACGTCTTGGGCGGTTGTGGGGCATTTTCCTATGCACGGCGCGGCGTAATCGGCTATTTTGAAACCGTGGGCACTTTCTCGCGGCGGCGCCCGTGTGTTATGTGTTCTTTCCAGGCTTCGTTCCGCCGCGTTATGACGGCCCTGTGTTTGCCGTGCGGGCCAGAGAAACGCCCCAGCTTTGACCGGGGCGTTTCTTATTTTTGAGGTGGGGCTTGCAGCAGGAGCAAACCGATGCGCGTCATGGTGATCGGGGCTTCGAAGGACCGCAAGAAGTATGGGAATAAGGCCGTGCGTGCGTTCATGCGCGAGGGGCACACGGTGCTGCCGGTGAACCCCAATGAGACGGAGATCGAGGGGCTCGAGGTCTATGAGACCGTCGCGGATGTGCCGGGGCCGATCGACCGTGTAACGGTGTATCTGCCCACGCGGTTCGGGATCAGCGCGATGAAGGCGCTGGGGAAGCGCGACGACGTGGGCGAGGTGTGGCTGAATCCGGGAGCCGATGAGCCGGAGGTTGTGGCCGCGGCGAGGGAGGCGGGGTACGAGCCGATCCTGGCGTGCTCGATCATTGCGATCGGGGAGATGCCGGAGTAGGAGGGGACCAAGGGACGTAGGCACAGAGTGGCGGAGCGGCGGCCCCCCGAGCCTATTTGCCGTTCTGTTCGGCGAGCCAGGCGCGGTTGTGCTCGATGATGTTTCCGGGGGCGACGCCGAGTCCAAGGTCAAGCCCGCCGACGAGGACGAGGCCCCGCGAGCCGGTGGGGACGAGTCCCCACGAAATGAGGCGCACAGCGCCGGCGCTCTCGAGGCGGAGCGACCAGGTGCGAGGGGAGCCGTGCGCAGCGGGGGTTTGGGTGACGCGGTCCTGGAACTTCTGGAGGACGGCCGCGAGATCGCGCGCGATGGCGCCGTCGTCGGCGCCGGGTCGCATGGGGATGTAGACGGTGGCGCCGCCGATCATGGCGACGGCGGGGCGGGGGACGTCGGAGATGATGACCCAGGGGCTCATCTTGGCGAGGAGGCGATCGAGCGCGGTCGCGGTTTTGAAGCGCCAGGCGTCGAGCGAGTTGGCGAAGCGGGCGCGGCCATCGGGCGTGCGCGTGGCGCCGTAGGTGGCGGCGCCGAGATCGATCCATCGGTGGGCGCTGTTGCGCGAGACCATGATGAAGGAGCCGGGTGGTGGCGGGAATGGGATCTCGGCGACGGGCCAGAAGGACTCGGTGAGGGCAAGGCGATGGACGGCGCCGCCCTTGTTCCCGGGCGCGGGTGGCGGCTCGCTGCGGGCTTCCCACGTAGCGTCGATCGCGAGGAGCGGCGGGCCGGCGTAGGGCGCGGGCTTCTGGTTGCGGAGCGCGGGCGGGATGGGCATGGCCGGGTCGCGCCTCGCGACGTCGAGAGGGGCGATCCAGCGTCCGTGAAGCATGAAGCGGCGCGCGTTCGAGAGGTTCCAGGCGTTCAGGAGCTGCGCGACCTTGCCATCGCCGACAAGGACTGGGAGGGCGCGGCGGAGCGCATTGAGATCCGCGAAGGCTTCGAGGAACACAGCGCCGGGCGGGCGCGATTCGGCGACGGCCTGTCGGTGCGCGAGCCAAGTGGATGGCTGAGGGACGCCGGCCTTTGCGGAGGATTCAAGCCAGCGAGGCAGGGCGCCGCGGCCGAGCGCGATGGTGAAGGCGCCGGGGCGCGAGACCCAGGAAAGCTCTTGCTGTGCGGTCCAATCGGGTTCGGTGTAGGAGACACCGGTGAGGCCGCCGGGGAGTTTGAGGGGGGACTGTGTGCCGCGGGGCTTGGTGGATTGTGGATCTCTGGTGTTGTTGGGCGCGACGGGAGCGGCGGGAGAGAGGATGGCTTCGATGGTTCGGATGTGGGGCTTGTGATCGGCGGGGTCGGCGAGTTCGAGGATGAAGGCAAGGGGCGCGGGGTCGTCGGTTGTTGCGGAGAGCGGGAGCACACAGAGTGTGTGGGGCACGCGGCCGACGACGCTGGCGGCGAGAAGGCCCTTGGCGATCCCGCCCGCGTCATCGCCGATGATGCCGCTGGCGGCGAGGGCGCGGAGGAGGGGCTCGAGGTCGGTGCTTGGCGCGGCGGCGGACTGAAAGCCGGACGGGTCGAGGCGCCACCAGAGGAGGGCGCTTGTGGGAGGCTCGGGGGGGGCTGCGAAGGAGGGGGCTGCGAAGGTGAGAAGGGTGGAGATAAGGAGGGCGATGCGTGTCACGACGGGAGCGTACACAGGGGCGTGCGAGGGAGCTTGCGGTACGGCGGCGCGCGCCGTCAAGTGACCTGATCGAACGCACCGGGTTGCCGCCCAGGGCAGCGGCGAACCGGTGGCACGTCGGCGGTGGCGGCGAACAAAAACACGGACTGCGAGGGCAGTCGGTGTCGGGCGGTGTCGGGTTCTCAAACTCGCACAGGCGGGAGGCCTGGCGACCGGAGCAGGATTAGAAGCGCTGAGGCGGGGTTTCCTCAGGAGGTGTGGTTTCAAGGACGGCGTCGTCCTCTTCCATTTCCTCGAAGTCGTCGGGCGTGTGCATCATCTCCATCTGCTGGCGCTGCTCGATGGCGGCGGCCGCCGCGCCGATGCCGCCGAGGATGAAGGGCATGGCTGGAGCCATGGCGCCGAACACGCCTGCGGCGTCCACGAGAACGGAGCGGTTGCCGTGGGCAACGTACACGAGGTTGTCGCCATCCCAGTAGCCGAGGGAGATACGCGGGCGTGCGCCCTGCTTGAGCGTGTTGAAGGGCGGGACGATCATGCCGGGCTCGCGGTCGGGCGCGAGCGGGGAGCGGGCGAAGTTGGAGACGGCGGATCCAAGCATGGTTACGAGCGGGTAGCCACGGCCCATGGTCCTCTCGGTATCGACGTACGAAAGGGAGATGGCGCCGGTCTTGGGCACCATGTTGTTGAAGACACCGCGGGACGCGAGATCAGGGCCGCCCTTGCCGGAGGCCTGCTGGGCCGCTGCGACAACGCCCTGCGGGGTAACGCCGAAGACAAGCCACTTGTCGCTGATGGCATAGGTAAGCTCGAAGGGGATGGGCAGGCCCGGGAACATGAGGGTGTGCATGCGATGCCCCTCGTAGTTCCACGACTTGAAGGCGACGTGGCCGCGGACCTCGTGATGATGCTCGTTGACCATGGCATTGGCATGTGCCTCGAGCTTGGTGAGGGCGTTGTGCAGGCGGTTGCTGTCGTTGAGAGAGATGACGGCCACGAGCGAGCCGAGGGTGAGACCGCCGCCGGTGGTGTCGCTCATGTAGACGGAGGCGGTGCCGCCGATGGTGGCGAGGATGTCGTCGATGAAATCGACCCCGGTGTGCTCCTGGAACTGCTCGCGGAAGTCAACAGCCTGCGGCACGTTGACCATGAGTTCGTCGATGGTCCGGCGGAGTGAAGCGGGGTTCCACTTTGCGATCGATGCGACCACGGCGTCGGCGGGGATGACGGCGAGCTCGGCGGTCGTGAGGGGCTCGGTGGCGACCAAGCCCAACTCCGCGAACTGGCGCGCGCCCTCGACGGTCGTGATGCAGAGGCTTTCCTCCGCGGTGTGGCCCATCATGAAGGTGAACTTCTTGGCGTTGGGCCCGGTGAAACCTGACTTCTCGAACTTCTCGAACATCTCGCCGGCCTGCGGCGTGCCCGCGGCCATCATCTTGAACATGTTCATGAGGGGCGTGAGCGGGGCGAAATCCATTCGGGCCCGGAGAACGGGTGTGAAGCCGGCGCGGGGCGCGGGGAGGTGCGTGAACGCGGCCTCGGGATCACTGACCGAGCCGAAGTGGACCTCGTAGCGGGAACCATCGGACGCCTTGCGCGGCCCGTAGCGGAGGAGGCCGAAGGGGAGCGTCATCTCGCCCATCCCCGAGAACTCCTTGCTGGGCTGCGATTGGAAGGGCACATTCGCCATCACCATGAGGTTGTTGACGGCGTCGTGGGTCTTGGATGCGTCGCCCTGGTTTTTGGTGAGTGAGCTGAGCACAAGTCCGATACCGAAGCCACCGCGGGTCTGGTCGGCGGGGTTGTAAGAGAGGGAGATGCGCCCGGGATTGCTGAGCAGCGCGAGCCCCATATGCACCATGGGCATGGGAATCTGGTGGAGTTCGGGGAACTCCTGCGGGAGCTCGGCGAGGCGTGTGGGGATGAGCTTGAGGGCGGCCTTGAGTCTGGAGTCGCGCTCGTCCACGAGGAATGCGTCGAGGCCGGCTCGTTCGGCGACAAAGACGGGACCGACATTGGAGACATCGCCGGGGGGTGGCTGCTGTGGCTTGCTATCGGGTTGATGGAGGGCAAGGGCGCCGGCTGAGAGCGTGAGGGTCGCGACGGCCGCGGCGGCGTGCGAGAGAGCTTGGGGGCGCGGTCGAGATGGATTGAGCATTGGAAAGTTCCTTCTAGTTCGAGTCTTCCTGCTGAGCCTGGATGGCGCACCGAGAGTCCGACCCCGCGGATGGTTGTTGGGAGGGTGGGTCGGATGGTTTCGGCCGCGGAGCGGCGGCGGGATCGATCGCGACGCCTGATCGTACCAGTAGAGGGAGATTTAGTGTCAAGTTTCTGGCGAAATCAAGGGGGGACGTGTACGCGGCGAGGTCCGGGGGCGTGGTGGTACGATCGAGCACCCGGGCCTGAGCCGGCCACCCGCATGGACGCTTCGAAGCCACAGTTACCCCGCAGAATCCTGATCATCCGGCCAAGCGCGCTGGGGGATATCTGTCGAACAGTCCCGGTGCTTGCGTGCCTGAAGCGCGGTTATCCGTACGCGGCGATCGATTGGATGGTGCAGGACAGCTTCGCGGAAGCGGTGGGGGCGCATCCGAATCTGCGGGCCGTGGTGCCGTTTGCGCGCAAGCGGTTTGCGAACTGGTGGACGCCGCCGGTGGCGCGGGAGCTGGCGGCGTGGCTTTGGTCACTGGCCGCGGCGGAGTATGACCTGGTGCTGGATTGTCAGGGGCTGGCGCGGAGTGCGATCTTTACGAGGGCGACGCGGGCGAAGCGGCGCGTGGGGTACGCGGATGCGGCGGAGCTTGGGTGGATGGCGCTGACGGACCGGGTGGTAGCGCCGAAGGGCGAGCTGCACACGGTGGAGCGCATGCTTCGGCTGGTGGAGCACCTAGGTGTGGAGGTGGTTCGGGACATGCGGCTGTATGTGCCGGAGCGGGATGCGGAAGCGCTGACGGCGGATGAGCTGCTGCGCGATGCGCGGTATGCGGTGGTGGCGCCCACATCGCGCTGGCCGGGGAAGCGCTGGCCGGCGGAGCGGTTCGCGGCGGTGTGTGAAAGACTGCTCGCGAGCGGCAAGGTGGAGCGGGTGGTGCTGGTGGGCGGGGGGAGCGAGCGCGATCAGTGCGGACCGCTGATTGAGATGGCGGGGCGAGATGATCGCGTGGTGGACCGGATCGGCTCGACGAGCGTGGGCGGGCTCATGGCGCTGATCGCGCGGAGCGAGCTGGTGATCGCGAACGACTCGGCGGCGCTGCACATGGCGGTGGGGTTCGACAAACCGCTGGTGGGTCTGTACGGGCCGACGCGGGTGGAGCTGGTAGGGCCGTATCGGCGAGAGCGCGATGTGATCCAGGTGCTGCGCGAGGGTGACCGGTTCGATCACAAGGAAGAGGCGCTGGGGCGAGAAATGATGAGCAGGATTACGGTGGAGAGGGTGATGCAGAAGGCACTGGGGACTGGGCATTAGGCACTGGGGATCAGCGAGCTGATACCAACGCCTCGACATTCACGATCTCAATACGCCAGTCCGGACGTTTGCGGAGGCCGTCGAGGTTCGTGAACTCGATGTTGACCTGGCCGTCGGCACCAGTGGTCGCGGTGATCGTGAGCAGGTTGAACACACCGTTGCGGAGGCCCCAGCCATCGCCGAAGTCGTCGTAGAGCGTTCCCTGCGCCGAGCCGTTCTCGTCGAGCGCGACGAGGAGCGTGAGGGGGCGATCCCCCCACTCTTCACCGGTGTGCTCCACGATGGGGCCGAGCGGGACAATCGCGCCTTCGCGGATGTAGAGCTCGGGAAGGTTGGGGTCGTCGAGGTCGCCGTCGACAATCTCGACACGGCGCCAGTCGCCTGCGGGAACGGCAACGGCACGGTCGCCGCGGGGCGTGACCTTGGCGACGACGAGGACGTCGTTGCCGAGGAGGAAGGCATCGTCCTCGCTGCGGAGCGCGGGGTCTTTGGGATCAGCGAAGAAGAGCGGGCGCGCGATGGGCATGCCGGTCTTGTGTGATTCATAGAAGAGCGTGTAGAGATAAGGCATGAGCCGGTAGCGGCGCTGCAGCGCGAACTTGCAGGTCTGCTCGACCTCGGGGCCGAAGGCCCACGGCTCTTTATCGATGTTGCCCTTGCCGGTGTGGCCGCGGGCGAAGGGGAGGAGCGAGCCGATGCCCATCCAGCGGGCGAAGAGCTCGCCGTTCTCTTCGGGAGAGCCGGGGCCGTTGCCGTTGAAGCCGCCGATGTCGGGTCCGGAGAAGGGCTGGCCGCTGAGGCCGAGGTTGAGGATCATGGAGATGGAGGCTTCGAGGTCGTCCCACTGGGCGGAGTTGTCGCCGGTCCAGGTGGCGGCGAAGCGGTGACCGCCGATGAAGCTCGCGCGGGTGAGGACGAAGGGGCGGGCATCGGGCTTGGCGGCGAGGATACCTTGGCGCGTGGCGTGGGCCATGAGCATGCCGTAGACGTTGTGGTACTTGAGGTGCGGGCCGGGCGGAACGACAGACTCCTGACCGTTACCGTCCCAGATGCCGCCTTCGTGGCGGTTGTCCTCGGGCATGGTCTTGGAGGGCACGTTGAAGACGGCGGGCTCGTTCATGTCGTTCCAGACACCGTCGATGCCGGTGGCGAGGAAGGGCTTGTAGAGGTCGGCCCACCATTGGCGAACTTCATGGCGCGTGTAGTCGGGATAGACGCACCATCCGGGCCAGACCTCGCCCTGGTAGACCTTTCCGGCGGCGTTGCGCACCCACGCGGTCTCGAACATCGTGGTGTTCTCGGGTCCGCCGCGGAGGTACGAGACGAATGCGGTGCCGCTGTCGAAGATAGAGTACCCGGGCTCGGCCTTGATGCCGGGGTCGATCATCCAGATGGTGTGGAAGCCGTCGGCGTGGAGATCGGCGTTGAGCCTGGCGGGGTCGGGGAACTGCGCCTTGTCGAAGGTGAAGACGCGGTAGCCGTCCATGTAGTCGATATCCATCCAGATGACGTCGCAGGGGATGTCGCGATCGCGGAAGCCGGCGGCGATCTCGCGCACGCGGGCCTCGGGGTTGTACGAGTAGCGGCACTGGTGGTAGCCGAGGGCCCAGCGAGGGGGCATCTCGATGGTGCCGATGAGCCTGGCGAGGCCGAGCATGACCTCCTGCGGGGTTTCACCTTCGACGATCCAGACGGGGAAGCCGCGGGCGTCATCGGCGCCGGCGCCGCTGGGGGCGGTGAAACGGATGCCGCCGGTGAGGTCGATCTCGCACTTCCACGAGGTGTCGGCGAGGGCGCCGAAACTGGTGCCGTCCTCGCGGAGCGCGAGCACCCAGGGGTGCGACTGGTAGAGGCTGGGATTGGTCTCGTCGTAGCCGTAGGCATCAGTGTTCCAGCAGACGGTCTTGCGGCCGTTGCGGAGGAGGGAGCCGGCGATCTCGCCGGTGCCATAGAGGCTGGTGCCGGGGTCGGTGGCGATGTATGCCCAGTAGAGGCCGTCGGGGGCTTTGCCGAACTGGGGGGCAACATCAGCGCCCGCGGGCGGGTCCTGCGTGATGTCATCGGGGCGATCGAGTGCGAAGGAGGCGCCGGCCTTCATGACGTCGTAGCCGTCGGGCGTGAAGCGTCGGAGCTCGGGGTCGGCGAGAGACGTGCGAGCGAGCAGGGCAATGAACAACAGCGGTAGGAGCGTGTGGGCGCGCGGGAGGCGCGGGGTGCGGGTGGTCGTCATGCGGAGAGTCTAATCGGTACAGTTGCGGTCATGCCGAGGCCTCCGGCGAACCTTCCGCTGCGGTTGTTTGTGGCGGTGTACCCGCCGGCAGAGGTGACGGCCGCGCTGGGTGGGGCGCTCGCGGCGCTGGAGCCGGCGGAGTGTCGCATGACACCGGCCGAGCAGGTGCACATGACCTTGCAGTTCATCGGGGATGTGCGGGCGCGGGATGTGGAGGGGGTGGTAGAGTCGGTGTCGCGGTCGGCGGCGGGGGTGCGGCGGTTCGAGCTGCGGCCGGAGCGGCTGATCTCGATCCCGGCCAAGGGGCCGGCGCGACTGATCGCGGCGACGATGAACGCGCCGGGGGAGCTGCTGGAGATCACGCGGCGGCTGGCGCAGCGGCTGTCGCGGACGAGGCGGGCGGACCCGGTCGAAGGATTTCTGCCTCACATGACGCTGTGCAGGTTTCGCGAGGGGGCCAGGCCGGGCTTCGTGGATGTGCCGGTGGAGGGGCCGGCATTCGAGGTGAACGAGGTGGTGCTGGTGAAGAGCGCGCTCAGGCCGGGCGGGGCGGTGCATACCGGGGTGGAGAGGTTTGGGCTGGAGTAGGCCTCAGTAGTTCGGCGTCGGCGCGCGGAAGGAGTCCATGTCGATCGACTTGAAGTAGTCGATGGTCTTCTTGAGGCCCTCGCGGAGCGGAACGTTGGGCTCCCAGCCGAGCTTGTTCCTGGCGAGCGTGATGTCGGGCTGGCGCTGCCTGGGGTCATCAGCGGGAAGGGGGCGGTAGACGAGTCGCGACTTCGCGCCAGTGAGCTCGATGACCTGCTCGGCGAGCTCCTTCATCGTGAACTCAACGGGGTTTCCGATGTTGACGGGACCGACAAACTCATCGGGGCCGTTCATCATGCGGATGATGACCTCGATGAGGTCGTCGACGTAGCAGAACGAGCGCGACTGCGACCCATCACCGAAGATCGTGACGTCCTCGCCGGTGAGGGCCTGACGGATGAAGTTGGAGACGACGCGGCCGTCGAAGGGGTGCATGCGGGGGCCGTAGGTGTTGAAGATGCGGACGACGCGGATGTTGACATGGTTGGAGCGGTGGTAGTCGAAGAAGAGGGTCTCGGCAGCGCGTTTGCCCTCGTCGTAGCAGGCGCGGGGTCCGATCGTGTTGACGGCGCCGCGGTACGACTCCGGCTGCGGGTGCACTTCGGGATCGCCGTAGATCTCGCTGGTAGAGGCCTGGAGGATCTTGGCGCGGCAGCGCTTGGCGGTGCCGAGCATATTGATGGCACCGATGACCGAGGTCTTCATCGTCTTGATGGGGTTAAACTGGTAGTGACCGGGGGCCGCGGGGCAGGCGAGGTTGTAGATCTCGTCGACCTCGAGCCAGATGGGATGGGTGACGTCGTGGCGGATGAGCTCGAAGTTCTTGCGGCCGAGCAGGTGGGTGACGTTGCTCTTCTGGCTGGTGAAGAAGTTATCGAGGCAGATGATGTCGTGGCCCTGCTCGACGAGGCGGTCGCAGAGGTGCGAGCCGAGGAAGCCGGCGCCGCCGGTGACGAGGATCCGCTTGGTCTTCAAGCGTCGGCCTTTCGTGGTTCAGTGCTTCTGCTTGGAGCCCAATATCTTGAGGGGCGTGCCGGTCTTGAGTCGATCGGGATTGTCGATCACATCGCGGTTGGCGATGAAGAGATCGCTCCACTTTGCGGGGTCGCCGTAGAAACGGCGCGCGATCGAAGAGAGCGTGTCGCCGTCGGCGACGATGTATGTCGTGGCGGCCGCGGGCGGGGTATCGGCGGGCGCGTGGCCGTGCTTGGCGGCCTCGTCGCGCGGGACGAGTTCGGTGACGAGTTTGCCATCGATGTTGCCATCGATGGGGATCAGCAGTTCGGTGCGGCCGGCGATGAGTCGGTCGGGGCTGACGAAGGGGTTGGCGCGGGAGATATCGCCCGCGCGCTTGCGGTCGCCGAGGGTGCGTTCGGCGATCTTGAACCAACTGACATCGCCACGCTGGACGGTGTACTTGCGGAAGCGGGGCGGCTCGACACGGGTGACCTCGACAAGGTCTTGTGGGGGCGGGGGAGGGGCCGGAGTCCGAATCTCGACGCTCGGCGGCGCGGCGGCGGGCGTTTCGCTGGAGGTTTCAACGGGCAGTGTGTCGATCGGCTGGTCAAGGCCGCGCGGCGCGAGCTCGACGAGTGACGCGGGGGGCTGGCCAAAGGTCAGACGCGGCTCGGCGGGCTTGTAGAGCCAGAACGTGATGATCTAGACGCCCGCCAGGACGCAGATGAGTCCAAAGAGTCGTCTGGTGGTGTCGCTCATGCGCCTTCGGGGCGCGGCAGTATGCCAGGCACCCGGCCCTTTCCGTGCTCGTGTTCTTCAGACCATACCATCGGTGCGGCGACGCCGATAGATGAATACGTCCCGACGATGACGCCAACAAAGAGGGCAAATGCGAACTGGCGGATGGCTTCGCCGCCGAGCACGTAGAGGACGATGACCGAGATCATCGTGGTACCACCCGTGATGATGGTACGGCTGATGGTCTGATTGATGGCGGCGTTAATGACCGAACGGTTTGCGTACGCGAGCTTCCCGCGGTTCTCGCGGATGCGGTCCATGATGATGATGGTGTCGTTGAGCGAGAAGCCGAGAATGGTGAGGACGGCGGCGACCAGATTGAGATCGAACTTGAAAGGTCGCAATCCGATGCTGTGGGCGAACTGCGGGGCTGCTTCGTACAGGAAGCCCGCCGCGGCGACCATGCCGACGGCAACGATGCAGTCGTGGAGCGTGGTGATGATGGCGGCGACGGAGAAGCGGAGCGAGCTGAACCGGACCCAGACATAGATGATGATGAGCAGGGTGCTGAGGACGACAGAGATGATGGCCTGGGCCTGAAAGGTGCGGGCGATGGCAGGGCTGAAACTCTGGACGCTCGCGGGAGTCGAGACCTCGGTGAGGGCCGCGCGGAGAAGTTCCCATTCACCGGCTCTGAGTTGGCGCGCCCAGGCGTCCTGATCGCGGTGGAAGCTCACGTCGGGGTCTTTGACGACGATGGCGGCGGCGGAAACCGAATCGGCGTCCCCTTCGAGCGACACGACCTTGACCTGCCGGGTCATAGCGTCGGAGAACTGGGGATCGGCACGCATCTGCGCGATGCGAATCTCCAGGGCCTCGATGCTGGTGGGCGGGCTGATGTTGTCGAGCACGAAGGCAACACCCCCCTCGAACGCGCGGACATCGGCGGTGATGTTCGGCCGATCGATACTGGCACCGAGCGCCGAGGTGACCACGGGGAACGCGGTGACCGCGGAGGCCGCGGCGTCGGTCGAGCCGACAAAGGTGAGGCTGGGGCGGCTCTCCATTTTGTCGGCGAAGGCGTTGATGATCGCGGCGAGCACGGTCTGGGAGTCCGTGATTACAGTTTTGATGGTGAAGTCGCTGGAGGTGAAGCCACCGGCGTCGGGGTTGACGACGATCACGTCGGCGTTTCGGAGCTCGGCGAGACGGCCGGAGGGATCGGAATCGGCTATCTGGTCGAGGCGCTCGTCAACGTCCTTTCGCTCCATCTTGACGGGGGGGCCATCCTCCGAGCCGAGGTGGAGGGTGACGGCGGTGCCGCCGCGGAACTCGGTGTCGAGAAGATCGCGCCCGCGCATGGCGACCATGGCGATGCTGAGCCCGGTAAGGACGATGGTAATGGCGAAGAAGACGTATCGGATGCCGATCCAGTCGATCTTGGGGACGAGCGCCCGCGACATTCCCGGGATGATCATGGGGAGCATGCGGGCCTTGCGCCAGCCGACGTGCTCGACCAGGAAGTCGAAGATGATGCGGGTGGCGAAGAGCTGCATGAACAGCGTCGTGAGGATGCCGACGCCGAGGGTGACGGCGAAGCCCTTGATCTCCTGCGTTCCCATGAAACCAAGGACGACGCAGACGATGAGGTTGGTGACGTTGCCGTCGACGATGCTGGACATGGCGCGCTCGTGACCGAGGCGGACGGCGGTCTTGAGGTCGGCGCCGCGCTCGAGCTCCTCGCGCATGCGTTCGTAGATGAGCACGTTGGCGTCGATCGCCTGGCCGAAGGTGAGGGCGATCCCGGCGATGCCGGGGAGCGTGAACGCGGCGTGCTGGAGCGCCATGACGGCGACGAGCATGAGCGCGTTGAGGAGCAGGGCGATGACGGAGATAAGCCCGCAGGAGAAGTAATAGAAGATCATGAACGCCGCGACGATGATGAACGAGAGCACGCCGGCGGCGAGGCCCTGGCGGAGGTTGTCGGCGCCGAGCTCGGGACCGACGATGCTCGTGCTGATGGGCTCGGGCGAGAGCTTGGCCTGGAGGCTGCCCGCGGACATGACGCGGATGATGTAGTTGAGCTCTTCGGGCGTGAAGACGCCCTGGATGATGCCGGAGCTGGCGATTCGGCTGTTGATGTTGGGCGCGGTGTAGACCTCATCGTCAAGGAGGACGGCCATGGGTTGGCCGATATTGTCCTGCGTGAGCTGGCCGAGGCGCTTGGCGCCGAGCTGGTCCATCGCGAACCCGATGGCGGGGCGGCCGAGTTCATCGACGGTCTGGAACGATCGCTCGAGGGACCAGGCGCCGTCGGACTCGGTCAGGCGGCTGCCCGTGACATCCCACAGCAGCATGAAGTACTCGCCGTCGTACTCCTCCACGACGTAGCCGACGTTGGCGAAAAACGCCGCGCCTCCGAGCTCGCGCAGCGACCGCAGGCCCTGGACGTCGTTGTACCAGTTGGAGATCTTATTGATCTTGAACCAGGCGTAGCGCTCGTTCTGGAACCCCTTGGGGCCGGCCTCGCGGAACTGCTCGCGGAGCGTGGTGAGATCGAGGGCGTTGGAAGCTACGGCGATGCGGAAGTTCAGGACGCCGGCGCCCTTGAGGAGGCGGATGAGGTCCTGGGGGTCGTCGAGCGTTGACCGCTCCGACTGGTAGCTCTTCCAGTTGGCGACGACGCGCTCCACGGCCGCCGCGGCGGTGGCGTTGGTGTTCTTGATGCGCTCGAGCGCCTCGGCGCGCGGGCTGGGGAGCTCGACCATCTCGTCGGTTCCCTGGTCAAAGAGCCGCTCGGGCTCGTCGGCGAGGCGGAGGATGCGGCGCATCTCGGCGACGGAGATGGCGGCGGACGCCGCGTCGTCCATCGCCCCGTCGTACGCGGCCTCGGCCTGGGCGGCGGCGAAGGCGGTGTCGTCGGCGCGCTTGCGGGCCTGGTCGAGGGTGAGTTGCTGGATTTCAAGCACGCGGGGATCGGTGGCGGGGTCGGCCTTGGCGGCGTCGAGGTCGGCACGGAGCGTCTTGACGATCTCCTGCTCGGCGAGGTAGGCCTGGCGGGCGCCGGCCATGGCGTCGTGCGCGCTCGCGACGGACGCAAGGGCGGCTTGACGGGCGGTGTCGGCGCCGGCAAGCTGGGCGAACCGCGCCGAGCGATCCTCGGTCGGGAGCAGGAGCAACTCGGCGAGCTGGTCGCGATCAACCCAGCCGGCCGCGGCCTCGTTCAGCGTTTTCTCGAACTCGGCGCGGAGGTTCTTGACTCGCTTGCTGGGGAGCGGCATCGTGATCTCGATGCGGTCGTTCCCCTGCGCCACCAGGCTAATCTCGAGGAGGCCCTTGGGGTCCACCCGCTCCTTGAGCACCTCGATGACACGGGAGAGCACCTCGGAGGCGTTCTCGTTAGATCTCACATCGACCGAGTAGATGAGGCTGACGCCGCCGGCGAGGTCCTTTCCGCGGCGGAGCGTTTTCTCGGGCGGGACAATGGCGAAGACCGCAAGAAGAGTTGCGACGATCAGGATGATCGCGTTGCGTACAAGGTTCCGCATGGAGCTGTTGGTCCGTATGAGAGGTGCGGTCGAACGATCGTGGCCGGCAGCGCGGGGCTGATGAACAAAGGCGGCGCCGCGGCCTGCCGGTTGCGGCAGACACTCTCGGGTCAGGCCTTCGCGGTCTCGGCACCGCCGCCACCCGCACCACCGCGAAGCACCTGGGCGATCGCGGATTTGGCGAAGCGGATACGTGTGTTGGAAACCTCGTCAACGCGAAGAACAACCTCGTTGTCCTCGTCCTTCATCTCGACAATGGTGCCGATGATGCCGCCGGAGGTCAGGACGCGCTCGCCCTTTTTGATCGACGACATCAGTTCAGAGCGGCGGCGCTTTTCCTTGCGCGAGGCCATGACCGTTGACAGAACCATGAAGACCAGAAGGGCGGGCAAGAGCCAGATCAGCGGGCCCATCGACATGGGATTGCCGCCTCCTCCACCACCCGCGGGCCCGGTCGCGGACGCGGGCTGCCCGGTGGCCGGAGAACCGACGGGGCCGGCGGGCGCGCCGACGAGCTGCGGCACCTCGGCTTGACCCAACGTACCGATCGAGGCGATCGAGTATCCCAACCCACCCTGTGACCAGGCCGTGCTCTGCATTTCGTGCATTCCTTACTCTCTATCAATGGACGGGGCTAGGCCCCGGCTTCACCGAGATCATTCGAGACCCCAACCGAGCCTGCCTCTGCCACCGGCCAGCGTGCCAGGAACCCGGACCACGCGTCAGTCCGGATCGTTGCCCGGACGTCGGCCATGAACCGCTGAAAGTGGCGCAAGTTGTGCAGGGTAACAAGGATGGGCCCCAGCATCTCGCCAGCCGAGAACAGATGACGAATATAGGCGCGGCTGAACCACGTGTCACCCGACTTGAGTCGCTCACCGAGTGCAATAATCTGCGGTCCGGGGAGGCACGCGGCGCAGTCACACCCCGGCTCGATCGGCGCCGGGTCCATGCCGTATTTGGCGTTGCGGAGGCGGATCTGCCCGCTGGACGTAAAGGCATTGGCGTTGCGGCCGTTGCGGGTGGGGAGGACGCAATCAAACATGTCGATACCCGCGAGGCAGGCGGCGAAGAGGTCTCGCTCGTAGCCGACACCCATGAGGTAGCGGGGCTTGGCATCAGGGAGAAGCGGCGCCGTGAAACGAATGACCTCGGCGATCTGCTCGCTCTGCTCGCCGACGGCCACGCCGCCGATGGCGTAGCCCGGGAGGTCGATCCCACAGATGCGCTCGGCGGACCAGGCTCGCTGGTCAAGGTCGGTGCCGCCCTGGACGATTCCAAACAGAGCCTGGTCGCCAGCGCGAAGACCGGCGAGGTGGGCGGTGCGGCACCGACCGAGCCAGCGGACTGTTCGTTCGTTGGCTTCACGCAAGCGTGCGGCGTGGTCGTAGCCGCGGCGTCCGGAGTCGCGCCGCGCGGCGATGCGGAGGCGGGTCTGGTTGACGATCCCGGCGCCGGGATCGACCGAGGGGGGGCAATCATCAAGGGCCATGATGATGTCGGCACCGATCTGGTTCTGGGTCTCGATGGCTCGCTCGGGGGTGAGATTCACCAGAGCGCCATCGACGATGGAGCGGAACTCAACGCCATCTTCGGTGAGCTTGTTGGTGTCGGCGAGCGAGTAGGCCTGGTAACCGCCGGAATCTGTGAGCATCGGTCCGCCCCACCCGGCGAAACGGTGAAGGCCCCCCATCACCGCGATGAGTTCGGACCCCGGGCGGAGCATGAGGTGGTAGGAGTTGCCGAGGATGACCTGGGCGCCGGTGGCCTGGACGAGACCAGGGAGAATTCCCTTCACCGTGCCGTGGGTGCCGACGGGCATGAACGCGGGGGTGTCGAAGGAGCCGTGGGGCGTATGGACGCGGCCGACCCGGGCGCGGGTGGAGAGCGAGCGTGCGAGAATCTCGAGCCGGACGGGCATCCTGGCAGCGTAGGTGTCGAGTGGCGTGTGCTGCGTGACGAGGTGCGAGCTACGCCGACTCGCGGGCGCGGCTGAGGAGTTCACGCTCTCGCCGGCTGAGGCGGGCCACGCCGCCCTGGCGGGCCTTGTTCATGATCCGGTTCAGTTCGCGCGAGCCCGTGCCGCGATAGGGGCCGAGAACCTGAAAGAAATCGCGGAGGAGGTGCGTGCGGCGCACGAAGAAGGCGCCGGCGAGGGCGCCTCCGATATGGGCGGCGTCTCCGCCGGCGTTGGGGCCGCCGCGGATGAGGTTCACCGCGGCAAGGCCGGTGAAGATGATGACGGCGGTGCGCAGCCGCATGGGAATGATGAAGAACACAGAGACCATCTCGCGCGGGTTAAGGTGCGCGGCGGCAATGAGCACCCCGAAGACGCCCGCGGAGGCGCCGATGAGCGGGGTGTAGGGATCAGAGAAGAGCAGGAGCGGGACGGAAACAGCCCGGCCCATCATCTGCGAGAACGACCAGCCGACGACGTTCAGGACCAGGTAGAGAAGCGCGCCGAAGATGCCGCAGGTCAGGTAGAACGCGCCGAATCGCCTGGCGCCAAGGCGCTCCTCCACCATTCTGCCGAAGAACAGCAAGCCCAGCATGTTGAAGAGGAGGTGCGTGATGTCGTAGTGAAGGAACTGGAAGGTGACGAATCGCCAGACCTCCAGGCCGGTGTTGGACCAGTTGCCGCGCCAGAGCAGGGCACGCGCCGTCGAGAAGTGGCCGAGCGAGTGGATGATGGGCTCGTACCGGAAGCGGTGGATTCCGATCGGCACCTCGCGGATGATGCCCTGCTCATCGCCGTAGAACTTGTCGGGATCGACGATCTGGTAGACCAGCATGCCCCTCGGGTCGCCGGGCACCTGGCTGATGCGTGAGGGCTTGGGGAGGGCACGTTGGCGCTGTTCGGGCGTGGGGCTGCCGACGTCGAACGTGCCGTAATCGGTGCGGACGACAACGTTCCTGAACAGGACGTTGTTGAACACAAAGACCGTGATGTTCAGGATGATGAGCCACGTGTTGAAGCTGCGGCTCCAGTGCGGGCGGGCCGGGTCGGGGTGGGCGCGGCCGGGCAGCGAGGATGGTCTGGAGAAGATGCTCACCGTGGGATTGTGGGAAATCAGCGGGCGTGGTTGCGGGGGTAACGGGGATGCGTGACGCGCAGGCAGATTTTTATCGGCCGCGCTTGCGATCGGTCTCCTCTTGAAGGATGGCCCTTTCCTTATTGGTGAGGCTTCCCATACCGTCGCGCTTGATCTTATCGAGCACGCGGTCAAACTCCTCCTGGTGGCGGGCCTGTCGTTCCTGGTCCTTGCGGGCCTGCTCCTGGCGGTCCTCGCGGACCTTGGCGGCCTTGCGGGCCTCGACGGCGGTGCCGGCCCAGCTGATACCAGCGGGCTCGGCCATTGGCCCACCGGCCCCGGCGGACATGAACTGGAGGTTGCGGCGCATCTGCCAGCAGGTGAACCCCGCGAAGATGGCTATACCGATGAGGTGGCTGATGTTGCCAACCATTGCCAGTACACCGAGCGTGCATGCGAGAACGAGGCCGATGTTGACGGAGATCCACATCGACCGCTCGTACCCGAGCTTGCGCCAGAGGAGTTCCTGCAGGATGCGTCCACCATCGAGCGGGAACATCACCAGCAGGACGTTGAAGGCCAGCATGTAGAAGTTCACGAAGTGCAACGCGAAGAAGAACACTTGCCAGTATGAAGCGTCAAAGCGGACCGACGACCACGGGCTTAGAACGTTGAAGAAGACGTAGCCGTTGAGGTCTCCGCCGGTAAGCCAGACAATCCCGCCGAACACGGGCAGAAGCAACACGTTTACGGTGGGGCCGCCGATCGTCGTGATTAGCGCTGCCTTCCAGTGATGTGGAGGTGAAACGGTCGCCAGTCCGCCGAGAGGCCACATGAGGATCTGGTGCGCCTCGCCGCCCACCCAGCGGCACGCGAAACAGTGCCCAAGCTCGTGCAAGAAAACGATCCCAAAAAGCCCGGCGAGCAAGAGTGCCTGGTATCCGATTCCCACGTTGTCGCGGAGGAGGCTCTGAATCAGTTCCGCGGCAATGTAAATCACGAAGAAGAGATGCACGCGGACCTGGATGCGGAAGACCCGCCCAATCGGGAACGACCACGACAGCGGGTTATCCCCCTCGCTGAACATGCGGCCGAAGGCGGTCCCGACGCGTCCACGCCCTCCGCCAAAGCCCCCTCCGGCTCGCCCGTAATGGCGGTCGTGCAGTCCCATCAGGCCCCCTCCCCCCCCCACTCGCTGCCAAGGCCGGAGTCGGCGTGGCGGAGCGCGAGCAGCAGCGCGAGCATTGACTTGCCGTCGCGCAGGCGCCCATCGGCCAGCATGGCCATCGCATCGGACAACTGAACTACCTCCACACGGATGCTCTCGTCCTCCTCCAAGGCCTGGCCGACATGGTTCAGGTCGGTGGCCAGGAAGGCGTGCATCCGTTCATCGGTCATTCCGGGGGTGGTGTAAAACCAGCCCAGCGGCTTGGTTTCGCCGGCCCGGTAGCCGGTTTCCTCGATCAGCTCACGCGGGGCGCACGTCTCGGGGGCCTCGCCGGCCTCGAGCGTTCCCGCGGGAAACTCCCATAGTTCTTCACCCACGGCCACGCGCCGGTTGCGGATCATCACCAACTCGTCGGGGGCGAGCACGGGAACGATCACCACGGCGCCGGGATGGCGGACGATCTCGCGGTCGTAGGTTTTCGTGCTCGATCCCGGTCGGATGGTCAGCATCTCGAAGCTAAATTTTTTGCCCTTGTGGATCAGTCGTCGACCGACGATCCGCTCGTCGATCCCGCCCGACGCGTCCTGTTCCCCGACCGGACCGTTGCTCATGCCCTGACGATAGCCGGGGGGCGCTTCACTTATTCCACATCACCCCGCCGTAAACGGCCGAATCGCCAAGGTCTTCGGCGATGCGGATGAGCTGGTTGTACTTGGCGTTGCGGTCGCTGCGGCAAGGGGCGCCGGTCTTGATCTGGCCGCAGTTGGTGGCCACCGCGATGTCGGCGATGGTCGTGTCCTCGGTCTCGCCGGATCGGTGGCTCAGCACCGCGCTGTAGCTGTGCCGCATGGCGAGATTGACGGCGTCAAAGGTCTCGCTGAGGGTGCCGATCTGGTTGACCTTGACCAGGATGGAGTTGGCGCAGCGCTCCTTGAGGCCGCGCTCGAGGAACTTGGGGTTGGTGACGAACAGGTCGTCGCCCACGAGTTGGGTGGTGGCGCCGAGTCGCTTGGTGAGCGCGGCCCAGCCGGACCAATCATTCTCGGCCAGGCCGTCCTCAATGGAACGGATGGGGTATTTTTGGCACCACTCGGCCCAGAGATCGATCATCTGCGAACTCGGGACGACTTCCTTGGACGACTTGAAGAAGCAGTACCCCTCCTTGCCGAGTTTGCCGCCCTCGTTCCAGAGCTCGCTGGTTGCCGGGTCAAGCGCGACGAAGACTTGCTCTCCCCATGAGTAGCCGGACTTGCCCACGGCTTCCTCGATGACCTTGAGGGCGTCCTCGTTGCTCTTAAGGTTGGGGGCGAATCCCCCCTCATCGCCAACGGCGGTGCTCATCCCCCGCTGGTGCAGAACCTTTTTGAGCGTGTGGTAGATCTCGACGCCGGCTCGGAGCGCATCCTCGAACCGCTCGAAACCCCACGGCTGAACCATGAACTCCTGGAAGTCCACGTTGTTGTCCGCGTGCTTGCCGCCGTTGAGAATATTGAACATGGGCACCGGCAGAACCTTGGCCGCGGAACCGCCGAGGTACCGGTACAGCGGGAGTCCGCTGGCCTCGGCCGCGGCCTTGGCGACCGCGATCGAGACGCCCAGGATCGCGTTGGCGCCGAGGTCGCCCTTGTTGGGCGTGCCGTCGATCTCTCGCATGAGCGCATCGATCTCTTCCTGCTCGCGAGCGTCGAGTCCCTCGATCGCGGGCGCGATTCTGTCGATCACGTTGTCGACCGCGGCGAGCACGCCCTTGCCCATGTACATGCTGTCGTCGGCGTCGCGCAGCTCGACGGCCTCGTGCTCGCCCGTGCTGGCGCCGGAGGGGACCGCGGCACGCCCCATGGCGCCGCCCTCGAGCGCGATCTCGACTTCGACGGTCGGATTGCCGCGGGAATCAAGGACTTGGCGGGCGTGAACGACCTCGATCGAGAATGGCATGGCGCGGCCTCGCGAAAGGAGTGAGGATGGGGAGAAGGGCGCGCATGATACCCGATCAGGGCTCCGCGGCGCTGGGTCAGGACTTCCGCCGGGCGAGCTTCTTGATCTCGTGCGTGCCGATCCAGACCTTCTCGTTTGACTCGAGGTCGATCACTTCCATGTTGACCTGGTAGTAGTTGACAATGGTGTTGCCATCGAGCGAGCGCTCTTTGATGTCGCCAACGCGCCCGACGACGATGTAGTCAGCGCCGAGCTCGTACTTCATCTGCTTGCGCGTCTCGGGGCGGCTCCACTCCTGGCCCTGCTCGCGCTCCTCGCGGATGTCGGATCGCTGGTCGCGCATGGCGACGAAGCGGACGCGCCCGGAGTTGATGAGCTCGCGCTCGAACTGCGTGGAGAACATGCCGGTGTCGATGTAGTCCTGCGTGTCGTTGCGGATGGGACCGACGGTGACGACCGGCTTGCGACTGTTCTGGGCGTTGAAGTTGTCGATCCAGGTGCGATACATCGCATCGGTCGCCATCGCCTGGTAGACCTGGCGAGCGTCCTCATCGTCGAAACGGTAATCGACGTCGATCACCGCCTCCGGATCGACGCGCGTGATCTCGCGCCGCTCGGAGCAACCGGTCAGGGTTAGAGCGGCGCCCGCGAGCGCCACGGAAACGAGCTTGCCGAGAGTGTTCATGATGCTCTCCATATGGGGGACAGAGGGTTTGTGTTCGTGAGCCGCGATCGAGCGCGGGTGGATCTGCGTAGCTGACTATCTCCAGTAATGCTCCACAACCGTTGCGAGCCCGCCCTCGGGGATCGTGACCCGCTGCCAGGGGGTGGCGTAGGCGAGGCCGCCGCCGTGAGAGAGGTATTCGACCCTGACGAGGTGATCACCGGGGTCGATGGCGACGAGCTTGGCGTGGGCCATGCCGGGGAGGTATATCCAGGCGCGAAGGTCAGCTCGTTCGGTAAGGGCCACGGCGGCCATACCGGCGACGACGGCGGCGACGGCGGTCCAGCCGTCCTTGCCCTCCTGCCGGATGCCGCGGGTGATGGCGAACGAAGCGCCGGCCTTGATGGACGATCGGAGCAAGGCTCGGGCGTAGATGAGTGGGAGCTGACGGCGGTGGTTCTCGTGGGCGACGGAGCGCATGTCCTCGACGAGCGGGAGCTCGAAGGCGACGGCGTCGGCGGTGGCGACGGGCGCGCCCGAACTGTCGGAGTTGCCAGTTCCGCCGGCCGCGGGGGCAACCAGAACCCGAGCTGATCCGACCTCGGCCGACCCGCCCTTGAGCACCGGAAGCTCAAAATAGACCGGCCAATCGAACACCGGGATCGGCCCAATGCTCTCAGCGTCCTTGGTTGGAGCTCGCCCGGACAGCGCGACTACGAGCAGGTTTCCTTCAGCTGGAGCGAGGGTGTCGAGACCCTCGAACTCGGCCGCATCGATGATCCCGACGAGCCCTTGCTGCAGCCGGATCGAATCGAGCAGTCGCTTGCCGGCGACGCGCTGCATCTCGGGTTCGCCCGAGAACATGAACGCGACCGCGGTGAGGTACGTGCCGAGCGGCGACTCGACGAACTCGCCCTCCGCATTGGTGGTGCTGACGGATCCCGCCCGACTCGAGCCGGCTCCGCCGGAAGAAAGCGAGGCCGTGCTGCGAAGTGCAGACGAGTAGTCAGACCCGCCGCGATTGGTGAGGCGCTGGGTGTACTGGAGGAAGCGATCACGCAACACGTTCGCCTTGCCGGCGAGGCGTCGCGCCTCCACGGTCGCGCCGCCCTGGACATGCCCGGCCTCGAGCTGTGCCAGCAGCTTGAGGACATTAACGTACATGTCCTCGTACGGCTCGGCGATATACGGCGCCGCTGTGTCGTTCCATAACCACTCCAGGGCTTGGTCGCCCAGGTTCAGCTTGTGCCGCTGCTCGATGTTGCGCTCGGCCTCCTCGAGCATCTCGATGGCGAGCTCCGTGTCGTCCTCAGCGAGCGCGATCGCGCCCCGATCAAGCAACCACAGCAACCGCTCGTGCTCGCCGTACAGGTCGCGGACGGCGGGGTCGTCGAGCGCCTCAGCGGCGGCCGCGTAGCGTCCTTGCACGAACATACCCTCAAGGTCAGCTCGGTGATTGCGGAACTCACAGCCTGTTGCCGCAAGGGCCGCTGCAATCAACACCGCAGAGGCCACGACAGCCCACAGTGACGCGCCTGGTGGCCCTGCTCCGTGCCGACGTTCCTTGAACTGATTCGCGCTGCGGCCCATCGTGACCCGCCCCTACCCATTCACTACCCCCATGATAGTACGCCCTAACTTCTGACCGGTTCGCTCGTAACGATCCTGCTCAAGCCGATTCTCACCGCCCCTCCATACTCTGCCGCATGTCCAGCTCTTCTCAGTCGCCGGGCCTCACCCTCACCGGGTTTCAGAACCTCATCCGAGACCGCTACTTCGCCACCGATTCCCTCCGCGGCACGCCCAGCACTTTCATGTGGTTTATCGAGGAGATCGGTGAGCTCTCGACGGCCCTCTCGAACAACGCCGCGGGCAAGTCCCCCTCCCCCGACGAGCGGGCCAACCTCGAAGAAGAGTTCGCCGATGTGCTCGCCTGGCTCGCGACCCTCGCGAACATCAACGGCGTAGACCTTGCTGCGGCGGTCGCCAAGTACACGACCCCTGGCAAAGTCGAGGGTGTCAAAGACTGAGGCCCTAGAGTGGTGTGCTTCTCAACGTCGACGGCGCGGCGGTGCGCCGCGCGACTCGGGCCGGCGAGCGGCGAGGGTGGACAATGGGTGGGGGCACGATGTCGATCTGGAGAACGAGCATGCATTGCACAGGGCGTGTGTTGGTCTACGGGGGGTGGGTGGTCGCGGCGGTTCTGACGGTCTCCCAATGGTCAGCAACCACCGGCAGCGCCGTAGCCGCGGCTGGTACTTCCGAACCGCCCGCCGCGCGACTGGCGACCTGCGACATCTACCAGATCGCCGACAAGCTGATGAGCAGCGAGCGCTTCAAGCCAGAGATCGAAGCGGAGATGAAGAAGCTTCAGGCCGAGATCGAGCCGCTTATCGCCGAGGTGAAGGCCGTTGAGGAGAAGGGTCGCGGCATGGACCCGAAAGACCCCGCCCTCGAGGCCGTCGCCCAGGACTACCAGAAAAAAATCCAGGATTTGCAGCGCAAACGGCAGGAGCTCGATATCCGCAACGAGCAGTTCGTCGCGGGGAAGTATGTCGAGGCGTACGAGCAGGCCCGTAGCGCCGCCGACGGCGTGGCCGATGACCTGGGCTACACACACGTGATCGCCTCGCGCAAGCGCGATGCGAAGATCGAGGCGGCCTCCGTGCAGTCCGTGAAGGAGGCGGTGCTCGCTCGTCCGTGCATCAAGTCGCCCGAGGATGCCGATATCACCGAAGATGTCGTGAAGGACCTCAAGCTTGAATAGCGCCCGGCGAGGGATCGGTGCGCGACCTTCAGCCCGGCGCAGCGGCGACCCCTTGGAAATGCGGACACCGGGCCTCTACGCTCGCCTGAGCACCGGCGGGGGGCACATTCCAAGCAGGACGACACATGGCAATCCGCGTCGGCATCAACGGGTTCGGGCGAATCGGTCGGCTCGTCTACCGCCTCGGGTATGAGCAGGGGATCGAGTTCGTCGCGGTGAACGACCTGGTGCCTGCCGACAACCTCGCGTACCTGCTCAAGTACGACACCATGCACCGCCGCATGATGCTCGGCGGCAGGCCCGCGGAGATCTCGGCGACCGAAACATCGTTCGCGGTCAACGGCAAGACGACCAAAACCACCGCCGAGAAAGACCCCGCGAAACTCCCTTGGGCCGAGCTCGGCGTGCAGTACGTCATCGAGTCCACCGGCCTCTTCACCGACTTTGAAAAAGCCAGCCTGCACATCCAGGCCGGGGCCAAGCGGGTGATGATCTCGGCCCCCACCAAGAGCGAGCCGGCCCAAGTTCCCACGCTCTGCTACAAGGTGAACCACGAGAAGTACGACCCGGCGAAGCACACCGTTATCTCCAACGCCTCCTGTACCACCAACTGCCTCGCGCCCGTCGCCAAGGTCATCCAGGATTCATTCGGCCTCGAGGAAGGCCTGATGACCACCGTCCACGCCGCCACTGCCACCCAGCCCACCCAGGACGGGCCCTCTAAAAAAGACTGGCGCGGCGGGCGCAACGCCTATCAGAACATCATCCCCGCCAGCACCGGCGCCGCCAAGGCCGTGACGCTCTGCATCCCCGAGCTCAAGGGCAGGCTCACCGGCATGTCCTTCCGCGTGCCTACGGCCGACGTGTCCTGTGTGGACCTCACCTTTCGCACCGCGAAGGAAACCTCCCTCGAGGCGATCAACGCCGCCATGAAGAGGGCCTCGGAGGGGCCGATGTCGGGCGTGCTCGGCTACACAGAGGAGGAGGTCGTCTCCAGCGACTTCATCAGCGACCGGCGCAGCAGTATTTTCGACGCCCTCGCCGGCATCCAGCTCAACTCCCGCTTCTTCAAGATCGTCTCCTGGTACGACAACGAGGCCGGCTACGCCGCCCGCTGCGTGGACATGATCAGGATGATGGCCGAGAAGGACGGCGTGCGCTGACGCGTTGTCCGCGGCCCGGCGGGGCGCCCCCGCCGCCCAGCGCTCTTCACCCGAGGCGAGTTCCCCCGCATGCTTGCGGCCGCCCGTCCGGCGCAGTAGTGTGGCGCCATGCCCAGCAAGCGATCCCCCGCACGAAACGCCATCACCCTCGTCGTCGCCGTCACCCTTCTCGGCGCCGCCGCGTATGTAATTTACAACCGGCTCGGCACCAACGCCGAGATCAAGCGCCAGCACGAGGATCTGCGGTCCGCGGAAGCATTCATCGAGTCACTGAAACTCGAGCTCGCCGACAACCAGAGCTTTAACCAGATTAACCTCCGGGCCGAGCCCGTGGACGAACCGGTCGGGGTGGTGATCATCGCCGAGGGCGCGGTCTTCAACGAAACCGATATCAAGGGCTTCGAGACCTGGCTCCAGTCGAGGTCGCCCCCGGCAAGGGTTGACTACAAGATCGAGAATGTTGGCACGCCCGCGAAGTAGATGGGACATGAAATAGGGGCGCTGCGGACCGCGCCACCCGCCGGCCCCTGCCCTGCCGGGCTCAGACCGCAACCGCCGCTCGGTGGTTCACCACCGCCGGCCCCTTCCCGAAGTTCAGTTCCAGATACCTCGCCACGTAGTCCACCAGGCTCATCACCTCGGGAATATCCGGGTTGCTCGTTGAGCCCATCGGCTCGAACCGCATGCCACGGAACCGGGCCACCGCGTCCTCCATTGTCAAGCCGTACTGCAGCGCGAGGCTGAACGCCCGGCAGAACGCTTGGCACATGCCCGACATCGTCGACCCTTCCTTCGACATCTTGATGAAGATCTCGCCGGGCCGTCCATCGGCATGGAGCCCGATGGTCAGATAGCCCTCGTGGCCACCCACGCAGAACTTGTGGGTGATCGAGGAGCGGGTCTCCGGAAGCACCTGGCGGGTTGTACCCATGGAACTGCCTCAGATTTGCGGCATCGCGGCCGCGCCGGGGGAAGCACGTATCGACCCCCCAATTTCGGGATAAAATCGAAACTCAAGCGGCCCCGTCGCGAGTGTGCGGCAACGGCCCCCAGGTGAATCTGGCATTGCCCGAACCCGTTCCCTTGTGGGTATCGGCTCGGTTTGGCGTGAACCGCCACAATACCTCGTAGGGACGAGATCATCAAGCCCTATGGTGTCAGATTGCATAAACTAGCAGAAGCGCAACCGTCAAGCTTCAACCGACAGTTTGGGCGCGGGGTTTGCTCTCCGCCCTCACTGTGTCGCACCGATACACTTCCCCAGCCAGCCCGATCGGTCTCGTCTTTCCATGTACGCTCACCTGCAAAATCAGCACCCCCGCACACGACCCCTCGTTGGGAGAGTGTCTTTGCTTTTGTTGGTAACGCTCGTGCTTGCGAGCACGACTCCCGCAGCGGTCGCAAGCCACCGCCGTGCAAGCGCTCACGCGGCCGCAACGGCCCCGTGTCCAGGCGCCGTTCGAGCCCCGACGACGCCGCGCACTCCCAGACACCCTTCGCTCCCTGCCGAAGTGGCGGCTCTAACGCCGACGCCTGCCACCGGCATCGCCGCGCCGCAAATCGACGGTCGGCGTCGTACCTGTGGGCCACTCCTCGTACGGCCAGAACTTCTGGACCTGCCTCCACCAGAGCAGTTCATCCGCTGAACTGCGTCGCGCACGGTGCAGGATTGTTTAGCAAGCAGTCACCCGGTGCCGAATCCATTCGCAGTGACGGCCTGTCGTCCTTCACACATCTGATTCATTTCCGGACCTGCCGCGAGCCCTCGTTGCGCTATGCGAACGTTCCATTGAGAACACGCACGCGATGGAAGGTACACGGCAGCCCCCGATGCCCGATCGATTTCACTTAGAAAGCACCCATGGCCGCCACCACCACTTCACCCCAGGGCATCCCGATCGTCGGCCCCCTGCTCAACCGCATCATCGGCACCCGCAACGAGCGCTTCGTTAAAAAGTACACCTCGCGGGCGGCGGCCATCAACGCGCTCGAGCCGCAGATGCGGCGGCTCACGGACGCCCAGGTGCGCGCGAAACTCTCCGAGTTGCGGGATCGGCTCGCCAAGGGGGAGACCGCTGGCGACCTGCTGGTCGACGCCTTCGCCGTGGCCCGCGAGGCGATGGACCGGTCAGTCGGCATCCGCAACATCTTTGACCCCAAGCTCAACTTTGATCCCGCCGCGCTCCCCACCGCGGCCCGGCAGGTCTTCGACACGACCAAAGCCGAGATGGATGCCCGCGAGCCCGCCGCTCCCACCGGTGAATGGCTCGGCTGCGCCGCCCCGATCCCCGGCTGGCGGCAGGTGGATATCCCTGTTGAACTCTACGAAGCAGTCCGCGAGCTGCACCCCGTAAGCCGACCCCCTTACCGGGCCCGCCCGTTCGACGTCCAGCTCATCGGCGCCATGGTGCTCTACCAGGGCAAGATCGCCGAGATGAAGACGGGCGAGGGCAAGACAATCGTTGGCCCGCTTGCCTGCTACCTGGCGTGCATCGAGGGCCTCAAGGTCCACGTGGTGACGGTGAACGATTATCTGGTGCAGCGCGATCGCGACTGGACCTTCCCGTTCTTCCACGCCCTGGGGCTCACCGTTGGCGCGATCCACCCGCAGCACATGCAGGACGAGGCGACCAAGCGCCTCATGTACCAGTGCGACGCGGTGTACGGCACCACCAGCGAGTTTGGCTTCGACTACCTGCGCGACAACATGAAGCGCACGGCCGAGGACCAGGTGCAGCGCGTGCGAGAGTTCGCCATTGTCGACGAGGTGGACTCGACGCTGATCGACGAGGCCCGAACGCCCCTGATCATCTCGGGCGAGGTAAACCAGGACGCCCCCCGTTACGAGCTGGCAGACCGGCTTGCCCGCCACCTGGTGGATAAACAGCGCCCCTGGCAGGCCGCCGACGACGCGGTGCAGGAGCAGCTCAAGCGCGCCAAAGGGCTCGAGGGCGACATCCGCAACGCGCGCGATAAAGTCAAGATCCCCGAGCTGACGGCCCAGCTCAAGGAGGCCCGTCTCGCGCTCCCGCCCCTCGAGCAGGAGCGCGCCCGCCACACGCAGTACTACGAGCTCGAACTCGACCGCAAGCAGTGCCACCTGACCGACCCGGGCGTGCGCGAAGCGCAGAAGGCCGCGGGCATCGGCTCGTTCTACGTCGGCGAGAACATGGACCTGCCGCACCGGCTCGAGCAGGCACTCCGGGGCCATGCGGTCTACCAGCGCGACCGCGACTACATCGTGATGCCGACCGAGAACTCGCGCACCGGCCAGATGGAGCCGAGCATCGTCATCGTGGACACGTTCACCGGTCGCGCCATGATCGGTCGCCAGTGGTCCGACGGCCTGCATCAGGCCATCGAGTCCAAGGAGCAGGTGCCGATCAAACAGGAGACCCAGACAGTCGCCACCATCACGATCCAGAACTTCTTCAAGATGTACAAGCGGCTCTCGGGCATGACCGGCACCGCCGACACCGAGGCCCAGGAGTTCCACGACATCTATTCACTGGACGTCGTCTCCATCCCTACCAACCAGCTCGTGCGCCGGCGCGACTTTGACGATCTGATGTTCCTCGGCGGCAAGGACAAATGGTCCGCGATCGTCGACGAGATCAAGGCGTTCCACGATGTGGGCCGGCCCGTGCTCGTCGGCACCACCAGCGTCGAGAAGAGCGA
>JACMLW010000169.1 GCA_014379385.1 Phycisphaerales bacterium
CGCCTACGCCCGAGGCCAGCAGGGCGATGGCGCTGATGACAAAGGCCCCGACCGCCACGACCTCGGCCACCTTGTTGAATGACTCAATGAGGGTGTCGTTGGAGAAGATCTCAAAATCGTTCGGGTCCTCGGGATCCAGCCCGCGGACGAGCCGCATCGTACCGAGGGCGGTTTCCATCGTGGCCGCCAACTCGGCCTGATTGGGGGATTGTACCGTAAGACTGATCGAACGGCCGGAGCGGCCATAAGCCTCGAGGAACTGGGTGATCGGGGTGAGGGCGAAATTGTCCTGGCTTTGTCCGAACGACGAGCCCTTGGGCGCCATCAAGCCGACCACGGTGTAAGCCTGCCCGTCGATGCGCACGATGCGGCCGAGGGGATTTTCGTTGATGAAGAGCTTCTTGACCAGTTCGTCACCCAGCACGACTACAGCACGGCCGAACTCGACGTCGTCCGGCCCGAGGTTGCGGCCAGCCGCGATCTCGTAATTGCGGGCGGCGATGAAGTTCTCGTCGCCACCCCCGAGAATGACGTTGGGGTTGGTGCGCCGGTCGAGGTAGATGGCGACGCGGCCGCCGCGCCGGAGCATGAGGCTGACCTGGGCGGACTCGCCAATATGCTCCTTGAAGCGCGCGGCCATCGCGTAGTTGATGTCGCGCCGGTTGGCGAAGCGCTGGCGGGGGTCGCTGAAGTTGATCGCCGGGTATTTCGAAAACTGGAAACTGTTCGCCCCAAGTACGTTCAAACCAGACTCGATCTGGCTCCGCAGGCCGGAGATGACCGTCATCACGCCGATCACGGAGAACACTCCGACGGCAATGCCGAGCATGGTGAGGCTCGAGCGCAGCTTGTTGGCCTTGAGCGAGTCGAGCGCCAGACGAAGGATTTCAGATAAATTCATTCGTAACGGAGCGCCACCACGGGGTCGAGTTTGCTGGCCGCCCAGGCGGGGGCGAAGCCGCTGAAGATGCCGGTGAAGACCGACACGGCGAGCCCGGTGATCACCAGGCTGGTGGAGAACACGAGCGGGAACGAGGGTGCGACGGCGCCGACCACGGTCGTGAGAACGGCCGCGAGCGCGAGTCCGAACACCCCGCCGACGAAGCAGATCGCCACCGCCTCGATCAGGAACTGGAGCAAAATGGTGCGGCGGCGGGCCCCGAGGGCCTTGCGGGTGCCGATTTCCTTGGTGCGTTCCTTCACGCTGACGTAGGTGATGTTCATGATGCCGATGGCGCCGACGAAGAGCGCCAGACCGGTGATGAAGAGGCCGGCCAGGGCCACGCCGTTCTTGATCGGGTCGAGCTGGGCGCGGATAGTGCCCTGCTCGTTGATGCTGAAATCGTCGCGCTTCTCGGGTCCAAGAATGCGGAGCCGGCGCATGAGACCCTGCAACTCCTCCCGGGCCTCGGCCATGCGCGTGCCGTCCACCTGCACGCGAATCTCGCCGTCCTCGCCGACCCGGTAGTACCGCCGGTAGGTGGTGAGCGGCATGGCGATCATGGAGTCCCAGCTGAACAGGCCCAGGAAGCTGCCCTGCTTGGCCGCCACGCCGATGACCGTGAAATTCTGGTCCTTGATGCGGATCTTCTGGCCCAGCGGCGATTCGTTGGGGAACAGCGCATCCGCCACGTCGAAGCCGATGAAGCAGACATTGGAACCGGCCTGGCCCTCGAAATCCGTGAAGAAGCGCCCCTCCTTCAGGTCGGAACGCGTGATGCGGGAATAATCGGCCGTCGTGCCGAGGGTGTAGATGTTGTTCAGCCGGTATTCGCCGCGAATGACGGTGGTGAACCGCTCGCCGGTGGGCACCGCGAGCTTGAGCGCGCTGTCGGGATTGGTGGCGATCCACTCGTTGATCTGCCGGGCATACTCATGCCGGATGGGTCGGCGGTTGCGGTAATTCCACCAGTCATCAACATTGCTCCAGGGCCACTTGGAAACATAAAGCAGGTCGTCGCCAAAGCCGGAGAAACTGCGGTCCACGCCCGCGTCGATGCCCTTGATGGCCGTGCCCATCAGGGTGACGGCCACGATGCCGATAATGACGCCGAGGGCCGTGAGGGCCGAGCGCAGCTTGTTCGCCCGGATCTGGGCAAACGCGATGCGCAGGGACTCGATCAGCTCGTAGACTAAACGTCTCATTGAATATTCGATTTTGGATGCTCGAGTTTGGATTGCTGAGTGGGAGGGGCTTTACGCCTCGACTGCTTCGACGCCACCCCTACACACCCCGCCCTGCCGGGCACCCCTCTTCATAGAGGGGACTTCGAACAGGCCGGAAGTGCGGCGCGATCCGACGGCGGACACTGGGATACGAGGGTTCATGAGAAATCGAAAATCGAGAATCCAAAATCGAAAATCAGTGGGCTGGTCCGTCACTCTCGATCAACCCGTCGCGCAGGCGCACGATGCGGCGGGCGTGGCGGGCGATGTCCTCCTCGTGGGTCACCACGATGATGGTGTTGCCCTTGTCGTAGAGGTGCTCGAAGAGGTCCATGATCTCGACGCCGGTCTTGGAGTCGAGGTTGCCGGTGGGCTCGTCGGCCAGGATGATGGACGGCCGGGTGACGAGCGCGCGGGCGATGGCGACGCGCTGGCGCTGGCCGCCGGAGAGCTCGTTGGGCCGGTGGTGCATGCGGTCGCCCAGGCCGACATCCGTCAGCGCCTGCTCGGCGCGCTCCAGCCGCTCGGAACGGGACAGGCCCGCGTAGATGAGCGGGAGCTCGACGTTGTGCAGGGCGTTGGAGCGCGGCAGGAGGTTGAAGGTCTGGAAGACGAACCCGATCTCGCGGTTGCGGATGTCGGCGAGCTCGTCGTCGACCATGGACGCGACATTCTTGCCGTTGAGATCGTAGTGCCCGGCCGTCGGCGTATCGAGACAGCCGAGCATGTTCATCAGGGTGGACTTGCCTGAGCCAGACGGGCCCATGATGGCCAGGTATTCGTTGCGACGGATCGTGAGCGCTACGCCGCGGAGGGCGTGGATCGTCTCCTCACCCATCTGGTAGAGCTTGGTCACACCATCGATCTGGATGACGAGCGGACCGGGAGGGCGCACAGGTCGCGCGGCGGAGGGAGCAACGGTGATCATGGCGGGCGCGGGGCCTATTTCTTCTTCTCGACGGGTTTCTTGGGCGGCTCGATCTTCACCTTGTCGCCGTCCTTGAGCACGCGGGTGATGATGCTGAAGGGGCCGGAGACGATCTCATCGTCCTTCTTGAGGCCCTCGGTGACCTCCATGTGGGTGGTGTCGGCGATGCCGGTCTTGACGTTCACCATCTTGACCGTGTCGCCGGTCTTCAGGAAGACGACGCGCTGGAGGGCCTCGCGGTCGGCGCGCTCGCGCTCGCGCTGGTCCTTCTGGTTGACGGCGGCGGCGGCGCCCTCGCCCTGGGTTTCCTTGGCCTTCTTGTCGCGGTCCGTC
>JACMLW010000014.1 GCA_014379385.1 Phycisphaerales bacterium
ATGATCCCGAGCCGGGGACGCTCAAGCTGCTGCACAAGACGAGCGCGGGCGTTCGGCGCGACATCGAGGCGATCGCGTTCAACACGGCGATCGCGAAGCTCATCGAGTTGAACAACCATTTGGCGACCGCGATCAGCAAGAGTGGGAGTGGGGGGGGGGGCGGGATGTCGCGCGGTGTGGCCGAGCCGTTCGTGCTGATGCTGGCGCCGTTTGCGCCCCACCTGGCCGAGGAGCTGTGGGCACGCCTGGGGCATCGGCAATCGCTGGCGTACCACGCGTTTCCCGTGGCGGACATGGCGCTCGCGGCGGACGAGGTGATCGAGATCCCGGTGCAGGTGATGGGGAAGGTGCGCGGTCGGGTGAGCGTTCCCGCGGGGGCGACAATTGCGGAGGTTGAGGCCGCGGCGTTAGCCGAGCCCAAGGTGGCGGAGATGCTGGCGGGAAAGGCGATCAAGAAGGTGATCGTGGTGCCGGGGAAGATGGTGAATATTGTGGCCGGATGAGGAAGGCACTGGGCATCGGGCACTGGGTACTGGGAAGAGGGACAATCCTGCGGGTTGCGATGAAGTTCGGGGCGGCGGAATGCCGAGTTTCAACGTAGTGCGTATGTGATTGGGGGCGGGCCGGCGGAGGGTGAGAACAATGCCCCCGATGGTCGGGACACTGCGGCGAGCGATCGATCGGAAGCGCGAGGAGGTGGCGCGCTCCAAGGCGGCGCTGAGCTTCGGCGAGCTCGAGGCAACGGTGCTGCAGGCCGAGCGGGCGCGGAACCTCTTCAGCGCGGCGACGCACCATGCGACGCGCGGGCACGTGTCGTTGATTGCTGAGGTCGTGTGGCGCGACCGGCGCGGCGAGTGGCTGCGGCCCGAGTATGAAACCGAACAATCTCGCGACGCGGGGGCGATTGCGAAGCGGCTGGCGGCGAACGGTGCCGCGGCGCTGAGCTGCGTGACCGATGAGGCCGGCGGGGGGCATGTGCGCGATATCGAGCGGATGAAGGAGGCGGCGGGGCTTCCGGTTCTGCGGCGCGACCTGGTCATCGATCCGTGGCAACTGTGGGAGAGCCGCGCGGCGGGGGCGGACGGCGTGGTGCTGACGGCCGAGGCGCTGCGCGAGGGTGAGATGGTGGACATGCTGATTCTGGCGCAGCAGCTCGGACTCACGAGCGTGCTCGAAGCGCACTCGATGGAGAGCCTGCTGCGGGCGCGCCCGCACGTGGGGTTCCCGCACCCGAGCTATGCGCTGCTCTCGATCAACAACCTGGACCTGCACAGCGGCGCGGTGGAGATGGGGCACACGCTGCGGCTAGTCGACCTCGTGGAAGACACCGGGATCCTGCTCAGCGCGGGCGGCGTGCGTGGGCGCGAGGATGTGCTGGCGCTGCGGAAGGCGGGTGTGCGCATCGTGCTGGCGGGGGAGGAGCTGATGCGGCTGGATGATCCGGGGAAGGGCGTCGCGGCGATGCTGGGTAGGGTGGCGAGGGGGTGAGGGAATGGACTGGGCATCAGGCACTGGGCAATGGGTGAGGACGATGGGCGACTTCGTTGCGATTGCCCGATGCGAGGCTTGATCGTTCCGCCGCAAGAATCGATGTAACGCTCGCGGCGTCCGTAAGTGTGGCGCAGAGGCGGGACCGGTGCTGCGCGGACGTTGTCGCCGCTGCGGAGGCGGCCGCAACGAAATAGTTGATCTCGTATAGATACCCGGCGCCGGGCGCGAGCGGGACGGGTTCGGTGATGCCGGCGCGGTGCAGGAGGAGCGGCTGTTCGCGACGGGAGTCGAAGTCGGCGGTGGCGTGGTCGAAGACGACGGTGTACCGCATGGAGAAGCCGGCCGCGGCGTCGAGGTCCCACCCGCCCTCGGCGGTGATGTGTGCCTGCGGGGCGAGCGTGGGTGATTCGGCGTAGTGATAGAGCGTGGTGAGGTGGTCGAGAGAGCCTGCGGAGCTGACGGCTTCGGGTGCGCCGAAGCACCAGTAGAGGAAGTCAACATCGTGGATATGGAGGTCGAGGAGCGCACCGCCGGAGCGGGCGGCGTCGGCGTAGAAGGGTGACCACGTTGGTCGTGTGCCGAGGCGGCGGAAGGTGGCGCTGCGCACGCGGCCGTACGTGTGGCTCACGATGGCGTCGTGCAACCAATCCCACCCGGGCCAGAAGCGCATGCACATGGCGGGCATGCAGAGGAGGCGGGGGTTCTGGGCGGCGGCCGCGGCGAGCTGTTCGACTTGCGCGAGCGAGGTCGCGACCGGCTTCTCGACGAGCACGTGCTTGCCCGCGGCGAGCGCGCGGAGGGCGAGTTCCACATGCGAGTCTGTGTAGGTGCAGATGGAGACGAGGTGAATGGCGGGGTCGGCGAGGATCTCGTCGAGATTGGTGGTGGCGCGGGTGTGCGCAGGATCGAAGATCTGCTCGCGCGGCGCGGAGGTGGGGAGGTTGCCCGACACGGGTGCGAGCGGAGAGAGGTGCGAGGCATCGGCGTCGTAGACGGCGGCGAGATGGCACGGGATGCCGGAAGCTCTCGCTGATTGATAGGCGGCCGCGTGCGTGCGACCCATGAAGCCCATTCCGAAGACGGCGCAGCCGAGGGAGGATACGGGTTGGCGTGCTGCTGACGTAGTGGCGCGGCCCGAACCCGCTGAGCGTCCGTGGCTGTGAGCTAGCGAGGCCGCGGCGCGGATGTCGTCGATGCGGCGTTCGCCGGCCTCGCGCTCGATAACGAGGTTGATGGATGGGTGGTTCGCCCCGAGGTGATCGAAAAAGGAAGGCCAATCGACGCCGCCGCGGCCGACAGGAACCTCCGCTCCCCACGTGCCGGGGGTGGCGGTCGGGAGGGCGTCCTTGAGATGCACTTGCGCGAGGTGCGGCAAGAGGAGGCGGAGCGCGGCGGTGGGGTCGCCCTGGCCGTAGAGGATGATGTTGGCCGGATCAAAGTTTACGCCGATCTCGGGGAGTTCGCGCAGGAGTTCGAGGAGCGCGGCGGGGGACTCCTGGCCGGTCTCGAGTGCGATGGCGACGCCGCGCTTGGCGAAGATCGCGGCGAAGTGGCGGAGGCGGTCGATCATGACGGAGCGGAGCGAGTCGTGCCGATCATGCGGGATGAACCCGGCGTGGAAGGTGACGAGGGGAAGGTGAAGTGCCGCGGCGGCATCGGCGACTCGCGGGGCGGCGGCGAGGTTGGCGGGCCATGTGGCGTCGGGACGGAGGCCGCCGGTGTCGCGGATGGAATCGAGGGTGGAGTAGTCCTCGCCGACCATGGCCATCATGCCGGAAAGCGGGGTGATGCCGGCCCCGGCGAGTGCCGCGGCGGTGGCGGCGAGGGGCCAATCGCTGCTCGAAATGGGGCCAAGTGCAAGCTGAACGGCGTCCAGGCCGCACGCACGCACCTTGGTGACGAGGTCGGGGGCGGACGTGGGATGGAGCGACCAGGAACAGACGCCGAGCCGGTGCATGTGGGGCTCAGCATATCGGGGAGGGCCCGATGGGGGTCACGAGGATGCACTACGCTTGGCAGGAGCCGAGATTGGCTGTAGTCTGGGGGTTCGCTCCACGACGTTCCCGCCGGTGTTCTGCCGCGCGGGGCGGAAGTGATTTCAACGCGGATATAGCGCGACGGCGTCGCAGAAGGATCGACCATGCAGGCCAACTCCCCCGGCTCCCCCGCCCCCCACACCAACAGCGCCGGCTCGCGCGGCGATTTGCAGAAGGTTCTTGCCGGCCAGAGCCGCCGGTCGTTTCTGGCCAAGACCGCCGCGCTGGCGGG
>JACMLW010000170.1 GCA_014379385.1 Phycisphaerales bacterium
CCGCGGCGCCCGGGGCGGGGACGATGTCGCCGGAGGCGAGGTCCGCGATGCCGGTGAAATCCTGGGTGAAGAAGCCGACGCTCGATGGGCGTGTGAAAAGCTGGACGAGGGCGCCCGAGAACGGTCCGGCGCCGAGGTTCATCGACCACGCACCGGAGGTGGCGCCGTTGAACATGCCGTCGCCGGAGGTGTTGGCGAGTGTGACGTTGAGCAGGTCGCCGTTGAAGAAGGTGTTGCCGGAGTTGCCGCGGACGAAGAGTCCGGAGACCTGGCCGCCGATGGTGTCGCCCTGGGGGTCGGTAATGAGGAAGGCGCCGTTGCCGTCGGCGGTGAGGGCGCTGATGTTGGTGACGGCGAGCGAGAGCATGAAGTCGGCGGGATCGATCCCGGAGACGAAGCCCGCGGCGAAGTGGGCGGGGGTTCCGACCGGGGTGATGAGGCGGGAGACGTTCCCGTCGCTCCGGAGCTCGGGCGTGTCCACGGCGCGGGCGCTGAAGAGGCCCGTGCCCTGGTTATAGCTGGCGTTCAGATCGGTGAAACCGAACGTGATGACCACCGACACATCGGCGGAGGCTGCGAAGCCCCCGGAGGCGAGGGCGAGCACGGCGATGGCGAGTTTGGGCTTGTGCATGTGGATTCCAGAGCGTCTGTTGGCGAGTGGGTGGGGAGGACGGGGGTGGTTGGTCCGGCGGGAGGCTCGATCGTGAAGCAGCGCCGGGGGAGGGACGGGATGCGCGGGAGAGGGACTCTCTCGTCGGCACTGAGTGTGGCCGCGATGATGGGGGATTCCAGGACTGATAAGCGCGGAGTGCGCCGAGCAGCGCGGCGCGCCGGCACAACCGGTGCAGACGGCGCAGGCGGGCGCGATGCACGCGAGCGGCGAGAAAGGGGCGAGGTCCGAAAAACGAAGAACCCCCGGCCGTGGTGGGATGAACGGCCGGGGGCGAAGGGAGGAACCCTGGTTGTCAGACTGAGGGGTTGGAGGAGCTTGAGTTACGGGGCTACTGGGCTCCTGATGTTCTCAACCAACTGGCGCGATCTTGAAGGGCTGCGTTCGATCAAGAAGAGAGCGGGGCCGGGGAGCAGAACTCGCTGCGAGACTCTCCTTGCTCTTCTCGAGGCTTGCGTGTGTCGGGCAAGTTCGTGAGCGTCTGTCTCGGTCGGCTCGGCAGGGTTGGCGACGGTCCCTCATCCACCAACCTGGCGCTGATTCCATTCCTCTCGCCGGGTCATCCACCGGCCCCGCCTCTCCTTGTTAAACGCAGGGTCACTATTGAAACTCGGACCTCTGAAATGGCACGACGCGGGCGATCATGCCCCCGAAATGGGCAATGAACGCACGGATCGCGCGGGGCCTCGCTAGCTGCACCCCATGGAGGCGCCGCAGTTGAGGCACTTGTAGCACGTGCCGCTTCGGACTGTTATTGAGCCGCAGGAATCACAGGCCGGCGCATCGGCCTGGTTGTTCTGCATGGCAAGGGAGAGCGCCGAGAGCCCGGCGCCGCCGGTCTGCACCGACGTGATCTGAACCGAGTCGGCCCGGAGCGCGCCCTCGCCGGATTCGGCGCGCGACAGCCGCCTCGTCACCTGCACGGAGGTCAGCGAGACCGCGGCGGCGAGCGATACGGGCTCCGGCCCCCGATCCGGGGCGAAGCGACTTGGGCTGGCTGACGGATTGTTTGATGTAGGTGTCCACGCCTTGGTGTCCTCCGTATCAAATCGAGGTGGAGTTCTATCGGATATACGACGGTGAAGACTTTCGGGTTGTTCGCAACGAGCGTCGACCAATGATTTTTCAGTGCGCTCCGGGGCGTTGGCCGCCCGATAACCGGGTATGAACTCCATGCCGAGCCACCTGAAGATGTAGTCAACCAGGCTCTTGGCGAAGGGGATATCCCGATTTGTGGTCATGCCGGCCGGTTCGAACCGCTGGTGCGTGAACTTGTTGACGAGGCTCTCGACGGGGACGCCGTACTGCAGCGCGACGGAGACCGCGGTGCCGAGCGAGTCCATCAGGCCGCCGATGGTCGAGCCCTCCTTGGCCATGGTGATGAAGAGCTCGCCTGGAAGGCCGTCCTCGTACAAACCGACGGTGAGGTACCCCTCGTGGCCGGCGATGTTGAACTTGTGCGTGATCGAGGCCCGGGTATCGGGAAGCCGGCGGCGGCGCGGCCGTTCGGCCGGCCTGGGTTCCGGCGCCGCGGAAACAACAGGGCTCGCCCCGTGGTGATGCCCGTTGCCGTTGGCGCTGCCATTGGAGTGCCCGTTGCCGCTAGTCGCCGCAACCGGGGCGGAGACAGGCGGAACCGGTGACGAAGCCGTGACGATTCTGACAGGACTCTCCATCGGCACCGGTGTGGGGGACGCCGCCGCTTGTGCTTTTCCCTCGGCCCCCCCTTCGTTGGCTACGTCCTGGTCCTTGGTGTCGGAGGTCGACGAGAGTGGCTGGCTGAGCTTGCACCCATCGCGGTAGAGCGCGTTGGCCTTAAGGCCGAGCTCCCACGAGAGGCGGTAGCAGTCCTTCATCTCCTCGACCGTCGCCTCGTTGGGGAGGTTGATGGTCTTGGAGATGGCGCCGGAGATGAACGGCTGTGCCGCGGCCATCATGCGGATGTGGCCACGGGCATGGATGAAGCGCCGGCCGTACTTGCCGCACTTGCTGGCGCAGTCGAAGACGGCGAGGTGGTCGGCGTTGAGGTGCGGCGCGCCCTCGACGGTCTGCGTGCCGCAGATGGCGTCGTTGAGGCGCGTGACCTGGGCCCGCGTGAGGCCGAGCGTGCGGAGGAGGTTGAACTTCGGATCGTTCTTGGTCTGGTCCGGGTCGAGGCCGAGGCGGTTCATCGCATCGTCGCCGAGCGTCCAGGCGTTGAAGGCGAATCCGAGCTCGAAGACGCCGGGGAGTGCGTTGGTGATGGTGGCGAGATCGGCGTCGGTGAGGCCGCATTGACGGAGGAAGTCGGCGAGGGTGAAGCCGGGGGAACCGACCTCGCCGGAGGGTCCGGGGAGCGCGACGTCGAGCGAGAGTGTTCCGAGCAGGTAGGTGAGGATGTCGCGCACGTGCTGATCGGAGTAGCCCAGGGCGACGAGCGCGGGGCGAACGGATTCGTTGGCGATCTTGAAGTACCCGCCGCCGGCGAGCTTCTTGAACTTGACGAGGGCGAAGTCGGGCTCGATGCCGGTGGTGTCGCAGTCCATCAGCAGGCCGATGGTGCCGGTGGGCGCGATGACGGTGGTCTGCGCGTTGCGGTACCCGTGCTTCTCGCCGAGGGCGACGGCCTCATCCCACGCGAGGGTCGCCCGCCTGAGGAGTTCGCCGGTGTTGGCGATATTGATGCGGCCGGACCGGAAGAGGGCGTGGTCGATGGGGACCGGTTTGATGGAGAGATTCTCATAAGCCCCTGCCCCCCCACCACCACCGTGCGCGGCGGTGCGGTGGTTGCGCATCACGCGGAGCATGTTGTTCTTGTCGGCCGGATAGCCGGGGAAGGCCCCGAGCTGCTGGGCCATGACGGCGGACATGCGGTAGCTGCGGCCGGTGAGGATCGATGTGAGGCAGGCGCACACGGCTCGCGCCTCGTCGGAGTCATAGGGGATGCCCGCCTGCATGAGCATGGCGCCGAGGTTGGCGTACCCCAGGCCCAGCGTGCGGTACTTCCACGAGAGCGCGGCGACCTCCTTGCTCGGGTACGCGGCCATGAGCACGCTGATCTCGAGGACAATCGTCCAAATATCGATCCCGTGCTCGTAGGCCGCTATATCAAAGGTGCGCTTTGTCGAGTCGTAGAACTTGATGATGTTCAGCGATGCAAGATTGCACGCGGTGTTGTCCAGGAAAAGATACTCAGAGCACGGGTTACTGGCGTTGATCCGCCCGCCGCTGGGGCAGGTGTGCCACGCGTTGATCGTGGTATCGAACTGCACGCCGGGGTCGGCGCAGCGCCACGCCGCGTACCCGATCTGCTCCCACAGGGCCCGGGCCTTGAACTTGCGGGCCTCTTTACCGGAGGTGCGGAAGGTCGTCGTCCAGGTTGCGTCCACATCGACCGCGGCGAAGAACTCGTCGGGGATGCGCACGGAGTTGTTGGAGTTCTGGCCGCTGACGGTGGCGTACGCCTCGCCGTTGAAGTCGTAATCGAGCGTGAGCTTGAGGCGCTCGGCTTCCTTCTTCAGGTCGTCGCCGAGGTGCTTCATCCCCTCTACCAGCGCGGCGACCTTGATCTCCTCGCGCACCTTCCAGTTAATGAACCGCTCGATATCGGGGTGGTCCATGTCGAGGCAGACCATCTTGGCGGCGCGCCGGGTGGTGCCGCCCGACTTGATGGCGCCGGCGGCCCGGTCGCCGATCTTCAAAAAGCTCATGAGGCCGGAGGACTTGCCGCCGCCGGAGAGGGTTTCCCCTTCGCCGCGCAGGTTGGAGAAGTTGGTGCCGGTGCCGGAGCCGAACTTGAAGAGGCGGGCTTCA
>JACMLW010000171.1 GCA_014379385.1 Phycisphaerales bacterium
ACCGTCCAGCGCGCAGCCGCCGGTGGGCGAGGGGCGCGACGAAGGCGACGCCTTCAGTGGGCGCGAGTTCGAGGGGATCGATATCAGTGACAACGTGCAGCTCGGCGACATCATGCTGCGCGCCGCGCGGGCCGCGGTCTGGCAGGAGGGTGATACCCAGCGCGTGCTCCTCAGCGGCGATGTGCAGGTGAAGCTCGGCGTGTACGAGTTCTCCGCCGCGCGCGCGACCGTGTGGCTCGAGGAGCTCGGCGTCACCGAGCACGACGAGAACATCAGCGTCTACCAGGTGGCCGTCTTCTTCGACCGCGTGAGCGACCCGGTCGGCGAGGCGGGCATCTCGCAGCATGGCGACCGCCTGCTCGCGACGGGGCTGCTCGGCGGCAACGTCTCGATGCGCGCCGACGTCCTCACCCTCGGCCGCGCCGACGACGGCTTCCTCATCGAGTCCGAGCATCGCCTCGCCCGCTTCCTCACCCGCCTCACCGAGCCCGAGACCACAGTCGAGGAGCCGACCGCGGTGGCGCACTCCGATACCACCGGTGAGGGCGGCATCGCTCCGGGGATGAGCCGGCCGTACGAGCCCGACTCCGCCCTCAGCCGCGCGGCGCCCTCGGCGCTCCCCCCCGCCCAGCGCCTCCCCGCGATCTTCGCTCGGCGCGGCCTCGTCACCATCTCCGCCGGCGAGCCCACGCTGGTGCGCGGCGACGAGGAGAACGCCGTCATCGTCACGGGCGGTGTGGTCGTGGCCTACACCGACACGCGCGGCGGACAGAACCTCCAGATCAGCGCCGAGCGCGCGGTGATGTTCCTCGCGCCGGGCCCGCTCACCGACATGTTCCGCTCCAGCGCCGACGCCGTCCGCGGCATCTACCTCGAGGGTGACGCCGTCGCCACCGACGGGCGCTACACGCTGCGCGGGCCGCGGATGTACTACGACATGCAGGAGAACCAGGCGTACGTGGTGGACGCCGTGTTCTCCACATACGACGAGCGCCGCGGCATCCCGCTCTACGTGCGGGCCCGCACGCTCAAGCAGGAGGCCAGCAACAAGTTCACCGCGACGGGGGCGCGGCTCGCGACCAGCGCGTTCTTCGAGCCCCACTTCGCGGTGGGCGCGAGCACCATCACGGTGACGCGCACCGCGGCGGGCGAGGGCGGCAACCGCAGGCCCGGCACGTACATCGAGGCCGAAGACCTCACGATGCGCGGCGCGGGCGTGCCGTTCTTCTACTGGCCCAGCTTCAGCGGCGACGTCGAGAACATCCCGCTCAAGGAGATCAGCGCGAGCAACTCCTCGGGCGACGGCTTCGCGCTCAAGACCACGTGGGACTTCTTCGGCCTCACCGGCCTCGAGCCGCCGGAGGGCCTCGGCGCCAACCTGCTGCTCGACATGTACTTCGACCGCGGCTTCGCCGCCGGCACCGAGCTGAACTGGGGGAACGACGACTCGTTCGGCGAGGCGCTGATCTACGGCATCTTCAACGACCAGGGTACCGACAGGCTCACCAGCGGCGCGGAGCTCGAGCAGGACGGCGACACCCGCGGCGTGCTGCTGGGCGAGCACCGCTGGCGGCTCGACGAGCAGTGGACGATGTCGTTCGAGGGCGCGTACATCTCCGACGAGGCGTTCATTGATTCCTTCTTCGAGCGCGACGCCGAGAGCCGGCGCGAGTTCACCAACGCGGCGTACCTGAAATATCTCGACGGCAACGCGGCGTTCTCGATGCTGGCCAAGGGCGCCGTGAACGACTTCACGCCCAACGAGTACCTGCTGCAGAGCCAGGGGTACACCGTGAACAAGCTGCCCGAGATTGGGTACTTCCGCATCGCCGACGACCTCTTCCCCACCGACTGGCCGGGGCTGCTGACGTATAGCTCGGAGTACCGCGCCTCGCGCCTGGCGCTCAACATGAACGAGCCGCTGGTGCGCGAGTTCGGGTTCGACACGCCCACCCGCTCGCTCGCCGCGTTCGGCCTGCCGCCGGACCAGTCGCTCGAGGAGGCGCTGCGGCTGCGCGGTCTCTCCGAGGAGGACGTGCTGCGGTTCGACACACGCCACGAGCTGGCGATGACGGCCGACTGGGGGCCGGTGCGGATCAACCCGTTCCTCGTCGGGCGATTCACGGCCTATGACTCGAGCTTCGAGGAGTTCACGCCCGACAACGATGAGTCGATGCGGTACTGGGCCGCGGCGGGCACGAGGTTCAGCACCTCGCTGCAGCACGTTGACGACAGCGTCGATTCGCGGCTGCTGGACCTGCACCGCATCCGGCACATCCTCGAGCCCAACATGACGGTGTGGGCGTCGGGCGCCAACATCGATCAGAACGACCTGCCGGTGTACGACGAGCGCGTCGAGTCGCTGGCCGACGGCGCGGCCGTGAAGCTCGGCCTCGACCAGACGTGGCAGACCAAGCGCGGCGGCGAGGGGCAGTGGCGCAACGTCGATGTCTTCAAGCTGCGAACGGACCTCGTGTACTCGAGCGCCGATGCGGACCTCGAGTCGCCGATCCGGCGGTTCTACGACTTCCGGCCTGAGTACTCGAAGCTGGGCGACCACGCGAGCGCCGACGGCGCGTGGCAGGTGACCGACGCGTTCGGGCTGACGGGGATGACGATCTACGACTTTGAGATCAGCCAGCCGGCGATGACGGCGATCGGCGGCACGATCCAGCACGACCCGGACTTCACCACATTCGGCGAGCTGCGGTACATCAACGCGCGCGACATCACGCTGGTGAACTTCGGCGCGACGTACCAGCTCACACGCAAGTACTCGCTCGGGGCCGACTTCTCGTACGACACGGACGAGGGCTCGTTCCAGGGCGTGGGCGGGCACGTGCGGCGGCGCTTCCCGGACGGCACGGTGGTGGTGTCGGTGCGCCACGACGAGATCGCGGAGGACACGACGATCGGTGTGATGTTCGAGCCGGTGGCGCTGCGGACGCAAGGCGTGGACCTGAACCGGTTGAGAAGGCCGCGGTAGTCGGCGGCCTGCCCGGCACAACTTGTGCCACTTTATATGCTGCCACGCGACATGAGATTGTTTCAAGTATCGGGACGATCATGTTTTCTCGCCAAGGTACTTGCGTCACCACCCTGACTGGGTAGGCTGGTGCCGAGGAGAGACCTATGACGAATTTTCACCTTCGGCATTGGATGCTGATCGCAGTAACGGCGTTGTCCGGAGCGAGCGTGTCTGGACAGCTCGTTCCTGTCGAACCCGGCGAACCGGATCAGTTTGTTGATCTTCCTGTGCAGGAAGGCGGCGGGCTGAGTGTCATTGTGCTGCCGGGCGGCGAGCCGTTCCACCAGACCTCGCGGCCAGTATTGAGCTGTCGGATGATGAACCCGGGCGGACTCGAGACGCCGACCATCGTGGTGCTGTGGGATGAAGCGGTCGAGGGAGGGGATGCAGGCGGGGCGGTCGAGCACTTCTACGCAATCTCGCGCGATGGAGAGACGTTCCCGCTGGTCGGGCCGATCACGTACGAGATACGGCTGCGGTTCGCGACGTTTGAGCCGAGTTGGATCGGCGTGGGGCGACCGGAGGGAGCCATTGGTGCGGATGGCGCACCGCTGGCGCCTGGCGAGCCGGGGCCTTTCGGAGATGGAGAACCCGCGGTGCCGGTTGGCCTTGTCGCTCCCGAAGGGCATGATGTTTATATCGTGCAGTTCGTCACCCAACCGCTGGACGAGTACCGGGCCGCGATCGCGGCCGCGGGAGGGGTTGCCTACCAGTGGCTGGCGGACCACAGCTACATCACGCGCCTGCCGACGGCGGAAGCGGTCGAGGCGGTGCGGGCGCTGCCGTATGTGCGGTGGGTGGGGGCGTACCACCCGGCGTACAAGCTGGCGCCGCTGCTGTGGGGCGAGGGGGCGCTGGCGGGGCTCCCCAGCGACGACCCCGCGACTGCTCGCCCGTTCAACGTCGCGTTCTTTGAGCCCGGTCAGCGAGAGGCGGTGGCGCAGGCGGTCGCCGGGGCCGGCGGGGTCGTCACACGGCTCTGGACGTCAGAAGAGTTCCTGACGGCGCGGCTCACAGATGCGCAGCTCGTCCAAGTCATCCGGATGCCCGTGGTTCGATACGCGTCTGTTGATCGGCCACCGCAGCCATCGATGGACAATGCACGCTATGTCAGCGGTGCGAGCACGATCCACAGCACGCCCCGCCCCAGCGCCCCGACGACGAACTTCCGGGGCCAGGGTGTGACCGGTGAAGTGATGGAGTGGACCACGGCCCCGCACACGGAGTTTGCGACGATCGTGTGGCACGGGAACTTGGCTGAGCACTACAAGCCCTGCAACTTCGTGGTGGACCACGGAACGAATACGTATGGTCTCATTTTCTCGCGTGGCCTTGGAACAGCTCAATCAAATCCGACTTGCTCACCACAGCCGGCGGAGCCGCGGGCGCGCGGGATGCTGCCGGAGGGAAGAGGGGTTTTCGGTCTCATCCTGCGAATTTTTGACGAAGAAGAAGAACACCACGTAAGTCGCATGGATCACACTGTAGAGTTGCTGTCCTCGCCGTACGAAGCCGTGTTCCAGAGCAACAGTTGGGGACGAGCGGACGATCATCTTAACGATGGAACGACTTACGACCAATGGTCGGGGGAGCTCGACGACATCATTCTTGCAACGGATCTCACTATCTTTCACGCCCAGGGCAACTTCGACATCTCTGAGAGCAACGAAGAAGCACTCGCTAAGAATGCCATCGGGGTCGGTGGCCTGTCTCACGGAAATGACTGCGACCGCGCTAACGACACGCACTCCCAGACCGCGAGCGAGGGCCCGGCGGGTGATGGGCGTGTGAAGCCTGACCTCTGCCACTTCGACTCAAACGTCTATACCACGAATGCCGTGATTGATTACAGCGGGTGCAGCCCGCCGGTATGCAACAACCTTTGTCCACAGCTCCAATATACATCGAGCTATACAGAGAGCTTCGGCGGCACCAGCGCGGCAACGCCCATCACCGCCGGCCTCGCGGGGCTGGCTTTCCAGATGTGGCACGAGCAGGTCTTCCCCGGGTTCGGCGGAGGGGCGAGCGTCTTCGCGAGCCGCCCGCACGCCAGCACGATGAAGGCGCTGCTCATCAACTCGGCCTATCAATACGACTTCACGCTTTCGTCACCGCACCCGAATCGCACATTGACCCGGATGCGCCAGGGATGGGGTGTTGTTGATCTTGCGACGCTCTACAGCCGCCGGAACAACACGTTCATCATCGACGAGAGCCGGCTGTTGCAGGTGACACAGAACTGGAACTACGTGCTCGAGGTTCCATCGCAATCAACCATGCCCTTCAAGGCGACGCTCGTGTATAGAGACCCGGGTGGGACGACGTCGAGCACGGTGGACCGCATCAACGACCTCTCGCTTACGGTCACTTCGCCGCCGGTGACGGGGTACCCGAACGGGCGGACGTACTACGGCAACGCGGGCCTGCTCACCAACATCTGGTCGGCGCCCCACGTCTCCGGTCCGGCGAACTGGGACACCAAGAACACGGTCGAGAATGTCTATGTGCAAAGCCCGGTTGCGGGCAACTGGACGGTGCAGGTCCGCGCCACCGAGGTGAACGAGGATGCCCACCCGGCGACGCAGGCTTTCGATGCGAGCTACGCGCCGGTGGTGTCGGGCGTGATCCTCGATCTCGGGGAGGCCGCGGAGTGGAATGGGGACGGCTACGTGGACGGCGCCGACCTCGGCGCCCTTGTGGATGACTTCCGCGCGAGGTCGGCCGATTTCAACCGCGATGGTGTGACGAGCCCGGCGGACCTCTCCGCGTTCCTGGAGCACTATGTGAAGGCAGCGGCCAAGGAGCGATCCAAGTGAAGAACCATGTGTGTGTTCTAATAATATTGTTTGTTCCGGCGCTGAATGCACAGGGGCAGGCGATTTTCCAGGGCCTCGGCGACTTTCCGGGGGGTGCGTTCCATAGCTCGGCGAGCGATTTAGCTGCGGATGGGAGCATCGTTGTCGGAGCGGGAGAGACTGAGATCGACGGGCAGTTCCGCCGCCTGCCCTTCCGCTGGACCAGCGCGACCGGTCTGGTGAGCATCGAGGTTCCCCCCGGTCCATGGGCAGCCGTTGCGTCCGCGACGGATATTTCGCCGTCGGGCGCGGTGATCATCGGGAGTCTCTCCGGAGAGCGGGCGTTCCGTTGGACGGTGGCGGAGGGCGCGGTGCTGTTGCCATCCATAGATCCTCCCGAAGGATACATTCCATCTGATTCTGCGACCGGTGTATCCGAGGGCGGTGGCGTGATAGTGGGTTCACAGCTTCTTGTGGAACTCGAGGGTGACCCGACCGTTTTCACGAGAGCCATTCGCTGGACAGAGGCCGGTCCTGAGGTGCTGGTGCCCGCGCCCGGAGAGAGCGGGCATCACACGGCCTCCGGGGTTTCAGACATGGGGCTGGTTGCCACCGGCGCGCTTGGGGGGAGGGCGTTCCAATGGACGCAGGCGACAGGCATGGTGCCGATCGGCCCAGACCTCTTGAGCGCGGGCCACTGTGTATCCGGTGATGGCCGGGTGATCGGTGGCACTTTTAGCCAATCTCCATTTAGCCGGCCCGCGTTCCGGTGGGCGGAGGGCACCGGCATGCGCTCGATCGGGCGTCTCCTGACGAGCGGGAGCACCATAGCGTTCGCCAGCTCGCACGACGGCTCCGTGCTGGTGGGGTACTCGGGGAACAGTGCGGAGTCGCAGGCTTTCATCTGGGACCGCCGCCGCGGCATGCGCTCGCTTCACGACGTGCTCAAGGGCTTTGATCTTGACGTGGGCGACTGGTCGCTCCGGCGCGCGACCGGCGTCTCGGCCGATGGTTCCCACATCTGCGGCTATGGCATCAACCCCGACGGCAACACCGAGGCGTTCCTCATCACGCTACCGCCGTTCTGCCTCGCCGACTGGAACGATGACGGCTCCGTGCGCAGCGCCGACATCGTGGCGTTCCTGGGCGCGTGGTTCTCCGAGTTGTCGGGCGATGGATGGGCGACCGACCTGAATGACAGCGGGTCGGTGACGGCCGCGGATATCACGGCGTTCCTCGGCGCGTGGTTCGCAGCGCTGGCGGAGGGGTGCTGATGAAGTTCGCACAGTCGGGACGACTGTGCCACCAGGAAGAGCAAAGATACGCTCCGGAGAGCGGTGCCACCAGATTACGCCTTCGTGCTATGACGACATTCCGCTGCGCGGCGGCTCGGCCTGCGGCCTCGGATGAAGGCGGCTGCGCCGCCGCGTGCGTAGAGGAGGTGTGTGGTCGATGGTCCGGTGGTGTCGCTGCGCTCCACCGACCGGCTGCTGACGTGCAGGCCTGCGGCCTGCAGGATCTGATTGAGCGGGAAGTGGAAGCCCGTTGAAACGGGCTGAAGAAGATTGGAACAAGAGAAGATGGTCTACCCGGCCTTGAAAGGCCGGGCTACGAGCCGCTGTGCGGCGGAGCCCGCTGAAGCGGGCTGGAAGAAGCGAGCTGTCGATCATGCGACGGGCAGCCGCAACGCGCACAGGCGGGACGCCTGTGCCACCAGAGCAGAGGACTGTGCCACCCCCCCAGGAAGACGCCGCTCTGGAGAGCGGTGCCCCCTGGATCAGATCTTCCCGGTTACTTCGTCAGCCAGACGGGTGC
>JACMLW010000172.1 GCA_014379385.1 Phycisphaerales bacterium
ATGGCCAGCGCCGCCCTCCCCCACCGGCCCGCCCTCATCCTCGTCGCCCTCCGCAAAATCTCGCTTCTGATCCCTCCGGCTCTTCCCATTGATCGCCCGCTCCAGCGGCGTCAGCCCCACCAGCGTCACCAGCGCCAGCAGTGTTCCCGCCGTCGCCAGCACATACTCCCCCAACCCACATCCCACGCCGATCGCCGCCGTCATCCAGATCCCCGCAGCCGTCGTCAGCCCCTTCACGTTTCCCCTCGCCTGAAAGATCGCCCCCGCCCCCAAAAAGCCCACACCCCCCACGAGCCCAGCCACGATCCGGGTCGGGTCCGGCTCCCCACCTTGGCCCCCTCCGCCCCCTTTCACAATCTGTTCCCCAAGCACCGCGTAGAGGGCCGCCCCGAGGGAGACCAGTGTCAGCGTCCGCAGCCCGGCTGATTTGTTCCCGCGTTCGCGCTCGGCCCCCAGGGCGGCGCCCAGAATCATCGCCGCGATCAGCCGGAGCACCAACTCGAGCTGCTCAATCAGCATCTGGGCCCTCCTTCGGGTGAAGATTCCATGAAGAACACTCTACAGAGCCACACAGGTTGGGTCACGCCGCCCTCTGCCTAGACTTCCAGTTCCCCCCAGATCGGCCCTTGACCCCAGGACGCCCCCGCGCCCCTGCTTTCCAACCCCCCCAACCATGCCGCTACCCCGTATCGCCATCGTCGGACGCCCCAACGTCGGCAAGTCATCCCTGATGAACATGCTGGCCAAGGACAAGGTCTCCATCGTCGATCCCACCCCCGGCGTCACCCGCGATCGTGTCAACGCCATCGTCGTGCTCGAGCCCCCCGACGCCCGCGGCCCCATGCGCACCGTCGAGCTCACCGACACCGGCGGGTACGGCGTCTATACCGCCGAGGGCAAGCGCTTCGACGAGGTCGGCGCCGACCTCTCCACCCTCACGCACGACATTGAAGGCCAGATCTCCATGGCCGTCGCCACCGCCGACATCGTTCTGTTCATCATCGATACCCAGGCCGGCGTCACCACCCAGGACGAGCACATCGCCCAGCTCCTGCGCGAGCGCGTGCTGGGATCCAAGGACCGCCCCAACCTCAGCGTGATGGTCGTCGCCAACAAGGTCGATGGCCCGCGCTGGGAGCCGTATGCCTACGAGGCCGCGTCCCTCGGCTTCGGCGATCCGGTGCTGGTCTCGGCCAAGAACAACTTCATGCGGCGCAACTTCGTGGACAACCTTTACGAGGCCGTCGGCACGCTCCCCAACGTCGAGGACGCCGAGAACCCCGAGGCCATCGGCGGCTCCGAGGCCATGGTGGACATGAAGCTCGCCATCGTCGGCAAGCGCAACTCCGGCAAGTCCTCGCTCGTCAACGCGCTCGCCGGTCAGCAGCGCGTGATCGTCTCCGAGATCGCCGGCACCACGCGCGACGCCATCGATGTCCGCTTCGAGATGGACGGCCGCACCTTCCTCGCCATCGACACCGCCGGCGTCCGCAAGAAGAAGTCCTTCCAGGACCGCGTCGAGTGGTTCGCGTTTGACCGCGTCCAGCGCGCCGTCAACCGCGCCGACGTCGTCCTGCTCCTCCTCGACGCCGCCGAGGGTATCTCCCAGATTGACCAGCAGGTCGCCGCCCTCGCGCTCAAGCACTACAAGCCCGTCGTCATCGTCGTCAACAAGTGGGACCTCGCCGAGGGCCGCAAGGATCTCCGAGGCAGGGCCGTCACCACCCACTCCTTCGAGACCTACATCCGCAAGGAACTTCGCGGCCTCTCCTTCGCCCCTATCGCCTTCATCTCCGTCACCACCGGCCTCAATATCCGTCGGACCATCGACCTGGCCTTCGACCTCCAGCAGCAGGCGCTCCAGCGCGTCACCACCGGCAAGCTCAACCGCCTCGTCCGCTCCATCCTCGAGCGCCGCGGCCCCACCACCAAGCTCGGCACCTTCGCCAAGGTCTACTACGTCTCGCAAATCCAGGTCGCCCCGCCCACCATCGGCCTGGTCGTCAATCGCCCGGAGATCTTCGACCCCGGCTACGAACGCTTCCTCATCAACGAGTTCCGCGAGACGCTCCCGTTCCCCGAGGTTCCCATCAAGATCGTCATCAAGGGCCGCAAACGCGACGCCGAGGACCACATGGCCCTCCGCTCCGATTTCGCGCACGAATCGCTCATCGAGGTCGACGACGTCTCCTCGCTCGACGCCGCGAAAGCCGCCGAGTTCGAGGCCGAACTGCTCGAGGGCGGCAACGAGGCCGCGGCGTACTTCGACGACGATTCCAACGACGACGACGGTGATGCCGACGCACCCGAGTTCGCGCACGACCTCGAGGACGCCGACGAGTCCGACAGCGATGCCGACAACGAGACCGAGCGAACCCAGGACGCGTAGCGGCGCCCCATGCCCGAGGCAGGTGCCATCATCACCCAGGGCTTGGCGTGGGTGCTGGCTCGGGGGCAGAACATCAGAGGCCAAACGAGGGGTGGCATGGACCATCGCCCACGCGGAGCCGTGGCAACAGCACCAAATGCCCAAATCGATCAGTGCGCCCGAGGGTGGCGCGGCTCGTAGAGCGCGATCTCACCGCCGCCGGGGATCTTCAGCGAAGTCATCAGGCCCCACCCCTGGTCGGTGATCGGCTGACTCAACTCCACGCCCTTGGCCGTGAGCTGCGCGACGGTCGCGTGTACGTCGTCGCACATGAGGTAGATCTGCTGCTTGGCCTCGTCCTCGACCGACTCGGCCGGGTGTACGCCCATCTCCGCCGGCGGCATCGCGAAGATCAGCCACCCCTCGCCCGCATCGATGGCGCGGATGCCCAGGACATCGCGGAAGAAGGCGCGGGCCTTGGCCGCGTCCTTCGCGTAGATCATGGTGTGCAGGCCGTTGATCATGGTCACTCCTTCGGCAGGCGCGAGCCGCCGCTCCGAGTGCGCGCCTCGGCCGCGTCATCCCCGAAGATCCAGCGGTCGACCTCGCTGGATTCCTGGTAGGGATCGGAGACGTTGTACTGATCGGCGCCGGGACCGTGAGCGCCGACAACTCGCTCGTAGCACCCGCCCCCAACGAGGCACAGGCCACACGCGGCTACCGCCGACAGGCCGACGAGAACGCGGCGGACGGCGAGTGTGGAGAGGGTTCGCATGATGGTTCCTTGTGCGTTCGCGGGGGTGAAAGGGCGTGAAGGGGGAGTAAGCGAGAGCCCAGTCTGTACGCAGGGAGCGGGGGGGGCGGGCCGGAGTTGTCGCCGGCTTTTTCGCAGGCCCGCTACTTGCCGCCCTGGATGGAAAGGAGTTTAGCAGGAGCGAGATCGGTCAGTTGCGCCAGCGTGAACGTGGAGGCGTGCTCCACTTGGGCGCGCCGAAGGTTCTCGAGGAGTGTCCGTTCCTGCGCGCCCCCCGTGGCGTGGTGCGGGGCCAGCTCGTAGCCCGCCTCGAGCACCTCGGCCGCGGCTATTTTTTCGGCCGGTCGAGCGAGCGTGTACGCATCGGGCTTGCCGGTTTCCGAGATGCGGCGGAGGATGTCTCGCTCGGTGAGGCGCCCGAGGACGGAGCGGACGATGCGCTCATCGAGCCGGGCGGTGGTCATGATTCCGGTGATCGACGCGGCCTTCCCCTTCTCGAACGCGGCGGCGACGAGCGTGGCGACGTCCAGGGCGACGGTGGGCGAGACGAAGAGGGCCTGGTCGGCGTTCTCGCCGCGAGCGCCGGTGATGCGCGGGAGGGCGTCGTGCTGGATGGCGTACGAGACGGCGAGGCCGCTGAGGAGTATGAGCCAGGTGGCGTAGAGCCACATGAGGCTGAGCGGGACGAGCGCGAGGGAGCCATAGAGCGTGACGGTGCCGGTGGAGTAGGCGATGTAGGCGGTGAAGAGTCGCTTGGAGATCTCCCACAGAATGGCGGCAGTTAGGGCCCCGATGAGAGCGGGTCGTACGCGCACACGCGTGTTCGGCACGCTGATGTAGATGAGGAAGAGGAGAACCCAGGTGATCATGACGGTGGCGGCGTAGCCAAGACCGTCGAGCAGGACGGAACTGGATTCGGCGCTGATCGACAGGCCGCCGACCTCGGCGAGGCTGGCGACGCGGGTGGTGAACTGGCGCTCCACCCAGAAGCTGGCCCAGAGGAAGAGCGGGCCGAGGGAGACCGTGAACCAATACTGCTGGGCGCGCCGGACCCAACTCCGCCCGCGGTTGGCGTTGTAGACGAGGTTGAAGGAGCGCTCGAGCTCGACGAGGAGGCCGAGACCGGCGTAGAGGAGCGCGAGCAGGCCGACGACGCCGATCGCGGCGAAGTCGATCTTGGTGACCTTGAGGACGAGGTCCTGCACCCAGTCGCCGGCCGAAGAGGGCTGCGGGCCGGCGGTCTCGGTTCCGGCCGCGGCGCCCTGCGCGACGATGCCGCCGAGGCCGAGGAAGGAGACGATGCGCTGCACGAGGCTCTTCACGAGCTCCTCGGTGTTGGCGAACATGCGCAGCACAACAAGCCCGAGCACCATGAGCGGGATGAGGCTGAAAATAGTTCGGTACGTGAGGGCCGCGGCCATGCGTGTGAGCGCTTCGCTGGAGAGCGCTTCCCACCACCATGTGAGGAACGTCCAGGCGCCGCGGAAGCGCGCGGACCAGGTGAGCGGGTGGTGGCTCAAGGGAAACGCGATGCCTGATGCGGTTGCGGTGGGCGAGGGGGAGATGGCGGCCTCGTCGGCGACGGGGTTGGTCTCGCCGCTCAGGAACTCCGCGGTGAGGCGCTGGGCGCGCTCGGCGGCGGTGCGGAGGTGCTTGAGAGGTTGAGAGGTGGGTGAGTCCGCATCACGCCGCGTATCGGCGCCGTTGGCGGTTGTGTGCGAAGACTCGGGAGGGGAGGAGGGCGCCTGAGGCGGCGGCGGAGCCGGAAACTCGGATGGTCTCGGGCTCGGTTCGCTCATGATGTCGAGACCTCGCGCGGACGGGCGGCGGGGGAGGGAGACGCGGGGGAGGAGGTTGGCGCGCCCGCGGCGGGCTTGGCGGGCTTCTTGGGCGAGAGCGCGCCGGCGGCGGCTTTGCGCAGGGCGCGGATCTCGTCGCGCTCGAGCTCGCGCCAGGCGCCGGAGGGGACGCCCGAGAGCCGGACGGGGCCGATCGCGGTGCGGGTGAGCTTGCGGACGGGCCACCCGGCGTCGGACAGGAGCAATGTGAGCTGACGGTTCCGGTTCTCGGCGAGGGTGATCTCGACGAGCGTGCGCTCCTTGTCCCGCTTGAGGATGGTGAGCTTCAGGCGCGTGAGCTTGCGGGGCGTGATGGTCGAGCCTTGCTCGCGGGCGCGGCGGCGCTCGGTCTTGCGCTCGGCTTTGTGGACTTCCTCTTCGAGGGCCGCGAGCTGGGCGTCGGTGAGCACGCCCTTGATGACGGCCTGGTACGACTTGTTGACACCGTAGCGCGGATGGGTGAGGCGATTGGTGAGCTCGCCGTCGTTGGTCATGATGAGCAAGCCCTCGGTCTCGAAGTCGAGGCGGCCCACCGGGTAGAGGCGCACGCCGGAGGGGTGCCGCACGAGATCGGCGACGGTGCGGCGGCCCCCCGCCCCCTTCTCGTCGCTGAGCTCGTCCTTCATGGTGACCAGTGTGCGCGGCGGCTTGTGCAGCATGATGTAGATCTTGCGCTGCGCCTCGGTCCCGGCGCGCACCCCGGACCTGCCGCCCTTGCCGCCGCTGCGGCCGGTCTTGGCGCCCTGGAGCGGGCGCCCGTCGACGACGATGCGGTCGGAGCGCGGGTTAGCGAAGGAGGGGAGCTTGTCGACGATCTCGCCGTTCACCTCCACGAGGCCGCGCTCGATCATCTCCTCGCAGGCGCGGCGCGAGGCCACACCGGCGTCGGCCATGATGCGCTGGAGACGGACGAGGCCCTTTGGCGGTGCGGACGGTTTGGAGGTGCTGCCGCTGGCAGCGCGCGGGGGCATGGTGCCTCATCGTAGAGCGCGGCGGGGCGCCCTGAGCTTGGGAAGGCGGACTCCATAAGGGCGTGCATGAGGGGCGCTACATCAACGCGATTGGGTCGACATCAATGGCCATGCGGGCGTCGCTCTTGGCGATGCCGCGCTGGCGCGCGATGCGGAGAACCTCCTGCACCTGGCCGCGGGCCGCGGCGGTGATGGTGACCTCCATGCGGTACTGGCCGGCGATTCGCGAGACGGGACAGGGGAGGGGGCCATCGATGCGGATGGGGGGGCGCGCGGAAGCAGCCGAAGCGACATGTTGCCGACCTTCGATGGACGCCGCGGCGGCGCGGAGGGCGGCAGCGAGCTCGGCCGACATGGCGTCGGCCCTCGCCAGATCCTCGTGGCGCACAACGATGCGGGCCATCCGCGTGATCGGCGGGAGTCCGGCGCGACGGCGCGTGGAGAGCTCGGCGGTCGCGAAGCCGAGGTAGTCGTGCTGCGCGGCGAAGCGGATGGGCTCGGCACGGGGGTTCATCGTCTGAACGATCACGCGCCCGGCGTGCTCCCCGCGCCCGGCGCGACCCGCGACCTGCGTGACGAGCTGGAAGGTGCGCTCGGCGGCGCGGAAGTCGGGGAGTGCGATGGCGGTGTCGGCGTCGACAACGCCGACGAGGCGCACGTTGGGGTAGTCGAGGCCCTTGGAGATCATCTGCGTGCCGACAAGGACGCGCAGCTCGCCGGAGGCGAAGCGGGCGAGCGCCGCGAACCAGTCGCGCGCAGAGCGCATGGAGTCGCCGTCGACACGGAGGAGGTCGCGGTCGCGCGAGAGGCCCAGGGCGCCCTCGAGCTCGTCCTCGACGCTCTGAGTTCCACCGCCGAGGCCGATAAGCCGGCGCTGGCAGATGGGGCAGGTGCGCTCGAGTCGCTGCTCGGCGAGGCAGTGGTGGCAACGCACGAACGCCACTTCCCCACCGCCCCCCACTCCCCCGTGCTCGGCGCTCGGACGCAGCCTGTGATGCACGAGCGAGGCGTCGCACTCGGTGCAGCGCATGGACCAGCCGCAGGCGGCGCTCGGGCAGGCGATGTAGCTGGCGTAGCCGCGCCGGTTCATGAGAAGGATGGCCTGGCCCCCGGCGGCGAGCGTGCCCTGAAGCGCGAGCCGCAGCGTCGGGCCGATGAGGTGCGGGCGGCCATGAAGCTGCGGCGGA
>JACMLW010000173.1 GCA_014379385.1 Phycisphaerales bacterium
CCTTGCGCCAGGAGTCCGCGGCGCGCAGCGCCCGGGCGACGCGGCGAGGCGGGCCTGTTCGGACTCGGCATCGGCGACTCGGCGCAGGAAGGCGGGGTCGCGCGCGAGCTCATCGAGGCGGAGACGGGGGGTCTCGAGCAAGGTCGCGACGGGGTTGTGGTGGGTCCGGCTCCAGGCGCCCGGATCGATGGCGGCGAAGAGATTCCAGAGCGGATCGGTCCACGACCAGCAGAGGTCGTAGGCGAGGCGGGCGAGCGGGCGGAGTTTCTCAGGGAGTGCCGCGGCGGCCTTGGCGATGGTGGGATCGGGAACTGCTGTCGGGGTCACAGAGGGCATGGGGGATGGTACCGAGCGCTCCGGGCCGGAAGTTGGCGATTCCAGTACGGGTCACACCCCAAGTCTGTGGAGTTTCCCTCCGATCCTTGTCCGCGAGAAGGAGCGGTCTATGCGCCGATGTCTCAATCGTGGTGGCACAGGCGTCCCGCCGTAGCGTTCTGTACTCACCGCTGCTAGGCCGCCGCGTATGCGATCAGGCCCACCATCAGTTCCCTCTCGCCCCCGTTGACCGCATCGCCCCTAATGGCATCGATCCAGAGTTCAAATAGTCGTTCAACGGCAGGCACGGCTAACTCTGCGACCCGAAGCTCGTTATTGTCGGGGTTCCGATTGATGAATCGAACAACGATGATGTGGTCACAATCGTTCGCGCAAACCGCGGTGTTCGCATGGGCCGTTGAGTGTCGGATGATCTCCAACACGTCTCGTGCGGTGACGGGCGTATACAAAGAGAGCGAGGAGTGATTCGAGAGCAACTCCGCGTTGTTCGAGCAAGGCCTGGGTCTCGGGCCATTTCCCCGCCCAGATTCGGACTCCATCCAATTTTCTGTGAGCAGCAGATCCAAACGCTCTAGCGGTACGATCACATCCGGTCTCAAGAGCGACAGCAGGAGGGTCACGTCATACACGCGAGTTCCGCGGCTGCGCTCCTGCTTCGAGTATCGCTCCCACAACTCCCATGCGCGCGAGGGCAGATCGACTGTCGGTGCTTTCCAGTTGGACACGCTCACCTCCTCTTACGCCGCTGCGCAGCAGCAACTTCAGTGCCGCCAAAGGTGCTGTATTCGGCGATCGTATCGATCTGCTCGTTGAGCAACTGCGATTGTGCCGCGGTATCAAGGCGGCCTCGACTCCATCGGCATGATTGAAGCGAGCGATGAGTCGGGCGGGAGCCGAGCGCCAATCGGGATCCAGCCCAGGCGGAAGCCTGAGCCACCCGGAGAAGAGTCGCGCCAGGGTTAGTCAAACTTGCCGCGGAACTGGATGTCGAAGTCGTAGAGCGACTGGACCTCTTGGGCCGACTTCTCGTTCAGGCCGGTGAGCTGGGAGACGAGGGAGGCGGGCTGGTCGACGGCGAGCGCGCCGAGCAGGTTCCACTTGTGGCGGAGGATGTCCTTGAGGGGTGCGGTGCGGTTGCGGGCGTGCCCGGCGGGGTACATCACTAGGCCGCTGTCGAAGGTGGCATTGCCCACATCGGTGATCTGCATGGAGGTGGGGATGCCGTCGGGGTAGCGCTGGTCGTAGTCTGGCCCGCCGTGCTGGAAGGTCATCTTCTCCATGAGGGCGCGCGTGAGCGGGTGCCTGATGGCCTCGTGCGAGAAGTCGTGCGGGAGGAGCATGAGGCTCCGCCAGTCGGCGATGGCCTGGGGAGACTTGGGGGCGCCCGGGCTGGGGAGTGAGGAGGGGGGGGGTGGGGGGGCGGCCAGCTCGAGGGCCTTGCGCAGCTTGGTGCAGACCAGGTAGAGCATGGAGTGGTCGGCGGACTGGCGCGTGTGCGGGTCGCGCTTGGCGGGGTCGCCGATGATCCCGAACGCGGGCTCGTACGCGGTCACGACGATGCGAGCGATGCGCCCGCCGGGCTGTCCCTGGTGGCGATCGAGGAGTTGGGGGTGCTTGCCCAGCAGGTCGATGAGCCCTTGCAGGGCGCCGGCCGACTGATGCTCATAGAGCCCCAGCTTGAAGTGCATGCCCATGACGGCGAAGTCGGCCCCGTCGCGGCTGAGGACGAGGTCGAACGGGGCCTTGCCCTTGGGCGTGTCCTTCTTGAAGAGGCAGAAGACCGCCTCGGGGTTGCGGAAAATGTCCTGCGGCCCGATGAACCCGGCCATCGCCCGCTTCATGCAGACGATCGCCGCCTCGGTGCTGATGGCGGCGGAGGCGCCCTTGGAGTCGGAGAGCTGGTGCCCGTGGCGGATGGCGCGGAAGGGGATGTGGTGCGCCACGACCATGCCGATGGCGCTCTCGATCTGCTCCGCGGTGGCGCCCATCATGGCGCCGAACGTAGCGGCCGATGCGATCGCGCCGTGCACCACGTGGTCGATTTTGTAGGTCTTGAGGGAGAAGACCTCGGCGAGGCGGCCGCGGATCTCGTCGAGCAGGACCATGCCGCGCAGGGCGTAGGCGCCGCCCTCGCCGAGCATCTGGGCGGCGGCGACGGGGACGGCGTAGAAGTCGTTGTGGCCGAACTCGCCGGCGCGGTGCTCGGGGCGCTCCTCGGAGTATCCGAAGTTGGTGCCGTTGGAGTCCCACTCGCGCACGGCGGCGCAGTTGGCGAGGATGGCCTTCTCGCTCTTGACGCGCTCACGCGAGCCGAAGACGCAGGCCCCATGATGCTTCGCCTTGCCCAGGGGCGGGAGCGTGCCCGCGTCGGGCGGGTTGCGGTAGCCCAGGGCCTCGTTGCGGAGCACGGTGGGGGCGTTGGTTCCGAGCGCCAGGGCGCTGGCGCCGCAGAGCACGGCATCGGTGTGGAACATCTCGGTACGGTCGAGCACGGCGGCATCGGGCCGGCCGGCGGCGGGGCCGGCGGACATGAAGTCGATGGCGTACCGGGCGAGGCCGAGGGCCTGGTTGGAATCGGCGGGGAGGATGACCTGCGATTTCGTGCTCATGGGCGGGCTCGTCGAGAGATTTGGCAAGGATCGTCGCGGGGGTGGCCATTCGGAATGGCATGGCTGGGGAGGGGTCAAGCGTACGCCGCGACGCCCGCGAAAGCGGCCGCGGCGTGACCCCGGGCATGGCCGTCTTGACAGTCGCCCTCGGAGCGGCGAGCCTTTGGGTATGCGGATTGTTCACCGGGCCGTCGAACTCGAGAGCACGCATCGGTGCGTGCTCGTGCCCACGATGGGGGCGCTGCACGATGGGCACGCGGCGCTGGTGCGTCAAGCGCGGGCGGAGTCGGAGCGGCAAGCCGGCAAGCCCGGGATAGTGGGCGCGGCCGTGGGGAAAGAGGGAAGTCGGCCGCCGGTGGTCGTGACGATCTTCGTGAACCCCACGCAGTTCGACCAACGCGCGGATTTGGACCGGTATCCGAGGACGCTCGAAGCGGACTGCAAGATCTGCGAGCGGGCCGGCGCGGACGTTGTGTTCGCGCCGGCGGTTGAGGAGGTCTACCCGCCGGGGAACTCTTTGCGTGTGCCGCGACTGCCCGAGGTTGCGACCGAGCCCGGCCTCGAGGACGCCGCGCGGCCCGGGCACTTCGCGGGCGTCTGCCAGGTGGTGCTCCGGCTCTTCGAGTTGACTCGCCCGGGCGCGGCGATCTTCGGGGAGAAGGACTGGCAGCAACTGCAAGTCGTGCGGGCCATGGTGGCTCAAGAGCGATTGTCAATCGAGATCATTCCGGGGCCAACGGTGCGTGAGAGTGATGGGCTCGCGATGAGCAGCCGCAACCGTTTCCTGTCGCCGCAGGAGCGAGCCGCCGGCCTGTCGCTGTCGAGGGCGCTCCGCGAGGCCCACGCGATCGATCGCGTCGCCGATGCAGAAGCGAGGCTGCGCGCTGCTTTGGATTCCGCCGGCGTGCAGGTCGATTACGCCGTGGTGCGCGAGGCCGAGTCGCTCAGGCGGGTGGGGACGGGCCACCGGGGGTCATACCGGGCGATCGTGGCGGGGCGCGTGGGGACCGTGCGGCTGCTCGATAACGCGCCGTGGCCGGGGCGGGGTGGGTAGCGCGGATTCGCGGCACGGCGAGGCCTGAATGAGTTGCGGGAGGCGCGGCGGGCTGGGGCTATCATGCGGCCGGACGGCGCACGGGCGCGGTCGATGATTGGATTCCTCGCGAAAGAAAGGGAACGGCTTTGCTGCGCACGCCGCTGTACGACTTCCACGTTGAGCATGGTGGGAAGATGGTGGACTTCGCGGGGTGGGAGATGCCCATGCTGTACGCGAAGAGCGGCGGGATTCTGGCAGAGCACCACCAGGTGCGGAAGTCGGGCGGCATCTTCGATGTCTCGCACATGGGGCGCGTGAAGATGACGGGCCGGCACGCGCGCCGGCTGCTCGAGCGTCTCTGCACGCGGCGCATCAGCGATATGCAGGAGGGGCAATGCCGGTACTCGCTGGTGTGCAACGAGCAGGGGGGCATCCGCGACGACGTGATCGTCTACAAGAACGATGAGGACGACTTTCTGGTGGTGGTGAATGCGAGCAACCGCGAGAAGCTGCTGGGGCACTTTGAGCAGGTGCGTGCCGCGGGCGACCTGAACGTAAAGATCGACGACCAGACGCTCAAGACCGCCATGGTCGCGCTCCAGGGGCCGCGGGTGATGCCGATGATCGCGCAGATCTCGAAGGAGATCCCGGCGCTTAAGCGGTACCGGTTCGCTGTGAAGAACCTGGTGATCATGAAGCTGATCGTGAGCCGCACGGGGTACACGGGGGAGGACGGGGTGGAGGTGATCCTGCCCGCGAGCGGCATGGAGATGGCCCTCAAGCTGCTGCTGAAAGACGTGAAGGTGGGGGAGGCCGATGCGCTCGTGAAGCCGGCGGGGCTGGGGGCACGCGACACGCTGCGGCTGGAAGCGGGGATGCCGCTGTACGGGCACGAGCTTGGCGAGGAGACCAACGCGCTGGGGACCACGCTGGACTTCGCCGTTTCCCTCGACAAAGACGCCGACGAACGCGGCGAGAAGTTCATCGGGATGGAGGCGCTCAAGCGGACTCGCGATGAGGGCGGCCCGGCGCAGAAGCTCGTGGGGATCAGGCTGGAGGGGAAGCGGACAGCGCGACAGGGGATGACGGTGAAGGTGGGGGGGAAGCAGGTGGGCACAATCACCAGCGCGTGCCTGAGCCCGACGCTGGGATACCCGATCGCGATGGCGTACATCGGGCGCGACCACGCCGCCGAGGGCACCGCGCTCGAGATCGACACCGGCAAGGACGCATTGCTCCCCGGCCAGGTTTGCGCCATGCCGTTCTACAAGATGCCTTAAGAGTGGTTAGCGGCAATCAGAACCGACGCTCACTCCAAGATGCCGGGCGGGTAATGGGCCTCATTAGGCGAACTACCTATTCTGCAGCTATCCCATCTATGAGGGAGAATCCCCTTGCATGCGACATCCCGTTGCTTTATCCTGACTGAATTGGAAGCGCCGCTGTGCCGCTGTGCCGCTGTGCCGCTGTGCCGCTGTGTCCTGCTGTCCTGCTGTCCTGTCCCATGAGTTGATGGTAACGGTCGGATCCCAGCCCACCATGGCTGCGGAGTCACACATGTGGGGACATTCTTGCTCTTTGGCCTTACGACAAGACTCGGTGAGACCATCACTGAAGTTTCGTCTCCGCACCCATCGAATCGACTCGATGAACTGAAGGAGCGTGACGGATGGAGAGGGATTTTTTCTCGAGCGTTGTTGCGGCACTTGCTGTTGCGGGCACCCTCGCACAAGTCCGTGGTGACCTTGTTCCGCTTGGCGCGGCGACAAGCTTCGCCGTGCTAGCGGGATCTTCGGTGACCAACACGGGATTGACGTCGTCAACGGGGATCTCGGAGTATGGCCGTCAGCGTCCGTCACGGGATTCCCACCAGGCATCGTTGTGGGCGGGACCATTCACGCCGGCGACGCGGTTGCCCAGCAGGCCCAGAGCGACGTCACCACCGCTTACAACGCCCTTGCCGGGATGCCGTTCACCCAGGATCTGACCGGCATGGATTTGGGAGGATTGACGCTCACCCCCGGAGTTTATTTTTTCTCATCGTCCGCATTCCTGTCCTCGACGCTCACGCTCGACGCGATGGGCGATCCGAACGCTGCTTTTGTCTTTCAAATGGGCAGCACCCTCATCACTGCCAGCGATTCATCCGTCGTCACGATTAATGGAGCCGATGGGTGCAACGTCTACTGGCAGGTCGGAAGCTCAGCAACTCTCGGAACGGGGACTGACTTTCAGGGAAACATCCTCGCGGCTGCGAGCATCACGCTGACGACCCACGCGTCGATCCTGGATGGCCGAGCACTTGCACGCGAGGGCGCGGTCACATTGGATTCAAACCTCATCGGATTTGACTGCGCCGTGGTTCCGTTGCCTTCTCCCCTCACACTCGGGGGCATAGGCCTTACGTTGGCACTCTCCGGAGCCTTCGCCCGTCGGCGCAGGTAGCACGCCTACCCGCGGGAGAGCTGCACGAATTCGGCAGTTCCCTTTACGATGGAAGTTGCATTGTCCTTCGTCAGCTCTACCTTAAAGGCTGGGTGACGCGGCAACGGGCGACGAACTCCGCTGAGATGTCGCTGTTCCGACGCCTCCCGCCCCGCCGTCTTCTTCTACCATTGACCAATGAAGCAGCCGGCACGCCGCCTGTACCTTGACAACGCCGCGACCAGCTTTCCGAAGCCCGATGCGGTGGTACGCGCGATGGTGGGGTACGCGACAGGGAACGGGGCCTCTCCCCGTGGGCGGTTCGCCGAGGCCCGCGAGGCAGGGGCGCTACTGACCCGATGCCGCGACGGGATCAACCGGCTGATCAACGGCGAATCGGCGGATCATGTGGTCTTCACGCTGAACACGACCGATGCGCTGAACCTGGCGATCAAGGGTTCGCTGGGCAGTGCCGCGGCGGGGTATCACGGTGTGAGAGTGGGAGTTGGCGGGGCAGGTTATCACGTGGTCACCACGTGGCTGGACCACAACTCGGTGCTGCGGCCCGTGGCGGCGATGGTGGGTCGCGATCTCGGGCAGACACGGATCGAGGCGAACGGGGATACGGCGGTGATCCATCCGGCGGCGGTGGCCGCGGCGGTGACGTCGAAGACAATGCTGGTCGTCATCAATCATGCGAGCAATGTGACGGGGGCCATCCAGCCGGTGAAGGAGATTGTCGCGGCGGTTCGTGAGCGGGCGCAAACGATGTCGGTGCCCTTCGGGACGCCGCTCGTCCTTCTTGATGCGGCGCAGTCGATGGGGCATATCCCGGTGGATGTGCGAGAGCTCGATGTTGATCTGGTCGCATTCCCCGGTCACAAGGGACTGCTGGGGCCGACGGGCACCGGTGGGCTGTACATCCGGCCTGGGGTAGAGAAGCGCCTCGCCAACGTCCGCGAGGGGGGCACCGGCACGGGCTCGGAGAGCGAGGCCCAGCCGACGGTGATGCCCGACCGCTTCGAGTCGGGATCGCACAACACGATCGGGATCGCGGGGCTCGGCGCGGGCGTGGCGTGGCTGCTCGAGCGCGGCATGGATTTCGTGCGAGAGCACGAGCTGCGGCTTATCAACGTGATGCTCGAGGGCGTGCGTGGGGCTCGAGGGCTGCGGCTGCTGGGCCCGGAGGAGCCGGAGCGGCGCGTGGGCGTGTTCTCGTTCGTACACGACGAGATCTGCCCCGCCGACATGGCGGCGATCCTCGAGTCGCAGTTCGGGATTCTTTGCCGCGCCGGGCTGCACTGTGCTCCGCTGGCGCACGAGTCGATGGGTACGGCGCCGCCGCTGGGGCAGGGGGCGGTCCGACTGAGCATCGGGCCGTTCACGAGAGACGACGGCGTGCGATTCGCGGCGGCGGCGCTGCGCGAAATCTGCGGCTGATTCGATGTGCTTTGTCCCGGGCCGGTACCGACCGATGGCCGCGAACAGTCGCGTGGCCGTTCAGCCCGTGGGCAACTTGAACTCTTCCCAGTGGCCCGACGTGTGCCGCACGATGGCGCCCGTTGCCGAGTAGATTACCTGCTCGGCGATGTTCGTGCAGTGGTCGGCCATCCGCTCGCACGCCGAGGCGATCTCCTGCAGGCCGAAGGCAAAGTCAACCGAGACCTCGGCGCGGCGGAGGCGCTCCTGCGCATCGCGCACGATCGCTCGCTTGAACTCGAGCACCGCGTCTTCGCTGGCGAGCACCACCTTGGCGAGTTCCGGGTCGTTGTGATCCAGCGACATGTTCACGTCGCGGATGATCCCCACCACGCTATTGGTCATCACGCGCAGCGTATCGGGCAACTGCCCCGTGGCCTGCACCTGCGTGATGAGCTCGGCCACGGAGACGGCGGCGTCGGCGATGCGCTCCAGTTCGTTGTTGGCCTTCACAACGGTGAGCACGATGCGGAGTTGCTCGGGCTCGAGGGCCGCGTGCTCGCGGGTGGCGTCGGCCAGGAGCGTGACGCAGGCTCGCTCGATGTCGATGTCCACTCGGTCGATCACCTCGTCCTGCTTGACGACACGCCGCGCGGCCTCGGCGTCGCGCGAGAAGGCGGCGTCAAAGGCCGCCTCGATGAGGGCCTGCACGCGACGGCCCTGATCGACGATGTCCGCCTTGAGGTGGTTGAGGCGGCGCGTGAATCCGTCGGGTGACGTGGGCATGGTGGGCGCAGCGCGAAGGCGAGGGGGCGGCGGCAGAGGACATCATGGCAAGGGGCTGCCGACTCAACCATACGCCGCTCTCCGGCGCGGCGCGGACGGCTGTACGATCCAGGCGATGGGCCGCACGGTCATCTTGCTCCATTCGCTGCCCGATGGAACCTCGCACTTCGACTGGCTGATCGAGCGCGAACCCGGCGACAGCGGTGCGCCGGCGGCCGCGGGGCGTCAAGCGGATGAGCATGGCGCGTTGACGTTCCGGCTCATGGTCCGCCCGGACGACCCGGCCGCCACCTCGTTCGCCGGCACCCGCTTGCCCGACCACCGCACTCAATACTTCGATTACGAGGGATCAGTCGCCGGTCGCGGCGAGGTCAGGCGGGTCGCCGCCGGCGAAGCAAGGATTGAGCGATACTCGACGGACGAGCTGGTTATCAGCGTCTTGTTTGGTGAAAGCCGTCGTGGTTGGCGCGGGATACGAGTGGTCACCTTGCCGGACCGATCAGATGAGCGGTGGATTTTTCGCTTGGATTCCGGCTGGGTGTCCGACATACTTCATTAGCAGATGAGAGTGATGGGGCCGTTCTTGCCCTTGTGCCCGTTCGCGGCGTTCGCTCGTAGCTGACAGAGGTGCGTTGGTTCGCCGCGGTGAGCGTGGCACACGGATTCTGGCGAGGCGGCCCGACCGCTCCTTGACCGAGCCAAGCTCGGGGAGGTACTCGTGGCGACGCTTCCGCAAGCCCGACTTACGCCGGATTCGCCTGGTGGCAACGGCAACACGCTGATCCGGCACTCGGTCCCGGGTGGCCTCAAACCGATTGGCGATGCGTCGGGCGGCGGGGGGGGAGGTGGTGGCGCCGCCAAGCCGGCGGTGGGGCCCAATGGCGGATCGGCAGCACCAGCACGCCCAGAGCCCCGCTCAATCGCGGTCAGTGAGGACGACGAGCGTCCGGAGGCCAAGCCGCAGATCAAGTCGTTCGAGCAGGTACTAAGCGCCAAGCACAACGACAGCGAATGGAAGCGCAAGCCGACCAAGTCGGGCACGGGTGCGTGCCACGTGCGCTCGTTCCACTGCAAGCTCACGGGCGACACGCTCGACAACCTTGACCGCCAGATCAACGAATGGCTCGACGCACACCCCGATTTCGAGGTGAAGTTCACCAACGCGACCATCGGCGACTGGACGGGCAAGCTCAAAGAACCCAACTTGATCGTGCAGGTCTGGGTCTGAGCTGCGCGACGGAGCGGCTATCGGGCGGGGGTTGGTCGCGCCGGCGCCAGCCGCACAAGCTCTGGCACGCCCAGGTGTTCGAGCGATTCGACCACGAGGTCAGCGCAGCGCAGCTCCTCCGATTGTCCCACACCTACCACCGCCATGCCCGCGGCGTGCGCGGCGGCGATCCCGGAGGCCGCGTCCTCGATGACCACGCAATCTCCGGGCGCCCCCCCCAGCAGGCGCGCGGCCTCCAGCATCAGGTCCGGGGCCGGCTTGGTGCGGGCGACGTTGCCGCCGCCCACCACGGCCGCGAAGCATTCATTGAGCTCCAGCCGGTCCACGATCGTCGCGGCGTTGCGGCTCGACGACGCGATGGCGCAGCGGATCCCGGCGCCGCGCAGCTCGTCGAGTAGTCGGGCCACGCCGCGAAGCAGGCTTTGTGGGCCGAGCGTCTGGAGCGACCGTACGTACAACTGATTCTTCTGCGCGCACAGCGAGGCCCTTTCCCGCTCGCTGAACGCGCGCCGTGCGCCCTCGAGCACGATCTCCAGCGAGCGCTCGCGGCTTACGCCCCGCAGCCGCTGGTTGATGGTGCGGTCGAACGGAATGCCCGCGGCATCGGCGATCACCTTCCAGGCGCTGTAGTGCAGCTCGTCGGTTGAGACGATGACGCCGTCGAGGTCGAAGATCACCGCGTACACGCCCTAGCGTACACCCGGTGCGGCCTTGCATCAGCAGCCGCCGCCGCCGATCGCGCCGAACCAGACAGCGAGGAAGGTTGTGATGTCGGCGCTGGTGACCATGTTGTCGTTGTTCATGTCGGCGAGCAGGGTGCCATTGGTCAGATCGGAGAACCAGGCGGAGAGGAACGCCGTGATGTCGGCGCTCGTGACGCTCCCGGAGTTGTTGAAGTCGGCCGGGCAGGGGACGATCAGCTGCACCGGGACGCTCATGACGGTCCCGCAGCCGTTGCTGACAATCACGTCGTACGAACCGGCGTCGGCCGTGGTTACCTGCGAAATGACCAGGTTGAACGTGTTCGCCCCCGTGATCCGTCCGTCGTTCTCGAGGTCCACTTGGTTCCGCCGCCACTGGTAGTTGAGCGTCTCCTGCGAGTCGGCGACTACGAAGAACGAAACAGCGCCCCCGGGTGGCACCGTCTGCGAATCCGACTGCGACGTGATCAGCGGCACCGACGAGACCAGTTCGTGCGTGTCGTTCTCGAGCTGCGATTCCTCTCCCTGGACGACCGATCCCCCGAACAGAGTCACCGTCGCACGCGCCGAGTCGTACGACATGCCGTACTGAAACCTCGATCCCAAGGTGTCGGTCTCAACGGGGTCGAGCTGGGTCCACTGGGTTCCATCCCAGGCCCACAATCGTCCACCCGGCGTGCCCGGCAACGACCCGCCGAACAAGACTGATTTCCCGAGAGAGGCGTGGTAGACCATCTCCTGATGGGCCATTGCCGGTGGCTCCCCAGCGCCGCCACCCGGGGACCGGAGCAGCCATGCCACACCGTTCCACTCCCACGTCTCGGCGCTCTCGCCGCCCAGCTCGCTGAACCCGCCGAACATCACCGTCACCCCGCGGGCGCTGTCGAACGTCATGGCCGCGCCGATGCGGGCCGACGGCCCATCGCTGGTCACCAAGGTCCAGGACGTGCCGTTGTATTCCCACGTCTCCGGGCTGAACACGAAGTCCCCATCGTGACCGCCGAACATGACGGTGCGTCCGCGCGCGGAGTCAAACGCCATCATGTGTTGGCCACGCGCGCTCGGGCCACCGGCCGCCTGCGCCCAGGCGGTCCCATCCCACTCCCATGTTTCGCCGGTCGCGCCCTCACCCCCGGTCGTTCCAAAAAGCACGCAGACTTCGCGCGCCGAGTCGTAGACCATCGCGTGCCCCGATCGCCCAACCGGGTGCGGCGAGGATGCATCGGCCGCGAGCGTCCAGGCCGCGCCGTCCCACAGCAACGTCTCGGCCGAAGCCGGCACGGCGACTCCCCCGAACAGGACGGTGCGGTTTCGCGCCGCGTCGTAGGCCATCACATGCCCCGCCCGATCCGACGGGGCATCTAGGGTGATCCGGTCTTGCCACTCGACGCACACCGGCTGCGCCGTGGCCGCGGTCGCGGCAGCGAGGAGTCCCAGGGCCGCGAGAACGCCATTGGATCGGGCTGGTGTCATGCACACAGTGTGCCCGATCGGGGGCTTGATACCACCTCATTTCAGACTTCCCGCAGGAATGCCAACAGGACGGCGGCCACCGAGGGATAAAGAGGGCGGGCCCCCGGGCCATCCGCCGCGGAGCCGGGGTGTCACTCGGTCTCGCCCATAGCCTGCAGGATGAGGGCGAGATCGGCGTCGTTGGCGAGGCCGTCGCCGTTGAGGTCGATGGGGTTCTGCATCCATGCCGCGAGGTCGGCGCTATCGACTTCGCCGTCGCCGCCGACGAGGTCGGCGGACCCACAGGGAATACCGACAAGGAAGCGGTACTTGTAGGCGTAGACGCTGGGCTCGTTGGGGACGCCGGAGCACTTGAGGCGGTTGGTGCCGGAGGTCACCGGCTTGAAGCAGAACTCGGTGCGGTCGTCCGGCCAGGTGAAGCCGGAGACAGGGGTGAGGATGACGTCGCGCGCCGTGCCTCCATTCGCGGAGCTTCCGAGCGCGGCGGTGAAGAGGTTGGAGATGTCGGTGGCGCCGCAGCTGGTCTGGCAGCACTCGGCCCAGGGGTCGCTGTCGCAGGGGTAGAGCTTCCTGGTGATGACGTAGGGCATGGTGCCCCAGGCGAAGGTAATGGGCCCGTAGTGGCGAATGCGGATGGTCGAAGGCACGTTGGCCGGTTGCTCGATGAAGGCCTCTTCGAGCGGCGAACAGTCAGCGCGGTGGTTGTCGAAGGGGACCACACCGATGGCGCCGCCGCCGAGCTGCGCGGAGGTTTGCGTGTAGTCGACTTCGGGCGGAAAGGACGTGTTGGCGGGGTCGATGACGATCTGGCTTCCACCCGTCCCAATGGTGACCGGATCAAACCAACCGCCATTGGAGAAGGCGTCGGTGATGATGATCTGGCCCTCGAGGCCGGCGTTGGCGTCGATCGTGATTGAGCCGCCGCTGCTGAGGGCTCCAATGCGGACGGTCGTGCCGGAGAGAAGCTCGCCGCCGATGTCGAGTGTGGATTCGATGCTGAGGTCAGAGGCGATGTCGGCGGAGAAGTTACCAGTCGAGCAGACACCGCCGGCGCCCTCGGCGACGGTGCCGGCGACGCCGCGGGTGGTGATGGAGCCGGTGATGACGCCGGTCTCGGCCTTGATGCGCCCGATCTTGGCGTCGAGGCCGGTGCCGGGGACAAAGTTGAGGTTGGAGGTGATGTTGGCGTGGATGTTGTCGGCGGAAATGGAGCGGATGCTGTGGATACTCACGTCGGATTGCTTGGCGGTGATGGTGACTGGCGAACCGGACGCTCCTATGTCACCGCCAGCGACGATCTGCCCGATTCGGCCGCTCTCCGCTTTCACATCGCCGAAGAGATCGCCGCCGACGAAGACGTTGTCGATCCTTCCGTTAGTGGCCGTGATGTCTCCGGCGATGTCGCCCGTTCCGTCTGTTCGCACGCGAAGGAGCGCGCCGTTGGTGAGCGTAACCGAGCCGCCAGTGGCGATTGATCCCGCTTCAACGACGCAGACTCCACCGAAGTTGCCCGGGTTGGCGGCGGTTATTGAAGCTTGGACCTCTCCGATAAAGTCGAATCGGAACAGCTGATCAATACCAATGGAGTCGGTGAGATCATCTCCAATAGCGCCCGAGAGGCGAGTCTCCACGCCGGACGCGATCGCGCTCACATCCAGCCCGCCCCAGTCGTTGCCCGTTGGCGTGGTCGAACTGTCGGATGTGTTCAGCGACCCGCTTCCGATCACGATGTCAAGGGTTCCGCTCGTTGGACCGCACGTGAGCGTGATGCGACCGATGTTCACGGACGAGCCGCTCGTGGTCACATTCACCCGCGCCGCACAGGCGGGCAATGACAGAGAGATCGGGGTGGAGCCCGAGAAGGGGTGCGTGGTCTGTGTGCCGTCACAGGGACTCACCGAGCTTCGAGTCACGGTGAGAGTGACCGTGCCCTGCCCCATGGCAGCAGAGGCGAACAGGAATCCGAGAAGAACGGCAGAAGCAATCTTGAACACTCATCTTCTCCTTCGAAAAATGGCACATGCGAGCAACGGTGCACACACGATCGACGGCTCTGGGATTGACGCGATTCTGAGGCCAGCATTTGAAGCGCCAATGCTGGGGTCGAGTGACGTAACGCCGCTCACGTGGTCGTTGATCAGGTAGTTGGAATCTCCGGCATATGAACCCCCAAGAACTCGGTTGTACTGAAATCCGGGCCAGAGAACCTCTTCGGTCCATTCACTCGCCCCTCCACTCACATCCCAGAGCCCGTAGGCGGACATGACGTCGGGGTATGCGCCCAGAGGGATATCCCATTCGGCGAAAGGGTCGAGCTCGGTGTGGAAACCCGCGGAGGTCTGCCCCCCCCCTCGCCCGGCGCGCCCGAGATCAGCGGGACGTCCGACATGCCGGCGTACATCCACCATCCCCCTTGGCCCTGACCAAAGCGGTTGGGGTCGTAACGGGCCGACTTCATCCATTCATCGAGCGTTGGGATCCAGAACTGCGCGCCGGGCAAGTGCGTGGGGTCATCGGTGAAAAGCGGCCCATCGTCGCCCCAGGTCGCGGTGTCGTACGCGCCGGTGACGAGCGCACCCAACGATGCCTGCTTGCCGTTGTGGAGCCAGTTGCAGTAGCGCCCGGCGTCGCGCCAGGAGATGCCGGCCACCGGCAACATGCCGGCGCTCGGAACATTGCGCAATCGCCACTGATGCCCGGGGCCGTTGTAGAGCGGATCGATCTCCGCGCCCCACAGGTACGGCTCGGCGAAGAAACTCGGCGCGTCAGGGAGCGCGTTGATCGTGTTGGCGAACTCGAGCCACTGGCCGGTGGTCACTTCCAAGCGCGAGATGCGGTAGGTGTAGCCGACGCTGCCGCGACCCTCGGCGTACGGCGGGCCGTACGGCGAGGGCCCCGGGAATGCCGGGTTGCCAAGGTCGCCGATGGTCGCCCACTGGAAGTCGTAATCGGGGGCTTGGGCCTTCGCGGCCTGGACTGAGAACCCGGCGACAAGGAACACCATGGCGAGTGTGAGGCGGTTCATAGGCCGCAGCCTAGCCGTTCGTTTGGTTTATGTCAAGATACTTCCTCAAATACGAACTTTTTATGAATATTCGATGGCTGATCGGGGATCGCGAGGTTTCCCAAAAAATGGCCCCGCCCGGATTCGAACCGGGGACCAAGCGATTATGAGTCGCCAGCTCTAGACCGCTGAGCTACGGGGCCGCCGCGGAAGGATACCGCGAGCGCGGCGGGGAACCTCGTCCTGGATCTACTTGATGAACAGCAGATCCCGGTACGTCGGCATCGGCCACAGGTCCGCCGCGATGATCGATTCGAGCTCGTCGGCCGCCGCGCGCAGCTCGGTCATCGCGGGCCGCACCACCGCCTTGATGTGTTTGGCGTGCGCGAACGGGTCGGCGTCGTGGTGATCGGCCGCCGCCTCCAGCTTCGCCGTGGCCGAGCGCAGGCGCATCACGAGCTTGACGAACGCCTCCAGATCGGTGCGCAGCTCGTCGCACTCGACGTCGGCCGCGAGGGTGGTGCTGACGGCCTCGGCGAGGCGCACCTGGTGCTCGAGGGCCGCGGGGAGGATCATCGTCCGCGCCATCGAGACCATCGTCTCGGCCTCGATGCTGACCTGCTTGACGAACTTCTCCACGAAGATGTGGAAGCGGCTCTCCAGCTCGGGCTTGGTGAACACCTTGTACTTCTTGAACAGCTCAACGGCCTTCTTGCTCTTGAGGGCAGGGAGCGCCTCCACCGTGTCCTTGAAGTTCGGCAGGCCGCGGCGGGCCGCCTCAGCGTGCCACTCCTGCGTATACCCGTCGCCGTTGAAGATCACGCGCTTGTGGTCCTTGATGATGCGCTGCAGCATGGCGCGCACCGCGCTGGCAAGCTTGGCCTCGCTGGGGTTGGCGCCGACAGCTTTCTCGAGCTCGGTCGCGATGTCATCGAGGGACTCGGCCACGATCGTGTTCAGCACCGTGTTCGGCCACGCGGAGGTCTGCGAGGATCCCACGGCGCGGAACTCGAACTTGTTCCCGGTGAACGCGAACGGCGACGTGCGGTTGCGGTCCCCTGAGTGGCGCGGCAGCTGCGGCAGCGTGCGGGCCCCCAGGTCCATCGCCCCGCCCTTGAGCGTCCGCTTGGGTGTGCCGCTCTCGAGCTGCTCGATGATGTCCGTGAGCATGTCGCCCAGGAAGATCGAGATGATCGCCGGCGGCGCTTCGTTGGCGCCCAGCCGGTGGTCGTTACTGGCGCCCGCGATCGACGCCCGCAGCAGGTCGGCATGGAGGTCCACCGCGCGGATCACGGCGCACAGGAACGTCAGGAACTGCATGTTCGTGTGCGTCTGCTCCTGCGGGTCAAGCAGGTTCATGCCGGTGTTGGTGCTCATCGACCAGTTGTTGTGCTTGCCCGAGCCGTTCACGCCCGCGAAGGGCTTCTCGTGCAGGATGCACTGCAGCCCGTAGCGCGGGGCGACCTTCTTGAGCGTCTCCATCAGGACCATCTGGTGGTCGCACGCCACGTTGGCGTTCTCAAAGATCGGCGCCACCTCGTACTGCCCGGGCGCCACCTCGTTGTGCCGCGTCTTCACCGGCACGCCCACGCGGTAGAGCTCGCGTTCCACCTCGGCCATGTACGCCAGCACCCGAGCCGGGATCGAGCCGAAGTAGTGGTCCTCGAGCTGCTGCCCCTTGGGCGGGCGAGCGCCGAACAGCGTGCGGTCGCACGTCACCAGGTCCGGGCGCGCGTAGAAAAGGTTGCGGTCAACCAGGAAGTACTCCTGCTCCGGACCCAGCGTCGTGATTACGCGCGACACGCCCACATCGGTCCCGAAAATCTTCAGGATCCGCAGCGCCTGGCCCGCCACCGCGTCGATCGACCGCAGCAGCGGCGTCTTCTTGTCGAGCGCCTCCCCGTTCCACGAGACGAACGCGGTCGGGATGCACAGCGTCACCACCCCGCCCTCGCCCCGCGCCAGGAACGCCGGGCTCGTCGCGTCCCACGCCGTGTACCCGCGCGCCTCGAAGGTCGCCCGCAGCCCTCCCGAGGGGAAACTCGAACCGTCCGTCTCCCCCTGCACCAGGTCCGATCCGCTGAACGCCGCCAGCACGCCACCGTGACCATCCGGGATCGACAGCGCATCGTGCTTCTCCGCCGTTAGCCCCGTCAGCGGCTGGAACCAGTGCGTGTAGTGCGTCGCCCCGTTCTCTATAGCCCAGTCCTTCATCGCCGCGGCGACGATGTCCGCCATCTCCGGGTCCAGCGCCTCGCCAAGTTGCGTGGTCCGCATCATCCGCTTGAAGATGTCCTTGGGAAGACGCTGCCGCATCACGCGCTCGCTGAAGACGTCCGCGCCGTACGCGCTCTCCAGCCGTGCCGCCGCGCCGCCGCTCGCTCCCTCGAACCCGTGCGAATCCTTGCTGTTCCAGGCCGTCGCGGCCGCAACGGCGCTCTGGCGTGGCGTCGCGGGTACCAACGTCGAACGGCTTCCATTGGAGCTGGTCATCTCGAGAACCCCTTATTCGGCACGGATGTCGGGCGGTGGCGAGCGCGTCGTTCTGCGGCGGCGAGTGCTCAACACTCGGAACAACGCCGGATTGTTGCAACCCGGCGCCCGGTTGCAAGCAGCCGTAGATTTCAGTGCCTCATCTCCGGGGCTTCCGGACCCGGGGATTTCGCCGACCCCGTTTCAACCGGCGCTACGTTCCCACCACATTCGGGAGCGACTCCATCCCCTCCGTCAGCACCCGCGGCCCCTTCTCCGTGATCAGTACGTCGTGCTCGTAGTGGACCGAGAGCGATCCATCGGCCGTGAACACCGGCCACGCCCGCGTCTGCTTCACGCTCCCCGTTCCCACGGCGATCATCGGCTCCACCGCCACGATATTCCCCGGCTTCCAGGTCACGAGCGCCTCGTCCCACCGGTCGCCGCGGCTTGGAAGCACATTCGCGATATACGGAAGGCCGTGCAGCTTGTCCCGGAAATACCCGTGCCCGCCGAGACCGCGGACCAAGTGAAACCCGTATCCCGGGTTGCCGCGCCCGCTCCCCTCCACAACCCCCTGCACCGCCGCGGCCCAGTCCACGTACGGCTTGCCCGGCTGGAGCTTGGTAATGCCCAGGGCCAGCGACTCTCGCCCGCACGTCATCAACCGTTTGGCCTCTTCGGAAGGGTACTCACCGAAGGCGTACGTCCACGCGGCATCGCCGACCCAGTCGTCGTGCCGCTCGTGATGCACGCCGATGTCGAGCTTCAGCACGTCGCCGCGCCGCATCGGCTCGGTGTAGTAGTCGTGCGTCCCATGCACCACGCACTCGTTCACGCTCAGGCAGGCGTGCGATGGGAACGGCGACGAGCCCGAGGCCACGTACCCCAGGAAGCACGACCGGCACCCAAGCCCCGCCAGCACCTCCGCCACGATCGCGTCGATCTCCGCCAGCGTCTGCCCGATCCTCAGCCGCGGCACGATCCGTCGGTGCGCCTCCACCACCGCCTGTCCGGCGGCAAAGGCGGCGTCAACATCGGCTGGCGTGGCGATGGGCGGTGTAGTGGACTTCGGCACGCGGGATCGTAGCGGAAACTCTCGGTCGCTCTATCTCATCGCCTCCCCACCCACCACCACCATCTCCACCGGCGGGGCCCCGAACTCG
>JACMLW010000174.1 GCA_014379385.1 Phycisphaerales bacterium
GCCTTCGCGAACTCCTCCCCCGCACGGATGTTGTCCATCTCCACGGCGTCTGGGACCGCGTCCTCGTCGCCGCCGCGGCCGCGGCCCGTCGCGCCGGCAAGCCGTACGTCGTCATGCCCCACGGCATGCTCGACCCCTGGTGCCTCCGGCAGGGCAGGCTTAAGAAGCGGCTCGCGATCGCGATCGTCTATCACCGGATGCTCGCGCGCGCCTCGTTCCTGCACCTCCTTAACGCCGATGAGCAGACGGGCATCGCTCCTCTCCGGCTCCGGACGCCCACCGAGGTCATCCCGAACGGCCTCTTCATCGAAGAGTTCCAGAGCCCGCCCCCGCCGGGCACCTTTCACGCGAAGTTTTCCCGACTCGCCGGTCGTCCGTATATCCTCTTTCTCAGCCGTTTGCACTACAAGAAGGGCCTTGACTACCTCGTTGAGGCCTTTGCTCAGGTCGCGACAAAGTTCCCCGAAGTCCAGCTCGTCGTCGCCGGCCCCGATGACGGTTATCGCGCCACCCTCGAAGGGCTCATCGCGCAACACGCCCTCAACGACCGCGCCCATGTCGTCGGCCCCCTCTACGGGCGCGACAAGCTCGCGGCCCTCTTTGACGCCGCGGTCTTCTGCCTCCCCAGCCGACAGGAAGGCTTCAGCATCGCCATCACCGAGGCCCTCGCCGCCTCCTGCCCTGTCGTCATCTCCACGGAGTGCCACTTCCCCGAAGTCGCCGAGGTCGGCGCCGGCCGCATCACCTCGCTCGATGCGCCGTCTGTCGCCGCGGGCCTCTCCGAGATCCTCTCCGAGCCCGCTCTCGCGATGGCCATGGGCTCCGCCGGGCGCGCCCTGGTTGAATCGCGGTTCACTTGGGGAACGGTCGCGCACCGCGTGCTCACGGCGTACCGCCGGCACGGCGTGCAGTCACACCCCTAGGTCAGAGAACTCACCCGGCGCTCTTGGCGTGCGCGCCCCGGCCGACCGTCTTGATGCGGGGGTCGGTGCGCGCCGCCCACGCCTCCGTGTGCTCCTCGCCGGTCGCCCCATCCCGCGCGCCCCGGATCGCCCGCTCGAGCCCATCGACCATCCGATCCAGCGTGAACACGCCCGCGTTCGTAACCGTCGCCAGCGCGCCCGCCCCGAGCCGCTCACGCAGCGGCGCATCGCTCAGCAGCATGTCCAGAGTTCGCGTCAGACCCCCAACGCTCCCGTGCTCGTACAGAAGCCCATTCTCCCCGGCCCGCAGCGCCTCGATCTCCGGGTTCTGGTTCTCGATCCGGTTGCTCGTCACCACCGGCACCCCGTACCCGAACGCGTGCAGGATACTTAGCCCGATGTTCACCGGATAGCAGAGCACGTCCGCGCTCATGAACCACGCGCCCAGCGCCTGCTCGTCGTACTGCGGCCCCACGAAGCTCACCGCGTCCGATATCGAGAGTTCTCGCGCTTTCTCCTCCAGCGGCGCTCTCCCAGGGCCGTCGCCGACGATCGCGACCCGCAACCCCCGGTGGCGCTTCCGCAGCTCGGCCGCGGCCTCGATGAGCATCGCGACTCGGTTATGCCCCGTCAGCCGAGACACAAACAACAGCACCGGCACTCCACTCAATGAGTGGGCTTGCTGAAACGCCGCGAGTTCTTCACGGTGATCCCTCCAATAACGGCGTGACGCCTGAATCGGAGCCTGGTCAAGGCTGTTCGGCGCCACATACACACCGCCGAGTGGACGCTGGCGCGCCATCAAGGCGTCCGCGGCACTCTGGTTGTATAGAACGACCCCATCCGCCAGGCGCGCCAGCCCGTCGCGCACCCAGCGCCGCCAAGGCTGTTCATTCTTTGAGTACCCATGCCCCCACAGAAGTGTCGCCACACCACTGCTCGCGGCCCGCCGCAGCGCCGGCACCGTGTTCAAATAGTGAACATCCCATGGGAGCACCAACACATCCGGCCCGCCCGGCCCCGCCTCCTCCCACGCGACATGGTGCCAGTACGCCGGGCCCAAGTGGTGGATCGGCGCAACATGCGCCCGGAATCCATCCGGTTCGGAGTTCGCAATGGCGGAGGTCTCTCCGTACAAAACTGTTAGATCAATTCCTGGACGAGATGCCAACTCTCGAAAGACCGGCACGCGGTACTTCGGCAACGCCGGCTGCACTATGACTACGCGGGTCCGCCTCGGCATCAGAATCGGCTCCACGCAGAACGATGTCCCCGATTCGCGGGGTCGATTGGGCAAAGAGCGTGCGACCCCGGCTCGATTGCTTAGTGATTCATGGCCCGAATAAATTTCCGGGACTTCACGGTACTGATCAGTGTGCGTGCTGCCAGACCTATGTCAAGCCCCAATTTCATGAAGCGATCGTTACAAACCATTCAAACTCCAGAGGCATACGCCATATGCCGACGTACGCTAATTGAGCCATGGCCGCACTACGCGACCCCGAATCGCGCACCATCCCGCCCGCCCGTCCAGTTTTGGCCCTCATTCATGGGGTCACGAATCCTTATCGGCAGCATCTGCATGCCCGATTGGATCGCGAACTAACGGAAGTTGAGGTCTGGAAACTCTTTACGCACGATTTGCCGGAGCAGGCCTGGGCGAATAACCACGACGAGCCGAACCGCCTCTGTTTCGGGCCGGGTGAGCCATTCGGCCGTCGCGACACGCTTCGTTCCAATTTTCACGAGTGGCGCAAGGCCGGGCGCATCATCCGCTGGCTCAAGCACCACAACGTCCGGGCCATCCAGATAGGCGGCTACGACGATTTCGGCCGTCTCCGCATCATCCGTTGGGCACGCCGGCACATGGTTCCCTGCTTCCTCTTTGCCGACAGCAACATCCACGGCGATTCGGCCCGCGGTGTTATGAGGCCTATCAAGAAAACCCTGGTGAGCTGGGTCGTTTGCCAGGTCGCCGGTGTGATGCCCTGTGGCACGTTCGGAGCCGAGTACTTCCAGCGGTACGGCGCCGCGGCCTCCAGAGTTTTCCTCACACCCTACGAGCCGGATTACGCGCTGATCTCCGGACTCACTGAGAGCCAGATCGCCTCGTCCCTTGCCTCAGTCGGGCTCGACGCATCCCGTCGCCGGCTGGTCTTTTGTGGTCGCATGGTGCCGCAGAAGCGCCCCGACCTGGTGCTCCGCGCGTTTGAGGCGATCGCCGCCGAGCGACCCGAGTTCGATCTTGTCATGATCGGCGCCGGCCCCCTGCTCGCCGAGCTCAAGGCCTCCGTTCCCGCCCATCTCGCCGGCCGCATTCACTGGACGGGATTCCTTGGAGACCAGGCCGTAATCAGCGCCATCTATCGCGCGAGTGACGTCTTCGTCCTCCCCAGCCAGTTTGAGCCTTGGGGCGTTGTGGTCAATGAATCCCTCGCCTCAGGAATGGCGCTCGTTACGACGAACGTAGTCGGCGCCGCGGCCGACCTCGTACGCGACGGCCTCAACGGCCGGACTGTCCCCCCGGACAACTTGCCTGCTCTGACCAGTGCGCTGCTCGAAGCGACGTCCGACGCCAAACTCGACTCCATGCGGGCCGCCTCGGCAGCCGTGCTCGCTGATTGGCGCCGCCGGGCCGACCCTGTATCCGGGGTCCGCCGCGCCCTCGAGACCGTCGGGGTTCTGACTCCACTCGAAACGCGCCCGCCCCGCGCCCCCTCTCCCTCATAATTCGAGCAATTCCTGCCGCGTAGCCCGACCCGCACCCGGTCTGGTGACGATAAATAGGGTTCCTGCCCGCCTCCCTCTGCCCCGCGGTCGCCAGGCGCTTGTTGCTCTGGCCATCGTCGCGCCCCGGATCACAGTTCCTCCTCCCGTGGACACGCTCCTTCTTCTGGTCGCGATCGGCGTCACCGTCTTCACGGTCGGCCTCATGGGCATCGAGTTCCTGTCGCGCCGGCTGGACCTCCTGAGCCTGCGCGCGCTCTTCCTCCTGGGCTTCATCCAGTTCTACGGCCTAGCCACCATCTTCATGGTCTGGCTCGGGACCGCCTCCGATCTGTACGTCGCCACCGACTACGGCTACGCGCGGCTTGCCCTCTGTATGCCCGTCTTCCTCGGGCTCTTTCTCGCCTTTGACCGCTTCGGCGCCCGCATGCGGTGGGTCCGCAAGATCATCCCCCCACTCAACTTCCCCGCCACGACTCCGGGCATCCTGATCTCAACCGGCGCCCTGCTCTTCATGGCGACCATCTCGCTCGTCATCGGATACGGCGGGTACTGGGCCGCCGTGCTCATCCAGATCCGGTCCGGCATTGCCGCCGGCGCCGTCGGCCTGGCCACCTTTTTCTTGCTCGCCAAGCGCTTCAACCCCTTCGCTTGGCTTGTCTTCGGCAGCGTCTTCCTCACCGCCGCGCTGCTCTCCGTGGCGCAAGGGTCAGACCGCCGCTACCTGCTCAGCGTCCTGCTCGTCGTCCCGTGGATGTGGTACTTCTACCGGCTCCGTTACAAGTCCACCAGCGCGGCCGTCACCCGCCTCAGCGTCGTCGCCGTCGCGGCACTCCTCGTCATCGCCGCCTATACCGGCGTCCGCCACGACCTCGGCGGAGACCGCGACGTCACCGTCACCGCCCGCGCCAACCAGTTCATGAAGCTCGCCCAGAAGGGCACCATCAAGCGTGGCTCCTGGGCCCGCATGTTCTATCAGGACACCCCTACCAATACCTGCTTTATCATCGAGAACTATCCCCAGCAGTACAAGCTCGTGCCCTTCAACGGCCTTCTCTTCACGCTCACCAATCCCATCCCGCGCTCCATCTTCCCCGCAAAACCGGAGGGATTGGGCGAGGTGCTGCAGGTCCAGATGAACACCACCGCCAACCTCGGCGTGGGCATCATCGGACACGGCTGGGCCGAGGGAATGTTCTTCGGCGTCGTCGGATACGGCATCGTCTTCGGCCTCCTCGCGGGCGCCATGGACCGCCTCATCCGCGACCGTGTCCACAATCCCTACTTCATGGCCGCCATCGGCTCCGGCCTCGGCAACGTCATCGCCCTCCCCCGCGGCGAGACGTCGCTCTTCATGGTCTTCATCATCTCCTCATTCGTCTGCATCACTATCATCCTCTACTGCACCCGCTTCTTCCTCGGCCCCTTCATGCGCGCCACCGCCCCCATCTCGGCATTTCCGCCGGGGATTGCCGACAACCCTGAGGACGATGGAGACTTGGATCCCGTCGAACCTCCCAATCCCGAGTTTCCCGACGACATCTGGGAGGCCGAGGAAAGCCGCCAACCCGCGCTCGCGCTGGCCTACCGCGACTCCGCGTCGGGCGATGGCTCGTTGCGCACGAATGGCTCATCCAACGGAAGCGCGAATCGGGTGCCCGGTTCCCTTCCCGATCCCGCGCAGCCCGGCGGCGCGCGCCCCGCCCGCGCGGGATTGGGCGCCTCGCCCTCATTCACACCGCGCTCCGCGGAGTAATCGATCGGTCTCGCCCGGCCGCCCGCACCGCTAGGATACCCTCCCACCTTGCTCCGGCGAATCACCTCCTTCATCGCCCACGCCCTCGCGATCCTCGCCCTCGTGATCCTCTTCGCTTGGGTGGCCGGCCGCATCGCCACTGATCGGTGGCTCCTCACCCAGTTCCTCTTCTGGATTCCCGCCTACGCCGCGCTCCCCGCCGCTGCCGCCCTCGCCATCGTCGCCTCGCTCCCCCGCGTTCGCCGGCCGGCTCCTGACTCAGAATCTCCTCGCCGGCGGCGCTCCCGCATTGCGCTCCTGTCGCTCTGCGGTTTGATCGCGGCCCTCGGCCATGTGCTCGTCTTTGAATGGCGCCTTCCCTGGGGGTCATCGGAGGGCGGCGTAGCCGCTTCGGCTCCGCAACAGACCCTCCGCGTGCTCCACTGGAACATGAGCACCGTGGACTGGTCCTACTACCCCGACTCGCTGGACCTCCCGCCCGCCGGCGAACGTCCCGTTGATCTCGCCTGCATCACCCGAATGCTCGAGGCCAAACGGCTGGACGATGTGATCGCGTCCGTCGCCTCGGCCGGTCATCCCCCATTCATTGCCCAACACGGGCTCTTTGTCTTCATCTCGCGCTACCCGATCATCCGATCGGGGTCCGCCATGCTCGCGCTCGCCGACGGCGAGAGCACGGTTGGAACGCCGCCGGAATGGGCGCAGAAGCGATTCAACCAACTCGCCCGGTTCCTCAAACTCCCCGAGCGCTCCTTCGACCTCGCCGAGCAAGGCTCCATTATTTTCGCCGAGATCGATGCCACCCCTGTCGTCGGGCGCCCGGTCATCGTCTGGTTCATTGACTTTCCTTCCAACCCCATGCTCCACCGCCGCGCCGTCGCTTCTATCGCGGCCCGTCGCCTCGGACTGCTTCGTGAAAATGGTTGGCTCCCCAAATCACCCAACCCCGCCATCCCCGGGCCCGATATTCTGCTCGGCGACACCAACATTCCCCGCGGCTCCGGCTCGCTCTCGCTCCTCGCGCCCGGTATGACTCACGCCTTCAACCAGGCCGGCATGGGTGCCGCGGCAACCTGGCCGCGTGCCTACCCAGTCTTTCACGTTGACCACATTTTCCTCGCCCCACCGTTTCGCGCGGCCTCATATCGAATTCTGGATCGGGGGGTCTCCGACCATCGCCTGCAACTGGCGGATATTGGTCTGCGTTAGCCGCCTCGCGCCACGGTGAAATGGGCGTGCCGCAAAATCGCGACAGGCCCCTGTGGATAGTGTGTGGAAACGTGCATTCGCTGCATCACCCGGCGCCCCTCAGATCCACCACACTCCGGCACTCGCACCCCTCTTCCAGCTTGGCCACTTGGTCTCAGCACTCGGTCCACGACACCCAACCGACAGGCCATGCACGAGATCAAACCATGGCGTAAGCGCAAGAAATATAAGCCATTCCATGCGAAGTTGCCGCGCGCATCCACCTTGCGCCAGTGCTCTTTATCACTACGGTTGAGTTCCTACCAAGTCATAGGAATTCAACCCGAGTCAGATCGATACACGCACGCTGGTTGATTCAAATCAAAAATCATTTCCCTCCCATAGGCGCAATTGTGGAAAACTCTGTTTTTTTATAGAGATCACCGCTCAGGTAACCCCTTGCTCCGGGCAGAATTAGCGAGCCGCCCGCTGGCACGTGGGACACCAGATAGTTGTTCTCTGAGCAACGGTCCCCGACAGGAGCGGAGCATTGCATTGAAAGCACCGCTTCCCGCCGCGGCCATACACCGCCAACCGGAGTTGCTGCTTCCCGGTCTCCCCATCCCCATTCCGGTAGTCCCTCAGAGTTGAACCACCGGCGTCGATCGCTTCGGCCAGAGCCTCACGCACCGCCTTGGCAAGACGTTTGATTGCGTCAGGCCCCAGCGCCCCCGCGATCGTCTCCGGGTGCAGGTGGGCCCGATGGAGCGACTCGTCCGCGTAGATGTTCCCGACGCCCGCCAGCACTTCCTGGTCCAGCAGCGCCGCTTTGATGGTCTGACGCGACCCGGCGAGCCTTCTGCCCAGGATACCGGCATCGATCGTCGCGGCATCCGGGCCCAGATCTGTCCAGTGCTCGCCGATTACCCACTTCCATTTTCCCGTCCAGAGCCCGCCGAAGCGGCGGGGGTCACGGAAAATCAGCCGCGTCGTCGTCGATGAGTTCGCCCCACGGACTGTCCACACACAATGCACGTGTGTGCGGGAGAGTTCGTCGCCGCGTTCAATGAATAGTTGGCCCGACATGCCCAAGTGGATCACTATGGCACGGTCATTCTCTTGCACGGCCCTGCGCCCGGTCTTGGATATTGCGCTCGAACCAATGATGGCGAGTTGCTTGCCGTGCCGGCGAAGCTTGACGATGGTCGCCCCCACGAGCAGTCCGATGTCGGTGCAACTACCGTGGCAGATGTCGCGCCGGCGCAGGTGGGCTCGCTCGATCCGTGCGCCGAGCAGGTGTGGCTCCAGCGTTCGGCGGACCGACTCGACTTCTGGCAGTTCGGGCATAGCCAGTGAGCGTAATCTGATCGGCGGCGCTCAGCCGCGCAGGCCCCTGAAGAACGCCTTGAGCAGCGCTGCGGATTCGTCCGCGAGCACGCCGGTGACCGGGGTGACGCGGTGGTTGAGGCGCGCATCGGTGGTGAGCGACATGAGCGAGCCCGCGGCCCCGGCCTTTGGGTCGGGAGCGCCGTACACCAGACGCCCCACGCGCGCGTTGACAATCAACCCGGCGCACATGGCGCAAGGCTCAAGCGTGACCACCAACGTGCAGTCGTTCAGCCGCCAGTCACCAAGCGCGGCGGCGGCGGCGCGGATGGCGATCAGCTCGGCGTGGGCTGCGGGGTCGTTGTCTATCTCGCGTCGGTTGTAGCCCTCGCCCAGGATGGCGCCGTCGGAATCGCGATAGACCACGGCGCCGACCGGCACCTCGCCAAGAGAGCCGGCGAGGTGCGCCAGGTCGAGGGCCCGCTGCATTATCGCGAGGTCCGGGTCGGGGAGGGTCGGGTCCACGCGTGATCCTTGCGGGCGGGCGGAGCGGGCTGGGAACGGGCGAGGGGTGGAGTGTTACGGGCCTTCGGTGTCGTCGGGCGTGGGCTTTCGGCGCGAGAAGATGTCGAAACCTCGCGACACCCGCGATGCGGGCAGCAAGCGGAGCATGAGAAGCCCCATCTCGTAGAGGCCGTAGAGCGGGCCGGCAAGCAGGAGCATGGTGAGGGGGTCGGCGGTGGGGGTGAGCACGGCGCCGAGGGCCGCGCACACGATAAGCGCCTGCTTACGGAACCGGCGGAGAGTGGCCGGCTCGATGATGCCGGCCCACCCGAGCATCATCACGACGACGGGCATCTGGAACGCGACAGAAAAGGCGAGGCTCATCGAAAGGAGCAGGCCGACGTACTCGCTGACGCGGTACTGCTGGGCGATCTGGGTGCTGCGGGTGAGCGCCACCTGTTTGATGATCGGCATCCCATCGTCGGTCTTTCCCTGGCAGAGGCGGATCGCGTTGAGCGTCGAGTTGACCCACATCGCTCCGATGCCGGGGTTCTCGGGGTCCGCAGCGAGCACCGGCACGCCCGGGAGCGTGACGCCCTCGGGAACGGGAGCGGTGCGCAGGCCCGGCTCGCGCACGTTCCCGCCGAATGTGATGAGGAACGCCAGCATGATCGGCAGCAGCACCTTGAACAGGAAGGCCACGCCGCCGATCGCCAGAACAAAGCTCATCGGAACCAGCAAGTAGGCGAAGCGCCGCTCGTGGGCAAAGAGCCCCGGGGCAACGAAAAGCCAGAGCTGGAGCAGCGCCCACGGCCCGACCACGATCAGCGTGGCGATGAACGCCACCTTGATCACCGTGCTGAACGTTTCGAGCGGCCCGGTCGCCTGGAGCTGCGCACTTTGGCCGGCCTCGCGCAGCGAGAGGATCACCGGCCGGAGCATGAGCTCCAGGATCGGCACCCCGTACGCGAACGCCACGAAGAACACGGGGATGAACGCGATGAGCGCGAACACGAGCCGCCGCCGCAGCTCATCCAGGTGCGCTCCGAGGGGCATGATGGATGAGTCGGTCATGGGTCGTGAGAACGGAGCGCCTTCGCGGCTTCTGCAAGAGGTCCGGTGTTTCAGGGAAACGGAGGATAGAGCCGATTCGGGTGATCCTGCTCGGGGCGCGGCTCGTACCAGATTCCCCAACGCAACCCTATCCCGACGGCGCGGTCCAATTCTCTTGATTCCCTGACGGAACGATCCCGCGGGAGCATCTTCCTACGGAAGGGACGGAAACATCGTGTGAGTTCAGAGCACGCGACGGTTGAAGCCATGGTTCAAGCGGCGACCCGGGGAGACTCGGCCGCTCTTGCCGCGCTCTGGGACGACAACCGCCGATGGGTCGCCGCGGTCCTCCTCGCTCATATGCCCCGGGGCGCCGAGCTGGAGGATCTCCTTCAAGAGGTCGCCACGGTGCTCGTGTCACGGATCAGCGAGGTCAGGGATAGCGCGGCACTTCGCGGGTGGCTCCGCACGGTCGCGCTCAACACGGCGCGGACGGCGGGTCGCCGCAAGAGCGTGGCCCGGCGCGGGCTGCTGGAGCGCTGGCGGCTCTCGGCGGCCACGCATTCCGAGAACCACGCGACCCCGACACCGGAGTCGGCGGAGCTGAATGAAGAAGGACGGCGGGTGCTCGAAGCGGCGACGCGCCTCCCCGAGGCGTACCGCGAGCCGCTGCTGCTCCGCTGCGTTCGCGGCATGAGTTACCGGCAGATCGCTGACGTCATGGATTTACCCGAGACGACGATCGAGAACCGCATCGTTCGCGGGCGGCGCATGGTGCGAGAACTTCTGGAGCGGCCGGTCGCACCGGGCGACGTCGATCACATCGCGGGTAGCAACGGGACGTTGAACGGGGCAGCGACAGCGCCCGGCCGACGGAGACGCCCGAGCCCCGAACTGTTGAACGGTCATGCGGCCGTGCCGGCTGGTGCCGGAGGCGTAACGGGAGTCCAGCCAAAATGAACAAGCACGACAACATCTCGCTCCCAGTTGACCTTGTCGCCCCGCGCGCCGCCGCGCCCATGACCGAGGAAGTCAACGAGGTCACCAGTTCCTACGAGCCCGGTGAGTCGCGCCGGGATGTGCTCATCTGCCGGCTCGTTGATTCGGAGGCGACGCCCGCCGAGTGGCGCGAGTTCCAGGCTTTGGCCGCGAATGACCAGGGGGCGTGGCGCGAACTGGCGGAATCGCAGCGGATGCACGCGCTGCTGTGCGCGGAGGTTGGTCAGCGGGTCGGGCGCGCCGTGCATGCGTCGCGCCTCGATGTTGAGGGTGCGGAACACCTGAGCGCCGGCGAACACGACACTTCCCGGCACGTTCGAGCCTGGGGCGCGTGGAGCGGATGGGCGATGGCGGCCGCGGCACTCACGCTGGTGGTCGTGATCGACCAGCGTCCGGGCGCGGCGCCGATACCGGAGCCGCCCGTCAATATGGCCGGCCTGATGCGGATCAGCAGCGAGCAGGACGCCGTGGATGCGTACCTCGCAATGGGCAAGGAGAGCGGGCGCGTGATCGGCGAGGTTCCGAACCGCGTCATCGTCGATTCCGAGCCTTGCGATACGGGCGATTGCTACAAGGTCGTCTTCCTTCGCCAGTTTCTGGAGACGGCGGAGGTCTGCGACCTGCACCGGTTCGCCACGGACGAGGCGGGCACGCCTTCGCTTGTTCCGGTGGCCGATCCCGGCCAGCCGTCGGGGCCGTACTAGCGGTCGCTTCCCTGAACGTACGGGCCGCCGGCGCTTGGCCGGCCACGCCCTTTTCACCAGATACAGGAGCGGACGGTCAACTTGCCATAGGAGTCATCGAAGATGTGGAGTCTCACAAGCTGGACACTGGGATCACTCGGCTTCGCCGCGTCGCTGATAGGTGGGCGGATGCTGACGGGCCACTGCGGCGCGCCCTGCCCGCCGGAGAATGTAGTTGTCAACGACGCCAAGGCTCAGGTGGTGCTGCGGGCCGGGCACGCGTCCAAGGTTGTGCCGGCGGCCGTCACCATCAAGCGCTCGCTGGGCTGCTGCCCCCCCGTCTGCTGCGAGAGCACGCAGGTGAAGCAGGGCTTGCTCTCCATTAAGCCAATCCTCAACGGCAGCAACCTCTCGCTGTCGGTGGTCGCGACGACTGACTGCCCGCCCGAGGGGGTTGCGAGCGGCGACAAGGTGGTCGAGGTGCAGCCGACGCTGCTGAGATTCATGACCGGCTTGGGAGCCCAGCGCGGATTTGCCTTCACCGGTGCGCCCACCGGGCCCGAGAACTCGCGCTTCGAGATCAAGACGCTCAACAACGACGATGAACTGCACATCGTGATCGAGAACGGCGAGGTCACGTCCTCCGATCGCAACGGCCAGCACATTGATATCGAGATGGACCGCGACGCCGGCGGCAACATCACAAGACTGAAGGACGTGTACGGCAATGTGCTCTGGGAGGGCGGCGGGTTCCAGAATGGGCACGACGTGATCATCGATGTACAGGGCCAGCCGCTCACGCGACAGGGGCAGGAGCAGGCGTTGACCCCCTTCTACCAGCAGTTCCAGGGCGCCGCGCCGAGTGCCCAGGGGGAGGTCGGTTCGTGGCTTGGCGCCGCGCAGCCCGCTGAGACCCCCAAGGTGATGATGGGCGTCATCCTGGGCGAGCCGGACTGGGGCCTGATGAAGCACCTGGGGCTTGAGCCCGGTGAGTCGACGGTCTTCACGAGTGTGTACACCGGCTTCCCGGCGGACGGGGCTGGGCTGGAGGCGTACGACGTGATTGTCGGGGTCAATGGGAGCAACTCGGCGAGCCAGGACGAGATCCGCCAGGTGCTGCGGTCGGCGAGCGCGGGCGAGACGGTTCTTTTCAACGTCATCCACCGCGGGCAGCAACGCGAGGTGGTCGTCAAGCTCGAGGGCTATGACCGCGATCGACTCGGCGAGGCCTCTCGTAAGCAGCAGGAAGAGCTCGCGGCGTCGGGGCAGTTCGAGATCAACCTGACTCCGGCGCCCAGGATGGCCCCGCTTTCCCCGGCCGACGCCTACATGGGCCGGATCCGCGAGGGCGGCAAGCTTGACGAAAACACGGTGATCCTGGAGCGCAACGCCGGGGCCCAGCGCGAGCAGGCACGAGTCGAGGCCGAGCGGGCGATGGCCCAGATGCGCGACCGGATCGCCGCGACCGAGAACCAGTGGCGGCGGGCCGCGGAACAGCAAGGTGGCCAGGGCGGCGATCGCATGGAGCGGTTGGAAGACCGGCTCGGGCGTCTGGAGAAGATGCTCGAGCGTCTGATCGAGCGTGAAGAGCAGCGCCCCGCTTCGGGTGGCGGCCGCCGCTCCTGATCGGTCGCAGGCGAGTACGTCGAAGAAAACGGTCCGCGCGCCCGGGTCACACACCCGGGCGTGCGGCGTTTTCGGAGCGGTACTTGGTGCGCGCGATGGGCGGCTCGTCGATCCGCCGTGATTGGTTCAGCCTGCTAACGTTCGCCCTATGTCGTCCGGGCCGACTCCAACCACGTCAACAGCCGCTCCGGGGAAGGGGATGCTGCTTGTTATTTCCGGCCCATCTGGCGTGGGGAAGACGACGATCACCCACTCCGTGGAGAAGGCCTTTCCCGGCGCGGTCTTCAGTGTTTCGGCGACCACCCGGCCGCGGGCGGCGGGCGAAATTGACGGCGAGGATTACCATTACGTCTCCGATGCCCGGTTTGACGAGCTCGTTGTGCAGGGGGCGTTCCTGGAATGGGCGAACGTCTTCGGAAAGCGCTACGGCACGCTCCGGCAATGGGTGCTGGATCGGCTCGCCGAGGGCCGGCTGGTGATCCTCGAGATCGACGTGCAGGGGGCCATCAACGTCAAGGGGCAACTCACCGATCCGCGGAATGGTCGGCCGGGGTGCTGTGCGGCCCTGTTCGTGCTTCCGCCCGGCGAAGACGCGCTGCTCCAGCGGTTGCGCGCCCGGCGGCGCGAGGGGGAGGAGGCGATTCAGAAACGGTTCGCAGAAGCGAAGCGGGAGATCGCCGCCGCTCAGGCAAGCGGGGTGTACGACGGGTTCGTCGTGAACGAGACACTGGACCGAGCGATTAACGAATCGATCCAGTGGGTTCGGGAGCGGCTGTGCTAGGGTCGGTGTGCGGATTTTGGTCGCAGTAACCACTTGTTGCTGAGCGAGTTGCGCCGCGAACCCAGTCTGTGATCGGACCGTACCAAGAGTGGGTAGAACCGATTTCTTCCCACTCCTTCAAGCACGCGGCCCCCAGATGCCTCCGGGGGCCGTGTTGCTTTTTTAGGGTGATCACTTGTTCACGAGTCGCCGCACGGCGTCGATCCGCGCGCGCCA
>JACMLW010000175.1 GCA_014379385.1 Phycisphaerales bacterium
CCTTGGGCCTCGGCCCGCCGCGCCATCGCTCGCCTCTGCGCCATTAGAACTCGCCCCGGCCCCTACCGCCGAGGCCGGCGCCATCGTTACGCCCTCCGCGCCGAGCATCTCCGATGAGTGTGAAGCGCTCCTCACCCTGCTTGGCAGCGACCGATCCACGCGCGAAGAACTCCTCGCCGCGCGGCGAGGCCTCCGCGATCTGCTCGACCGCGGCCCCTGCGCCCGCCTCGGAATCTCGCGCCGGCAGCACGAGCTCGCACGCTTGTACCTCGCGCCCTTTGGCTGACACTCTTTGCAACCGGTGACCCAGGCGCTCTGCGTGGCCCGCCGCTCCGCGGCGGTTCTCCACCTCGCGAGGCTTTCAAGGGAGGGGGTGCCGGGGAAACCCGCAGGTTTCCCGGCATCAGCGACACATGACTGGCAGCGAGCCGCCCCCCACGAGCGAGCAAGGGGGCGACCGCTCGCCCCCTGCCCCCGTCCGATCTCAGAAGAGACAGGGGATGGTGGGCGAACCCTGAGCGCCGTTCGCACGTTTCGTGGGTAACCGGGCGTAGCCCGGCAACGTATCTGGAGACATGACAATGGCGAAGTGGAGCTCGAGAACTGCGTCAGGTCTGGCTGCGGCTGCTTTCGTCGTGTCCGGCCTTGGAGTGCCCGCGCCTGCCGGGGCGCAGGAGCAGCAGCCCGCCAATCCCCCGCCCCACGCCGACCCCCAGGCTCACCCCGAGTGCACCGTGGACCTCGCTAATGCCGGGAACTTGAAGGACATCCTGTCGAACGCGCTTATCCGGGGACTGAAAATCCCGAAGCGAGACGTCGCGCTTTTCCTGGACGGTGCGCAAGACAGGTACGCGAACGGACCGGAACTTCTGAAGGCCGCGGCCGTTCATTTCAAGTTGGCCGAGGATGTTCTGGCCGCAAAAGTCGAGAAGTACAAGCATTGCAACTGCAAGCATCCAGTGCCGAGCGCCCTGCACCCCGATCTCCAGGTGGACCCACATCCCCATCCGGAATGCACCATCAACCTTGAGCTTGCCGGGAAAATGAATGATGTCATGTCGAACGCGCTGCTCCTGGGACTAAGCGTCCCGGAGCGGGATGTGGTGGCGTTCCTGGATGGCGCGGGGGCGAAGTTCGAGGATGGTCCGGAGCTTTTCAAGGCAGCTGCCGTCCATTTCAAGATGAGCGAAGACACCCTGGCCGCGGAAGTCTTGAAGTTCAAACACTGCAACTGCAAGCACCCCGGCGGCGGCGAGGCCGGCGGTGAAGTTCAGCAGCGCGATGACGGCCTCCCGGTGTCGGCGTTCGCCAAGGATGTGACGCTGCACGTGATCCTGCACGAGCTCGGGCACGCCCTCATCCGCGAGTTTGACATCCCGGTTCTCGGGAACGAAGAGACCGTGGCGGATGCGTTCGCCACCTACTACCTCACCACCCACCTCCCCGATCGCGCCCTCGACGTCCTCACCGCGCGGACCACATCGCTGATGATCGAAGCGGGAGAGGCGGCGGGGATGAGGGTCGACTGGGGCGGTGAGCACGATCACGATGCCCGCCGCGCGAACCAGATCGCCGCGCTCGCTGTCGCGGCCGATCCGGTGAAGTACAAGCAGGTGGCCGACATCGTCGGGATGTCGGAGAAAGACATCGAGGATGCGCGGGACTACGGCGGCGAGATCCGGCGGTCGTGGCGTCGCGTGCTCGGGCCGCTCTGGATGCCGGAGGGCGCCACCTCCGCCGAAGCGCGCGTCATCTACGACGACGGCAGCGCGTTTCTCATTCGCCTGTGCGAGGATGGACTGGCGAGCGAAATCGACACGGCCATTAAGGGCTTTGACTGGCACTCGCAGGTGACGATCCGCTTTGTCGATGGCGATGGTGGCGCTGGGTGGAACCGCTCCGGCCGGACCATCACCGTTCACAGCGCGTACGTTCGCAGGTTTATCCAGCAGGGAGGCCGCGGCCTGCCCGCCCGCTCGAACTGAGACCGGCTCCGAGTTGCAGGTGTTTAGATCCCGGCTGCGGACACCCTCGCGCCACGAGCCGGGACGAGTACAGATGCCCGAGAGTGCGCCTGCGGGGGATGCCCGTCTGGTCCGCGGGTTGTGCAGGGTCCGGGGGAGCATCGGTGAAGATGGGATACTCCGCCGAGCAGGCCAGCAAGATCGAGCGGACGATCGAACTTTGCGAGCGTGAGAGGCGTTGAGAGCGGCAAGCAGTCAGGCAGTCGGAAAGCGTCGCCCCACCATGACCGGAACCTACTTGATGGATGTTGAGGATGATCCGACGACCAAGGGGGAGGGGGGGCGGCCTCTCCACGATCCGGTAGCCGAGGTGCTGGCGTTCCTGAAGGGCCGCTCAGTCCCCTGCCCGCGCTGCGCCTACGACCTTCGCGATATCCAGACGGCCAGGTGCCCAGAGTGCGGAGAGCCGCTGGTGCTCAAGATCGGCTCGCCGCGGGCGCGCTTCGGATGGCTGGTGCTCGCCATGGCGCCCGGGTGCTTCTCGGGCGTCGCTGCGCTGTTCGTCTTGATTCCAGTCTACATGCACACCAGGTACCCGTCGCCCGCGGCCAAGGGCGTGTGGGCGGTCATGGTTGCCGACGCGTTCGGGTTCCTCAGCGCGGCGTCGGTGGCGCTGATGTACCGGCACCGGCACCGGTTCATGTCCTGGACGGCGCGCCGTCAGGCCGCGTTCGCAGGGGCAGTCTGGGGAATCCACGTCCTGGTGTTTGTGCTGATCCTTCTCGCTCTGTGGTATTCGCAATAGTCTCGCGAGCCCTTGTGTCCGTGGGCTGAGCGAGAGGTGGTCGATGCCACTCTCAGTTGGTTCCCGGCCAGCCTGGAAAGAGGAAGCGGCCATCGTGGTGGAAGAGTTCGCCATCGGCGTGGATTGTGCCGCCCGGGTTGCCGGGGAACGCCGCGCTGGGTCGGAGGTCGCAGACGATGTCCCAATGCAGGGCGGACTCGTTGGAGTTGCCGGTCTCTGGGTAGCCGGCGCCGAGCGCGAGGTGGAACGTGCCGCCGATCTTCTCATCAAAGAACGCGTTCTTCGAGAAGCCTTTGAGGGCGTAGTTCGTGCCGATGGCGATCTCGCCGACGTTGCGCGCGCCGTCATCCTGGTCGAGGAGCTTGAACAAGTAGTCTTGGTTCTTGGTGGCGCTCGCCTCGACCACTCGGCCGGCGATGAACTTCAGGCGCACGCCCTCGACTTCCTTGCCGCGGTAGACCGCGGGGAAGGTGAAGTTCACGACGCCATCGACGCTTCGGGGGCCGGTGAAGACCTCGCCGTCGGGGAAGTTCTGGCCGCCGATCCCGGCGCAGTTCACCCAGGTGCGCCCGCCGACATCGACGGTGAGGTCGGTGCCGTCATGCGGGCGTTGGTTGTGGGTTCCGTCGCAGGCGGGCGCCTGGAATCGGAGCGTGTGCTTGCTCTGGAGGTACTCGATCACCTTCTGCTGCTGGTCGTGGAGCGTGCGCCAGGCCGCGATGGGGTCGGGGAGGTGCAGGAACCCGGCCTGGTACACCCAGTCGGCGTAGTCGGTGAGCGACATGTCGGCGTCCTGCGCGGCGGCGTTGCTCGGGATCTCGGTGAGCACGTAGCGGACCTGTCCGGCGGCCGCGCGTTGCAAGGACATGGTGAGGAGCGGCCGTCGCGCCGCCTGGGCGATAGTTGCCCGATGGGGGTCGATCCGGCCGAGGAACTTGGTGTTGGTCGGATAGATCAGCACGATCAGAACGTCGCAGGTGGAGAGGCGGTGCTTCTCGAACGGGCAGACGTGCTGGAGTTGATTGTCGCTGCCGTGGCGCAGGAGCAGTTCCTGGAGGGCGTCGCTTCGTGGGTGGAAGCTCGGGTGGCCGCCCGCGCGAAGTGTTGCCTCGAAGGTGGCTTCGACCGCGGGGATGGCGCCGGGCTCGGCGACGATGGTGACGAGGTCGCCGCGCTTGACGGCGGTGCAGTGGCGGACGAGCATTTCGGCGAGTGTGTCGAGTCGTGGGTCGCGCACGGGAAGGAGTCTACGAGAGGAGTCGAGTACGCGGTGAGTGGGAGTCGGCGCGAGGGAGGTCGGGGGTTGGCGTGATGAGGCGTGGGGGAATACAACAGGGGAGGCGCGATAACCAGAGCGCCGCAAATCTCGTGTCGCAATACCTGGCCGCGAGACTCGTTCCGCTTGGCGGTGACCCGACCGATGAATCTGGTGTGACGATGGAGGTGCATTGATGTCCGTGCTCGTGCGAATCGTTGGGGTGATGCTCGCGTTCGTGCAGGTTGCGTTGACGCAGGTGCCGCCGACGGCCGCGGGAACCGTTGAGTCAAGTCCGCCGGCGGAGACCGAGAGGGCGCAGCCTCGCGGCGGCTCCGGACTTGAACGCATGGTCTGGACTGTGGAGAACCAGGAGCGGATCGCCTTGCTCCACGTCCCGGATGCGGCGGCGACGGCTGAGACGCCGGTCGTGTTCGCGTTCCACGGTCATGGCGGGAGCGCCCGTCAGGCATCGCGTTCGTTCGCTATGCACACACATTGGCCCGAGGCGATCGTGGTGTACATGGAGGGGCTGCCCACGCCCGGCGCCCTTACCGATCCGGAGGGGAAGAGGAACGGATGGCAGAAGCGCGAGGGGCTCGAAGGGGATCGCGACCTCAAGTTCTTCGACGCGGTGCTGGCCACGCTGAAGAAGGAGTACAAGGTCGATGCGCGGCGGGTCTACGCGATGGGGCACTCCAACGGCGGAGGGTTCACGTATCTGCTGTGGCAGACTCGGCCGGACGTGTTCGCGGCGTTCGCCCCGTCGGGGGCCTTCACACTGCGGGCGCGAAGCCTTGCCCCCAAGCCGGCGATGCACATCGCGGGCAAGAAGGATCCTCTGGTCAAGTTCGAGCATCAGGAGCGAACGATCGAGGCGATCAAGAAGGCTAACGGGTGCGCGGCGAAGGGGGAGGCATGGGCGGAGGACTGCACGATCTATTCATCGAAAGGGTCGTCATCGACGGCTCAGGAGGGAGACGCCACGCCGCTCGTGACGCTCGTGCATGAGGGGGGCCACAAGTATCCGGCCGAAGCGCCGGCGCTCATCGTGAGGTTCTTCAAGGGACAGGCGAAGACGGCGGCGAAAGAGGTTGAGGCAAGCTCGACGAAATGATCGGCACAAGATTCGCGAGATGGACGCCGAGTCCATCGGGCGCCGTTACGTCAGCCGTGCCCACCTCAGCTTCGCCGAACGGGAGCGCGGGTTAGTGCGCTGCTCGGTCTCATCGGCGATGATCGGGTCGCGGGTTTCTTCCGAGTAGATGCCGGCACGGAGGCCGTCGCGGAAGGCGTTCTTCACGCGGCGGTCCTCGCCGGAGTGGAACGTGATGATCGCGGCGACGCCGCCGGGCTTGAGCACGTCCGGCAGGATGGTCAGCAGGCGATCGAGGTTCGCCAGCTCTCGGTTGACGAGGATGCGCAGGGCCTGGAACGTCCGCGCGGCGGGGTGCAGCTTGGCGCGGGCGGCGCGCGCAAGCGTGAAGTCGCGAGCCTCGCAGATGATGGCCATCAGGTTCTGTGTGGTCGTGATCGGGCTCGCGGTGCGGCGCTCGACGATGAGCCGGGCGATCCGCGGGGCGTCGGTCTCGTCGCCGAGTTCGAGGAACGCGGCGGCCAGCTCGCTCTCGCTCATTGTGTTGACGAGCGCCGAGGCGGGCCGGCCGCGGGTGGGGTCCATGCGCATGTCGAGGGGTCCGGGGCGGCGGTAGGAGAAGCCGCGGGCGGGGTCATCGATCTGGGTGCTGGCGACACCGATATCGGCGAGGATGGCATCGGCGCGGCCACCTTCGACGCCTGCCTGCGCGAGGACGCCCGGCAGGCCGGCGAAGTTGCTGTGGAAGAGGTCGAACTTGCCGCCGACCCAGCGGAGGCGTTCCGTGGCTTTGGCGATGTTGGCGGGGTCGAGGTCAAGGCCGATGAGGCGGCCACCGGGGTGGATGCGCGGGAGGAAGGCCGCCGAATGCCCGCCAAGACCGAGCGTGCAATCGACAACGACGTCGCCGGGCTTGAGCGCGAGGGCGCGGAGGGCTTGCGGGAGCAGGACGGGGAGATGATCGCGGGCGTGTGGGGCGGCGTCTGGCGCGGTCAAGGTGCGGGATGGTAAGGTCGCGCGGATGGATCAACGAGCGGTCGCTGCGCGGCGTCGGGCTCAGGGTCGCCAGAGGCGGGTGCCGAGGTGATGGCGCAGCGGGTCTCGCGGGCCTTTCTGGACGGATGTCCCGGCCTGCTCAATCAACAATGAAGAGCCGCGCGCCGACGGTGGTGCGAGAACGGTGCGGCTCGGCGTCGTCGGCCACCTGGTAGCTCATGCCCGGCTTGAGCGTGAACCCGCGACCATCCGCAAGCTCGGTCTGCAGCTCGCCTTCGAGGCACAGGACGATGTGGCCCTTCGTGCACCAATGGTCGGCGAGATAGCCCGCTGGGTAGTCGACCATGCGGACGCGGACGGACCCGAACGACTTCGTGCGCCAGGTGGCGACACCTTGCTCTCCCCGGTGCTCGGTGTGCTCGATCTGGGACCAATCAATGATGGCGAGCGCGAAGCCAGATAGATGCACGGCGGCTCCTGAGCTCCGGGTTGCCCGGCTCCCGGGCACACGCGGTGATGATGGGCGCGCTGTGCAGCGCTCCCGCTACTGAATGGTGGCGGCGCGGCGAACGAGGACCGCGAGCAAGGTAAGGTCGGCGGGGGTGATGCCCTCGAGGCGACCGGCCTGGCCGAAGGTCTCGGGCTTGAAGCGGGTGAGGGCCTGGCGCGCCTCGGCGCGCAGGTTGGAGAGAGACGCGAAGTCGAGGCTGGTGGGGATTCGGCGCCGCTCGAGCTCGGCGTGACGCCGGACCTCGGCGTGCTGGCGATCGATGTAGGCGGAGTAGAAGGCGTCGGTGTGCGCCGTGGCGACCGCGGCGCGTGAGAAGGCCGCCGCGGGGTCGCTCTCGGCGAGCAGTTCGGCGAGCCAGTCGGCGGTGGTCTCGGGACGGCGGAGCACCTCGGCGAGAGGGATGTTGTCGACGCGGACACGCCCGATCCTGGCTTCGAGTTGGGCAAGCTCGGCGCGGCGCTTGGCGAAAAGATCGGAGCGCCGGCAACCGAGTTCGGTCGAGGCCAGCAGGCCGAGGCGATCAGCCAGGGGAGTCAGGCGGTCGGCGGCGTTGTCGGCGCGGAGGAGCAGGCGGTGCTCGGCGCGGCTGGTGAACATGCGGTAGGGCTCGACGGGCGTCTTGGTCACCAGGTCGTCCATGAGCACGCCGATGTACGCCTGGTCGCGCCCGATGGTGATGGGCTCGTGGCCGAGCGCGAGGCGGGCGGCGTTGATGCCCGCGACGACGCCCTGCGCGGCGGCCTCCTCGTAGCCGCTGGTGCCGTTGATCTGCCCAGCGAGGAAGAGGCCGGCGATGAGCTTGGTCTGCGCCGTGGCGCCGATCTGGTGCGGGCGGACCATGTCGTACTCGACGGCGTAGCCGTAGCGGTAGATGTGGGCGCGTTCGCAGCCGGGCATGGCGTGAACGATGAGGTTCTGCACGTCGGCGGGGAGGCTGGTTGAGATGCCGTTGCAGTAGACCGAATCGTCATCGAGCGATTCGGGCTCGAGGAAGACGTTGTGCGAGTGGCGGTCGGCGAAGCGGACGACCTTGTCCTCGATGGATGGACAGTAGCGGGGGCCGATGGACTCGATCTGGCCGGAATACATCGGGGCCCGGTGCAGGTTCGCGCGGATGGCGTCGTGCGCCGCGGCGTTTGTGCTGGTGACACGGCATTCGACCTGGGGGAGGACCGGGAAGCGAGTGAGCGAGGGGGCCGCCCCAAGAAGCGGCGCGTCGGCGGGCGCCGATGCCGCCGAGAGATCCGAGAAAGGCGTCGGCAGCGCATCGCCGAGTTGGGCCGGGAGCGCCTCCCAGTCGATGGTGGATCGCTTGAGTCGCGGGGGGGTGCCGGTCTTGAGGCGGCCGAGCTCGAAGCCGAGACGGACGAGGGAGGACGAGACAGCGGTTGCCGCGGCCTCGCCGTGACGGCCACCGGGGGTGCGCGACTCGCCGGTGTGCATGAGACCGCGCATGAAGGTGCCGGTGGTAAGCACGACCGCTGGGGCGCGCAGCATCCGGGGGCGAGCGGCGTCATCGACCATCGCGGTGAGGCCGTGCGCCGACAGGCCGCCGCGGCGGTCGAACTCACGTGCCGCGTCGCAGGCCGAGTTCATCGGGAGCGGGCGAGAGGTGGGAGACGGGCCGATGCGGACGGCGATGATGTGGCCGGACTCGACGATGAAGTCCTCGACAGCGCCGGCGATGACGCGGATCTCCGGGCGCGAGGCGAGAAGGGCCTGCACGACGCGGGCGTAGGCGTGCTTGTCACATTGGGCCCGGGGCCCCCGGACGGCGGCGCCCTTGGATGCGTTGAGAACCTTGAACTGGATTCCCGTGGCGTCGGTCGCGAGGCCCATGACGCCGCCGAGGGCGTCGATCTCGCGGACGATCTGGCCTTTGGCGAGGCCGCCGATCGCGGGATTGCACGACATGACCCCAATTTTTGCGGGATCGAGTGTGACCAGCGCCACGGTCGGGGCGTGGTTCGGGGCGACAGGGAGCAGGTTCGCCGCGGCCCACGCCGCTTCGACGCCGGCGTGACCACCGCCGATGACAATGACCTGGAATATGAGATCGCGAGCTTCCACGAGCGATCATAGGGATGCGCTGAACGACTCAGTGTGAAGTAGAGGCTTCCGTGAGGCGCGACGAGTTGTCAGGGGCGGCGGCGGCGGGAGAAGTAGAGCCCGGCGGCGGTGAGCGTGACGAGCGAGCTGGGGCCCGGGAGGGGCGTGAGTTCAATGCCGATCTGGCGTGAGAGCGACACCAGGTTGCTCTCGCCGGGCCCGGCGAACGTGCTGACATCGATTGGGAAGGTGTCGAACAGCACCGCGAACTGGTAGAAGCCGGGGGAGATCACATCGTCTTGAACATACGAGCCGGACATGTTAAGGGCGAAGAGCTCCTCGTCACCGTTGTAGAGGAAGTCGTCGCCCAAGATGAGCAGATCAAACTGGAACGAAGAGAGCCCGCAGTTGGCCTCGGCGTGACCGGAGAAAAGCGAGCCCGAGACGGAGGCCGTCACGGTGGTATCGCTGGTTACGTCAAGGGACCAGAGGTCGGGGGCCAGCGTGATAAGCGGGGTCGCGAGCATCGTGGCCGAGTACGCAACGAGCCCGTTGTCGTACGCGATGTCGCCGCCAAAGTCCTCGTGGATTGAGATCGGGATGCCATCGATCTCGGCGTACCCGGCCCGATAATAGTTAGCAGAGAAGTTTGAGAAGGTGATCGGTCCCGCAAGGGATTCGCCCGAAACGAGCATGGCGCCCAGGGAGGCGGCGAGGCAACGGAGTGTGGGGGGCGTTCGTGGCCTAGTCATCGCCGGCTAGTTTGAGATATGTGGTATTGAGATTCAAGCATCACACCAAAGAAAACTAATCTCTTGTGTAAGGTCGTATGAAGTTCCGATGTTCAAGGCCCCCGCTTATGGGCCGATCGCGCAGTTGTTGCGGCGGGGCTGATTCTCGGGCGTCGGGCAGGTTTAGTGGGCGTTGCGGTGGATAAATCCCCTAAAAAAGGTTAGCAACAGGATGCGAAGGTCGAAGGCGAGCGACCAGTTCTTGATGTAGAAAAGGTCGTACTGGAGGCGTTTGCGGAGACTGGTCTGGCCCCGGAGACCGTTAACCTGTGCCCATCCGGTGATGCCGGCCTTGACGTGTTGACGGAGCATGTAGCCGCGCCAATCTTCGCGGAAGCGGCGGATGAGTTCGGGTCGCTCCGGCCGAGGGCCGACGAGCGACATATCCCCCTTAAAGACGTTGAGGAGCTGGGGAAGCTCGTCCAAACTCGTTCGACGGAGCCAACGCCCGATGGGGGTAATGCGTGGGTCGTTCCGCTGCGTCCAGCCGTAGATGCCTGAAGTTGCATCGGACTCTGCCGCACCGTCGGTCGCGGGAAGGGGTTCGCGGGGCGCGTGAGACATGGTGCGGAACTTATAAATCTTGAAGGTGTCGCCGCCGAGACTGACGCGGCGCTGCTTGAAGATGACCGGCCCCGGTCCGCTGACCCGCACTAGAACTGCGACCAGCAGGAAGAGGGGAGAGAGGATGAACATGCCGAGACCGGAGCCCAAGATATCAACCGCGCGCTTGGAGAGGCCGCCGACGCCGGCGGTGGTGCATTCGCGGTACGAGAGGATCGGCATTCCATCGAGCTCGGAGACCGCCATGCTCTGGGGGAGGTGACGGGGGCTGAGGTCCGGCACGACGCGCACATCGACCGCGAACTTGTCGAGCCGGGCGAGCACCTCGGGCAGCAGGTTGAACTTGTGAACCGGGAGCGCGAGATATACGGCGTCGGGCTTGTGGGATTCGAGAGTGAGTTCGAGGTCGGCCAGGCCGCTGCGGATGGGGCGATCCATGCACGTGGAGTGCTTGGCGTGGTCGAGATGGGAGATGAAGTAGGAGACGCGGATGCCGGTCCAGGAGTTGCGATCGAGGGTGCGGGCGACGATCTGGCCGAGCTTGCCGCAGCCGATGATGGCGACGTGTCGCTGGTTCCAGCCGCGCCGGCGCAGGGTGCGAAGCACGAGGCGGAACAGGCCGCGATGCAGGCCGAGCGTCGCGGGAAGGATGAGGGCGAGCGAGCCGAGTTGGACCTTGCCGGCGTCGAGCACCATTCCCAGGAACTGGACTGTGTTGAGCTTGGGATCGGCGAGCTGGGCGGGGGAGCTGACCTCGCGGCTGACGAGGCTTGAACTGATGGCCCACAGGACGATGACGAGCGCGGCGACGGTGAGCCCTGAAGCCTTGAGGAGTTGAGAGAGTTCGCTCAGGAACGAGCGGTCGCGGCGGGGGCGGTAGAGGCCGAAGACCCAGAAGCAGTACAGCGCGACCGGGAGCGCGAAGACGTAGTAGGGCTCGCGGAGCCAGGTTTCCCAGCTATTGGCCCACCATCCCTCGATGCTGAAGCGGCGCGCGGACCATGCCAAAAAGCACGCCGCGATGACCATGAGCGCATCGGCTAAACAAAGCAGGGCTACGAACAACTGGTGTTGTTGCTTGAGCACCGTGCGGACCCTTCAAGTGGGCAGGCCTTCCGTGTCCGTGTCCGTCCTGGGCCGTGGCAAAGGAGACTGTCGCAGCGATGAGGGGGTTTGTCAACCTCGGGGGCCGAGAATCGGTGCTGGAAAGAGGGGAAAGGACACGGAGGATTACAAGGTCGAAGCGGAGGGTCGGGGTGTAATGGGCTCGCCGCGCCAGCGTGCGATGACGACCGAGGCGACGGCGTCGCCGGTGACGTTGACGATGGTGCGGCACATGTCGAGGAGGCGGTCAACGCCGAGGATGACGGCGATGCCCTCGGCGGGGACGCCGACGGACTGGAGGACGATCACGAGCATGACGATGCCGGCGCCGGGGATTCCGGGGGTGCCCAGGGTTGCGAGGGTGGCGGTGAGGACGATAGTGAGTTGCTGAGTGAGATTAAGATCAATGCCGACCATCTGCGCGATGAACATGGTGGCGACGCCCTGGTAGAGGGCGGTGCCGTCGAGGTTAATGGTGGCGCCGAGGGGGCAGACGAAGTCGGTGATCTCGTCTGAGACACCGAGGCGGTGCTTGACGCACTGCATGGTGACGGGAAGGGTGGCGTTGGAACTTGAGCTGGAGAAGGCCAGGAGCTGGGCCGGGGCCATGGCCTTGAGGAAGCGAGGGAGGGAGACTCGCGCGAGGATGTGGATGAGGAACCCGTACTCAACGAAGATGACGAGGGCCAGGCCCAATACGACGGTGAGTACATACATCGCCAGGGCTTGGATGATGCCGTAGCCCATGGTGGCGACGACTGGAACGAGCAGGGCGAATACCGCATAGGGGGCGATGACGAGCGCCGCCTGAACCAGCTTGGCGAGCGCCTCGGTGAGCGCATCGGCGATGGCGACGATGGGGGCGGCCTTGTGCTTGGGGATCATCGTGAGGGCGACGCCGATGGCGAGGCCGAAGACGACGACCTGGAGCATGTTGGCGTTGGCGAGGGCGTTGAAGGGGTTTTTCGGGACGATGTCAACGACGGTTTGCCAGATCGGCTTCTTGACGCCCGAGACGTCGGCCTTGCTCTTGTCCACCGCGCCGGCGTATTTCTCCATCAGCTCGACGCGGGTCTTCTCGGGAACAGACTTGCCGGGCTTGATGGCGTTGGCCAGGGCAAGGCCGATGGTGACGGCGACGACGCAGGTGCAGAAGTAGATGGCGACGGTCTGCAGCCCGATCTTGCCGAGCTTGCGCGGATCGCCAAGGCTGGCCGCGCCCATGATGAGCGAGAAGAAGACGATGGGGACGGCGATGAACTGGAGCGCCCGGAGAAAGATCTGGCCGACGAACTGGATGGTGCCATCGGCAATGGCGCCGGCGCGGGCGAAGGCCGGCGAGTCGGCGGCTGCGCTCGCGATGTGCTCGCGCAGCTCGTAGAGCGCGAGGCCGACCACGACGCCGAGGAGCATCCCGATGACGATTTTCCAGTGGAGCGCGAGTTTCATTCGGGGACCATCGTAATCAAACCCAAGGAATCGCGCCGGGGCTCCGAAACGGGGTTGGCCGGCGGGGACTCAAGATCGATTTTGTCGGGTTTGGTTGGATCGGTCGTGTGCAGGGCGATGGGTAGCATTGGCTATGCCGCGCGGCTCGCTCTCAAGTAAGTCATTGTTCAGGTCGTATCTCCAGAAGTACCGGGAGCAGCGCGCCAAGGAGCGAGTCGAGAAATCGGAGAAGCGCCTGGGCAAGGGGGCCGCGGGAACGGAGCGAGCGGAGCGGAAGCCGGCGCCGCCCCCGGCCGAAGCGGGCCCGGGCTCGGGGGTGCCCGGTGACGAGAAGAAAAAGAAGCGATCGCGCTCGTTCCTGGTGCTCTTCAAAGAATACTGGCGGCTCCTGCACGGGTATCGGGCGACGGTGATCTGGTCGCTGTTGACCCTCACAGTCGCGACCGGGCTGGGGTTGCTTCAGCCGGCCGCGACGAAGCTGGCGTTTGACTACATCCTTCTGGATAACCCCGGTCCGACCGGGTTGCCCGCGTGGGTGCGTGGGCTGGCTGGGGTCGAACTGGATGCGGGAGCGGGCGGGGGGGCCACGTCGCGGGCGCGGGTGCGCCTGCTGGTGACGCTGGGGGCCGGGCTGGTGGCGGTGACGGTGCTGCACGTGCTGTTTGGAATGTGGGGGCGCGTGCAGGTGACGCGGATCACCAAGCGCTTACAGGTTCGGTTGCGACGGCTGGTGTTCGATCACGCGGTTCGGCTGCCGCTGCACCGGGTGTACCAGCTCAAGAGCGGGGGCGTGTCGAGCATCCTGCGGGAGGATGCGGGGGGCGCGGGCGACCTGAGCTTCAGCCTGATCTACAACCCGTGGCGGGCGGTGATCCAGCTCGTCGGGACGCTGGTCATCCTGGGGATCACCGACTGGCGCATGCTGTTGGGCGGGCTGGCGCTGATCCCGGCGGTGTGGCTGAGCCACCGGACGTGGATCTCGCGCATCCGACCGGTGTTCATGGACATCCGCAAGAACCGCTCGCAGATCGACGCACACGCGACCGAGGCCTTCGGCGGCATGCGCGTCGTCCGCGGGTTCGGGCGCGAGCGCGGCGAGGCGGGGCGGTTCGTGCGCTCGAGCCATGTGATGGCGCGCCAGGAGATGATGGTTTGGTGGTGGTCGCGGATCATCGAGATCGCCTGGGCGATGCTGGTGCCGACGGCGAGCGCCGCGGTGCTCGTCTATGGCGGGTGGCAGGTGGTCAAGGGGAACCTGACACTGGGCGACGTGATGATGTTCTCCGCGTACCTCTTCATGCTGCTCTCTCCGCTTGACGTGCTGGTGAGCACCGCGACGACGATCCAGAACAACCTCGCCGGGTTCGACCGCGTGCTGGACCTGATGCAGGAGCCGCTGGAGCTCGGGCTGAGCGCCGGGCCCCAGCGTCACCTGCCGGTGGATGGTGCGGTCGCACCGAGCGGCCTGGCCGTGCTGAGCCACGGGCGGGTCGCGGGGCGGGTCACGCTGCGCGATGTGGTGTTCTCGTACCCGGGGCACGAATCGCGCGTGATCGACGGCGTGAGCCTGGATGTGGCGCCGGGGCAGATGATCGCGCTGGTCGGGCCGAGCGGGTCGGGGAAGACCACGTTGTGCAACCTAGTGGCGCGTTTCTTCGACCCGACTTCCGGCGTGATCGAGCTCGACGGGGTGAGCCTCAAGCAGATCGACGTGAACAGCTACCGACGGCTGCTGGGCGTTGTGGAGCAGGACGTGTTCCTGTTCGATGGCACCGTGGAGGAGAACATCGCGTATGCCGACCCAGAGGCGAGCCACGAGCGAGTGCTGGCGGCGGCGTCGGCGGCGAACGCCGATGGGTTCATCGCCAAGCTGGAGAAGGGGTACGACACGCTGATCGGGGAGCGGGGCGTGCGGCTGAGCGGCGGGCAGAAGCAGCGGCTGGCGATCGCAAGGGCGCTGCTGGCGGATCCCAGGATTCTGATCCTGGACGAGGCGACGAGCAACCTTGATTCGGAGAGCGAGTCGCTGATCCAGCGGTCGCTGCGCGTGCTGATGAACGGGCGGACATCGTTCGTGATCGCGCACCGGCTGAGCACCATTCGGCACGCCGACTTGATCGTGGTGCTGGAAAGCGGAAGGATCATCGAGCGGGGGACGCACGAGCAGCTCATCGAGCAGGAGGGGCGCTACTGGGAGATGCTCATGCACCAGGTCCACGCGCACACCGAGCCGCTAGGAGGGCGAGGGCCGGGCGGGGTGGATGGGAAGCCGGCGGGCGCGGGACGCGCCTTGCCCGAAGAGATCTTCTAGCGTGGTCAGTTGGCGGCGCGGTTCGCCCAGCCGAACTCGGTCGCACTCGACTCCCACACCGGGTACGCGGCGGCTCTCTTCTTGAGCAGGCGGAAATGACCGGCATCGAGGTCGCTGTTCTCGGCAAGACGGTCGCTCGGACCGACGGGCGGGCGGAAGGCGCCGACCGAACCATCGAGGTAGCCGATGTGACCGGCTCCGCCGCGACCGCCCGCGTCGGATCCCGAGGCGCGCGTGCCGTGACGAGTTGAGACCTGGTCATTGCCGGCGAAGGAGCCGTCGTCGTAGGTGCGGTTGTAGAACAGGTCGTGCTCCTCGACGAGGAGCGGGATGTGCGGGAAAGGCTTGCGCGGCGAGTTGCTGACCTGCGGCCGCAGCGGGTAGCTCGCGTGCCAGGGAAGGTCGATACGGGCGCCGGCCATTCGGATGACCGCGGTGTAGTCAAAGAAGGTGTTGGCATGTCGTTTGGCGGTCGGGCAGCCGAGCACGCGGTCGGCGTTGTCGAGGTGATCGCGCATCACCGAAGTCTCGAACGGGTGGCGGTAGGAACCGGGCGATGAGGTGTAGAGCACGTTGTTGCGGCCGCACCAGTCAAGATTCTGGGCTCCCTGCCAATAGGTGCCGGGGATGACGCCGCGATAGTCGCCGGCGTAGGTAGTGAACGCGAGCATGACCTGACGCACGTTGGAGAGGCAGATGGCCTGTCGTGCGGATTCACGGCTCCTGGCCAGCGCTGGGAGCGTGATCGCCAGCAAAGCGGCGATGATCGCGATCGCGACCAACAGTTCAATGAGTGAGAACGCTGCGCGGCCGTGAGAGCGCACGATGGTCACCTGATTCTCCCGCACGCCCGTTCCACTTGTGCCCGAGCGTACCGCCCGGGCGCGGATGCCACAAGAGCGTGGGCCATCCGGGCGCGCGGGGGTGATCCGTGTCCTCGACCGCCTGAACGCGGTATCCTGCAACCCCGGGCCTGCGCGCGGCGAACACGCCGCAGAGCCGGTGGCCCGAATGGAAGTTCATCATGCCCGGACCGACTGAATGTGCGCCCTATCAGGAACTGAAGAACTTGCTGCGAGAGGCCGCGACGCTCGGCTCCGTGGGGGCGCTGGTCTCGTGGGACCAGGAGACGTACATGCCGTCGGCGGCGGGCGCGCACCGTTCGGAGCAGGCGGCGCTGCTCTCGGGGCTGGTGCATGAACGCAAGACGTCGCCCCGGGTGGGCGACCTGCTGGCCGAGTGCGAGTCCGAGCCGGCGCTGCGCGAGAGCGAGGGCGCGGCGGCGAACATCCGGGAGATGCGGCGCGATTACGACCGCGCCGTGCGGGTGCCCACCGAGCTCGTGTCGGAGCTCGCGCGGGTGGGTAGCCTGGCGCAGGACGTGTGGAAAGAGGCTCGCGGCAAGAGCGACTTTGCGATGTTCGCGCCGTGGCTCGACAGGGTGATGGGGCTCACCAGGCGGAAGGCCGAGTTCCTGATGGCGACGATGCCGCCCGGCGCGGAGCTCTACGACGCCCTGCTTGACGAGTACGAGCCCGGGATGACGGCGGCGCAGATCCAGGCGACGTTCACGCCGCTCAAGGTGCAGCTGAGCGGGCTGGTGCAGGCGGTCGCGGGCTCGGGGCACACGGTGGACGTCTCGGTAACCAAGGTGCAGGTGCCGGCGGCGAGGCAGCACCAACTCGGGACGCTCGTGCTCGGCGCGATGGGGTTTGACCTCCGCGCCGGACGGCTCGATACCACGGCCCACCCGTTCTGCTCGGGGATCGCGCCCGGGGACACGCGCCTGACCACCCGGTACACAGAGCGCGGCGGCTTTCTTGAGCCCCTGTACGGCACCATGCACGAGGGCGGGCACGGCCTGTACGAGCAGAATCTCCCGAAGGGTGACGAGTTCGGATTGCCGTCGTCGGAGGCGGTCTCGCTCGGTATCCACGAGAGCCAATCCAGAATGTGGGAGAATTTTGTGGGCCGGAGCCGCGCATTCTGGCAGTGGGCACTGCCAAAGGCGAAAGAGCTCTTTTCGCCCGCGCTCGATACCTGCACGCTCGATCAGATTCACACGGCGGCGAATCAGGTGTCGCCGAGCTACATCCGTGTCGAGGCCGACGAGGCAACGTACAACCTACACATCATGATGCGGTTTGAGCTGGAGCGGGCGATGATCGCGGGGAACCTCGCCACCGGCGACCTGCCCGGGCATTGGAACGATCGTTTCAAGCAGTCATTCGGGCTGGAGGTGCCCGATGCACGGCGCGGATGCCTGCAAGACGTCCACTGGTCATTCGGTCTGATCGGCTACTTTCCCACCTACACGCTGGGCAACCTATACGCGGCGCAGATGTGGGAGAAAATCAACGCCGACCTGCCGGGTCTGGATGACCAGATGTCACGCGGCGACTTCAGCGGCCTGAGGAGCTGGCTCGTCGAGAACGTGCATCGCCATGGGCGCCGGTATCGCGCGGCGGACCTTTGCCGACGCATCACGGGGCGCTCGCTGGAGTCGGGACCACTGGTTCGACACCTTCAGGGTAAGGTGAAAGCGACGTACGGCGTGTGAGCCGTCCCGGTGTGGTTGCGCCGACGTCGTTTGAAGAATGCCACCTTCCAGGTCGAGTCTGTTCTTTGATCTTCGCAGATCTAAGAGCAGATTCACCGCGCCGCACGTTGCTGGCCCGGGTACCCCATTGTTCCTACGCCCCGCCGAGATCGCTCAAGACCCGCTTGGCAACCAGATCCAGCACGTCGTCTTTCTCGCTCCGGTTGTTGCGAAGCATCGCTTGTGCGGCGGCAACCGCCGAGGCGGTTGTTCGAGAGACTCGGGTAGCCTGCGTGCTGTTGCCAGCCGAGCAGATCGCCTCGCCGGGGCGAATCGATACCCCCCCGAATCCGGCGTCAATGTAATCGCGGCTCGATGCGCCGCGCGAAGTGGAACGGCTTAGAGAGTCGGATCGTTCACGGGTCAGTTCGCGGGGCATCAAGCGGCTCCGTGGCGGCCGTGTAGCTCGCCGAATAAGAAGGTATGAATGCGACGCGATCATGGCGTGCGGTACTCAACCAAGTATCGCCGCGGAACGCCCCCACTCTCCATAGGGACTTGACCGGCTTGACGGACTGCCGCAAGCAGGGGGTGCGGGCGTGCCGCATCGGGCGTTTCCCACGCGGTTGCACGCGGACGCCCGGCCGCCTTTGTCTGCGCGCCATGGGAAAGCAATGTAAGAATATCACCCGAAGGGCGAGCGTGAAGTAATTTATTGTGCGGGGGCACTCTTCAAGGGAGATGATTAGGTCATGCTGCCGATGGCGATTCGCCACGCGGGCCACAACACTCTCCGTCGGATCGCAACGCCATTGACGGCTTCCCGCGATTTGGGGCGGAGAACCGCTCGTAGCGCCCCGCGGCGCTCGATGACACCCAGCATATATTAACAAGGAGACGTGCATGGATCGAACCAATAACAAGCTCGTGCTGACCGCCGCGGCGGCGATGATGCTCGCCGCCGGAGCCGCGGCACAGCCGGCGACGACAACCCGCGACAACAACAGGTCGAATCAGCCGACCACCAATCAACCGGACCGACCCGCAAAGCCGGGCATGAAGGACAAGGCCGGCGGAGAACACGCTGTCCACCCGCTCATGAAGGTGAGCGACGTCCTGTCGATCGACGTCACCAACGCCAAGGGCGAGAATCTCGGAGATATCGAAGATCTCGTTCTGGACGTCGAGCGCGGTCGCATCGGGTACGCCGTGCTCTCGTTCGGCGGCATCGCGGGCATCGGCGATGAACTCTTCGCCGTTCCGTGGGAGATGCTCACCCCCGCGCCGGGCAGCGCGAAGATGTACGTCACGATCGACAAGGCTCAGCTCGAGGCGATGGACGGCTTTGACAAGGACAACTTTCCCGATATGGCGGACCCCACCTGGGCTGCCAATACGTACCAGCGCTTCAATCGCGAGCCGTACTGGACCACCGACCCGTGGCGCGCCGACCGTGCCGACCGCACGGATCGCGCCGTCGCCGATCCACGATGGCGCGGGTGGGGTGCTCGCGACCGCTACAACACCCTTTACGATCGTAATCGGCTGACGGACCTTAACGGCACCGTGATCGCGGTTGACCGCGCCCGGCCCTACGACGACATGGACGAGGCGGTGGTCGCCACCATTCGTACCGACGACGGCAAGACGCACACCGTCCACCTCGGCCCGGCCGGGTATCTGCAGGATCGCCGCCTGATCATTCGCGAGAACGACAAGGTGAAGGTCCACGGCTCGTCCGCGACCATCAACAACAAGAGCGTCATCCTCGCGTCGAACCTGAATCGTGACAGCGACGCCATGACCTTCCGCGACGATACCGGGTGGCCCTCCTGGATCGACCGAGACGACCGCACCGAGGCGGACGCGGACGACAAGGACGTGAAGCTGGCCCGGTTCCAGCTCGCGCGTGCGAGCCAACTCATGGGAGCCGATGTGCAGGGCCCCGGCGACGACGACCTGGGGGAGGTTGAGGACTTTATCATCCAGCCCGCCAACGGCCGCATCGTGTACGGCGTGCTCGCCGCCGGCGGGTTCATGGGGATGGGTGAGGACCACATCGCGCTGCCCTTGAGCGCCCTGCAGCACCGCATGGACGGCGACACCCACGAGTTCTTCCTCAACATGACGGCCGACCGCCTGAAGAATGCTCCCAAGTTCGGCAAGGACTCCTGGCCGAATATGGAGGACCGCACGTGGGGCGAGCCCGTCCACAAGTTCTTCGGGGTCGAGCCGTTCTGGGTGCTCGACGAGCGCGGCGCCGGCATCACCGGCGCCGATCGCAAGAACCGCGAGTTAGACAAAGACCGCACGACGGACCACGATAACGACGGCGATAACCGGGATCGCGATCGTAGGTAAGGCCTCATCTTTCCGAGTATCTCATCTTTCCGAGTATCCGGGCGTCGAGGCTTCGCCGCGGCCGCCCCTCGTCAAGGAGTTCTGACATGCTGTACTGGGCAATGGTGTTCCTGGTGATCGCGCTGGTCGCGGCCCTGTTCGGGTTTGGCGGCATCTACGTCGCCGCCGCGGGTATCGCGAAGATTCTTTTCTTTGTCTTCTTGGTTTTGTTTGTGATCTCACTGATCGCCGGTGCGGTTCGGCGGCCGACAGTCCGGCCGTGATCCCGCCAACCAGCGCATCGATGTATGTTGCCGTCATGTGACGGCCCATGTTCACGGGGCCTTTTGTGGCCCTTTTTCATTGAGCATCCCCAACCACGATTCCACCGGAGGACCGCATGAAGCTCGACTCGTTCGACAAGCTCTACCTGCACGAGCTCAAGGATTTGTACAACGCAGAGAACCAGCTCCTCAAGGCCCTCCCCAAGATGGCCAAGAAGGCCACCAGCCCCGCGCTACGCAAGGCGATCGAGGCACACATCATCGAGACCAAGCAGCAGGTGGGGCGCCTTGATCAGATTTTCGAGGGCCTCGGCGTGCCCGCTCGCGGCAAGAAATGCGAGGCCATGGCCGGTCTGATCGAAGAGGCCAAGAGCTTTATGGAAGAGGACGCCCTCCCGGAAATCATGGACGCGGGGATTATCGCCTCCGCCCAGCGAGCCGAGCACTACGAGATCGCCGCCTATGGCTCGGCGCGGACTTTCGCCCGACTCCTCGGCCGCAATGAGGACGCCGAGTTGCTCCAGCAGACGCTCGACGAGGAGGGCAAGGCCGATAAGAAGCTCACTGCCATCGCCGAATCCGTCGTCAACCCCGCCGCGCTGCGTACATAGGCCCGGCTTGGCCCGGATAGGGCTCGGTTCCTATAGGAAATCCAACCGAGCCCGCGTACTTAAGTTGGACGGTTGCACACCAAAGGCCGTTGACATCCGACTGGGTGTCGCGGCTTTTTTGGATCCTCGTGTCATTCCCATTCTTCTCAAAACGCCGATGGCCTGGCGACTCGGATAGCTTGCAAGCCTGATGTGGCAGGTGATTCTTCATCCCGGTGATGTCGAAGGTGCTCAAGAGGTGTCGCCGCGGCCCAACAGTCTCGTCGCGATCGCCGCCTCTGTCGCCTGTGTCGCGATCGCTCTGGTTGTGATGGCGGGCTGGTTTCTGCTTTCCTCGGGCACGGCTCCCAAGGTTGGGATGTCGCTCATCCGTCTGCTGCCGGGCCTGCCCTTCATGAAGTTCAACACGGCGCTCTGCCTCGGCCTTTCCGCCGTGGCGCTGCTCTGTTTCCTGGGCGGCGCAAAGGACAAGGGCGGCGCCGCGTGGCTTCGATGGGTCTGGCTCATCGCCGTGGCGATGGTCACCTCTATTGTCGCCCTCACGGCCCTCGAGCATTTTTCGCTTGTGGACCTCGGGATCGACGAGCTCTTCGTGCAGGTGCCATTATCTCTGGCGCCGGGCCACGGACGCATGGCGTTTGCCACCGCGTGTGTCCTCCTGCTCTGCGCAAGCTCGTTGATCCTCGCGGGCGCCCGCCCGCTCCACCCGCTCGCGCGCCGCCAGCTCGCCCCCACTGGGGCCGTCGCCGTTGGAATCGGGATCATCGTCTTGCTCGGCCTCCTCCCCAGCTTTCGCGCGCCGCTGACCGCCGGCGCGCCGGTCGCCGTTCATACCGCGACGGGCCTGATTCTTCTCGGGCTCGCGATGTTCACCGCAGGGATTGCAAACCGCCCCCTGCGGGCCTTCGAGCGCCGCATCGCCGCCGCGGGGATCGGCGTGTTCATCGTAGTTGTCGCCCTCTGGGTCGGCATCGTCGCCGGGCGCATCAAGGGCACGCTGGTCGAGGTGACCGTCGCGAGCCAGGCCATCACCGTGATCGCTGCCATTCTCGCGCTGGCCACGATGATCGGGCTCTACCTGTTCGAGACCATCCGGCTCGGCTCGGCGCAGCTCCGGCTCGTAGGGAGCCGCCTGCTGGAGCAGTCCGAGCAGCGCGAGCTGGCCCAAGCCGAGCTCCGCTCGGCCGGCGAGTGGACCTCGCACGTGCTCGACAGCGTGACCGACGCCGTCTTCGCCGTTGACCGCGACTGGCGGCTCACGTATGTGAACCGGAACTGCCGGCCCCACCTGTCTGGGTCAAGTGCAGAGCTCATCGGCAAGGCGCTCGAAGAGGTGGAGCCGGACACCGAGCTCGTCGCCCGCTTTCGGCGGGTCGCCGCCGACGGGGCTCCCGCGTCGTTCGAGCAACAGAGTGCGTCGGGCTCGTGGCGCCACTTCGATGTGTACCCCTCGCCGCGAGGGCTCTCGATCATCTTCCGCGACATCACGGCCCAGAAGCGAGAGGACATCGAGCGCCGCCGCGCCGAGCGAGAAAGACTCGAAAGCCAGGCGTGGCTCTCACTGGCCGCCCGCAGCGGCCGCATTGGCGCTTGGCGGCAGAACCTCGCGACCAACGAGGTGTTCCTCTCGCCCGAGCTCGAGGCCATCTTCGGGTTCGAGCACGGCGCGTTCCAAGGCACCGAGACGGCCCTGCTTGCGATCGTCCATCCCGACGACCGGGCCGAGTTCCGGCGCGCCACCGCCGCGGCCATGCACGCCGGCAACGAGCACGAGTTCGAGGTCCGCTTTATCCACGCGCTCTCCGGCCAGACCCGCTGGATTGCCTGGAGGGGCCTCGCGTTTCTCGACGAGAAGTCGCGTCCGCTCCACCTCGTCGGCGTCGCGATGGATGTGAGCGAGCGCAAGCAGGACGAGGCGGCCCTACGCGATAGCGAGGCGAGGTTCCGCGCCACCTTCGATCAGGCGGCCGTCGGCCTCGCCACCGTCGGGCTCGACGGCCAGTACCTCTCCGTGAACCCGGCCTTGTGCGAGATTACCGGGTACACAAGGGAGGAACTCGTCCGCCTCAGCACCTGGGACATCACCCACCCGGACGACCTGGCGAGCGGCGAGCAGTTCTTCGACCGCCTCATCAAGCGCGATATGGAGAGCTTCACTGTCGAGAAGCGTCTCGTCCGCCGTGATGGGCAGCCCGTCTGGATCGAGCTGACCTGCTCGGTCGTGTGCGGTGATGATGACCGGCCGCGTTACGCCGCGCACATCATCCAGGACGTCACCGAGCGGAGGCGCTTCCGCGACCAGCTCGTGGAGAGCCGCGAGCACCTCAAGGCCTTCTTTGATTCAAGCGTCGTCGGCACGGTCGCGGCGAGGTTTGATGGCTCCCTCGACGACGCCAACGACGAGTGCCTTCGCATTCTGGGTCGCTCGCGCGAGGACCTGATCGCCGGTCTCTCCTGGCGCGAACTCACACCCCCGGAGTGGCTCGCCGCCGACGCCGAAGCTATCCACGAGGCCCGCGAGCGCGGCGAATGCACGCCCTACGAGAAGGAGTATCTCCGCCCCGACGGAACCCGCGTGCCGGTCATTGTCGGGTTCGTCGCGGTCGGCTCCGAGCGGGATCGCGCGATCGGGTTCGTGATGGACCAGTCCGAACGCAAGCGTGCCGAGCAGGAGCTGCGCGAGAGCGAGGCTCGCTTCCGCTCGATGGCGGACAACGCGCCCGTCCTCATCTGGATGGCCGGAGCAGACAAGGCGTTCAACTACTTCAACCGCCGGTGGCTCGAGTTCACCGGCCGGACAATCGAGGAGGAAGTCGGGGCCGGTTGGGCGTGTGGCGTTCACCCCGATGACTGCGGGCGCTGCGTCGAGATCTACGAACGCTCCTTCGATGAGCGACGCGATTTCTCCATGCAGTACCGTCTCCGGCGCGCCGATGGCCAGTACCGCTGGATCATCGACAGCGGCTCTCCGCGCTTTACGCCCGACGGGACGTTCGCCGGCTTCATCGGGAGCTGCGTTGATATCAATGACCTCGAGCAGGCCCGATCGATCCTCACCGCCCGCGCCGCCCAGTGGGCCGCCCTCGCCCGCCTCGGACAGGTGGCTCTCCACTCCCGCGGTGTTGACCTGATGCGCGAGGCCGCCTCTCTTGTCGCCTCGACACTCTCAATCGGCTGCTGCCGCATCGATGAACTGTCCGCCGCCCCGGCCACCAGCGACCAGGAACTCGTCAGCGTCGCCTCCGTCGGCGAGCACTCCGGGGCCGTCGGCACTCCCTGCGGCGAGCCCGGCCCTGAGTCCGTGCTCGCGCTCGCTTCGCCCGGGGCCGTCATCGTGCAGCATGGCTCCGCAGAGGACGACGCGTATGGCTCCGTGCCGGCCCATCCCTTTATGGCCATCGCGATCGCCGGCGAGAGCGGCGCCACCGGCGTCCTCTCCGTCCACGCGCCCGCCGGCTCCGATCGTCACTTCAGCGCCCTCGAAGAGAGCTTCCTCCATTCCGTCGCCAACGTCCTTGCCGCGGCGATCGGGCGCGAGCAAACACAAGAGGCCCTCCACCAGGCCGAGCGCCGCTTTCGCGAGACCCTCGAGAACCTCGAGCTCGTCGGCGTCATGCTCGACGCCGAGGGCCGCATCATCTTCTGCAACGAGTACCTGCTCCGTCTCACCGGCTACCAGCGCGACGACGTGCTCGGCCACGTCTGGTTCGACCGCTTCCTCCCCGAGGGGAACCGGTCGGCGGCGCGTGCCGCGCTCGAGCGGGCGCTGGGCGATCAATGGCTCCCGGCCCACAACGAGGCCAGCATCGTCACCAGCTCCGGCGGTACCCGACTCATTGCCTGGAACAACACGGTGCTCCGCGACACCGACGGGCGTGTCATCGGCATCACCTCGCTGGGCGTTGACGTCACACGCCAGCGCTGGGCCGAGCGCCAGCTCACGGCCCACAAGGAACGGCTCGAGGAGCTCGTCGCCGAGCGCACGGTCGCCCTCGAGAAATCGCACGAGCAGCTCCGCCTCCGCGAGCGGTTGGCCTCGATGGGCACGCTCGCCGCCGGCCTCGGCCACGATATCAACAACCTGCTCCTCCCCGTCCGTTGCCGCCTCGATGCGCTCACCCGCACGCCTATCTCCGACGAGGCCGATGAGCACGTAGAGGGCATCCGCCACAGTGTTGAGTACCTCCAGCAGCTCACCACCGGCCTGCGCATGCTCGCCATGGACCCGGCCGACGCCCGCCACGGCGAGGGCGTCACCGACCTGCACCGCTGGTGGCGCGATATCGGCGCCCTCCTCCGCACCGCCCTCCCCAACGACGTCACCCTCGAGCGCGATATCCCCGACGGCCTGCCCCCCGCTCGGATCGGCGCCCAGCCACTCACGCAGGCGATCTTGAACCTCGTCACGAACTCCGGGGACGCTATCAACGGCCCCGGCCTCGTGCGCGTCTGGGCGCGCTTGTCCGGCGAGCGAGTGCTTATCGGTGTCACCGACAACGGCCCGGGCATGAGCGATGAGGTCAAGCGCCGCGCCGTCGAGCCCTTCTTCACCACCAAGGCCCGCCATCTCTCCACGGGCCTCGGTCTCGCGCTCGTCCACGGGATCGTCGAGTCCGCGAAGGGTTCCCTCACCATCGATTCCGAGTCCGGGCGAGGGACCACCGTCGAGCTCTCGCTCCCCGCCGCGATCCGGCACGGCGCCACCCGCGCGGGGGCCGACATCTCCCCCGCCGACGAGGTCCTGGTCGCCGAAGTCGCCCTCTCCGATCCCCGTCTCGCGGCCTACGCCGTCGCGATGCTTGGCCCGCTCGGCTACGAGGTCCGGCACGCCGGCCCCGGCAGCTCCGGCTCGCGCGACCTCTGGATCATCGACGCCCCCGCCGCTTCGCCCGACGCTGTGGAATCGTTCCTCCGGTCCGCCCCGAACCGGCGCATCATCCTCGTCGGCAAGCGAGATCACCTCGCCGAAGCGCCGGGTGTCACGTTTGTGGACCCGGGCGAAGGCCCCGGCGCGCTGCGCGTCGCCCTGATGCAGGCGGGCTACCCCGCGCCGCACGAGCAGCAGCCGCGCGCCTAGATCGTCGCACATCTCGGTTGGTTTCCCACCTCGTGCTGGCCTTCGGCCTGCCGATGCAATGGGCTTCGCTTCGCATACTCCCCCGAGCCTCTCCTATGTAGCTTTAGGATGCGGGCTCGGCCAATCTTGCGTGTGACCGCGCGGCGCGGCCCCGCCGCCTTCGCACCGCGCGCCGACCCCCAAGGAGTTCCGCCACAGCCATGGTCGCTGAAACCCGTCACTTCCGAGAAAGCCTCCAACCCGCGACCATGCCCGATCGTCTCGAGCCCATGCTCGCCACCTCCGGCGACATGCCGGCCGATCAGTCGGCCTACGCCTTCGAGTTCAAGTGGGACGGCGTGCGCGCCATGTGCTTCCACACCCGCTCGAACACCACGTTCCAGAGCCGCAATCTCCTCGATATCACGCTTCGCTACCCCGAGATCACCGGAATTGGTCCCGCCCTCGGCCGCCGTCAGGCGATCCTTGATGGCGAGATCATCGCGCTGGATCCTCGCGGCCGCCCCAGCTTCAGCCTTTTGCAGACACGCGCCCAGGCAAATGCCGTTTTGCCCGGCTCGCGCCGCGCCCGCGTGCCCGTTATCTACATGGTGTTTGACGTTCTCTTCCTCGATGGACGATGGACGACCTCCCTCCCCTTCACCGCCCGACACGAAATGCTGCAGGAACTCCTCGGCGGCCACCAGAGCGGACCTTGGCGCGTCTCCACCGCGTACCCAGGCGAGGGCACCGCGCTGATCGACGCCGCGCGCCTCGTCGGTCTCGAGGGCATCATGGCCAAGCGCCTCGAGAGCCACTACGCCCCCGGCCGCCGGACCGGCGACTGGCTCAAGATCAAGCTCCGCCGCGGCCAGGAGTTTGTCGTCGCCGGGTACACGGTTGGCGATAAATCATTCAAAGGAACCCTCGGCGCGCTCCTGCTCGGCTATTACGAGCGACCCGCTCGCCGCCGCACATCCCCCCCGCGCCTCGTCTACGCGGGCAGCGTCGGCTCCGGCTTCACCATCGAGCAGCGCGCCGAGATCCTCCGCGCCCTCGCGCCGCTCGGGCTCGACGCAAGCCCCTTTGATGAGCCTGTCCCCAAGCGCGGCGCCGTCTTCGTCGAGCCGCGCCTCGTCGCCGAGATCGAGTTCGCCGAGTGGACCCACGAGAACATCCTCCGCCAGCCGTCCTTCAAGGGTTTCCGGCTGGACAAGGCCCCGCACCAGGTCGTGCGCGAGCCCGATTCGCACGCCTGACGCTGTTTCCACTCTTGCCCACCGTCCCGCGAAGCGCCCGGAGCACCTCACTATGGCACGTTCAATCTGGAGCGGCACCATCAGCTTCGGTCTGGTGAACATCCCCATCAAACTGTTCACCGCCGTGCGCGACACCACCATCCACTTCCACATGCTCTCCAAGGACGGCCAGTGCCGCCTCCGCCGCCGGCTGGTCTGCCCAGACACCAACGAGGAATACGACTTCCAGGATACCGCCCGTGGCTACGAGGTCGCCCCCGACCAGTACGTCATCATCCGCGATGAGGAACTCGCCTCCGTTAAGCCCGAGGCCGGTCGGACCATCGAGATCACCGACTTCGTCGACCTCGCCGAGATCGACCCCATCTACTACGACCGCACCTACTACCTCGGCCCAGACGCTCGCGGCGGCAAGGCCTACCGCCTTCTTCTCGATGCCATGACCCAGTCCGGCAAGGTCGGCATCGCCAAGTTCGTCATGCGCACCAAGGAATACCTCGCCGCCATCCGCCCCGGCCGGGGAATCCTTTGCCTCGAAACCATGTACTTCGCCGACGAGGTGCAGGACGCCAAGGGCGTGGTTGATGTGCCCGCGGCCAAGGAAGTGAACAAGAAGGAACTCCAGGTCGCCGCGCAGCTCATCGATGCCCTCTCCGGCCCCTTCAAGCCTGAGAACTACCGCGACGAGCACCGCGACCGCGTGCAGGAACTCCTGGACAAGAAGGCCGCGGGCGAGACCATCAGGGTCTCCGACGAACAGGAGGAGGAGGCGCCGCGCGTCCTGAGCCTCATGAAGGCCCTCGAAGCCAGCCTCGCCAAGAGCAAGAAGTCGGCCCGCGCGCCCGCGCGCAAGGCTAACCGGAAGAAGAGCGCATGACCGCCTTTGCCACAACAGTGGGGGGGAAGCGTCTCAAGCTCACCAATCTGGACAAGCTGCTCTACCCCGACGCCGGATTCACCAAGTCGGGCGTTATCGACTACTACACCCGCATCGCCCCGGCCATGCTCAAGCACCTGGCCAGCCGCCCGGTCTCTCTCAAGCGCTACCCCAACGGCGTCAACGAGAAGTTCTTCTTCCAGAAGAACGCCCCCGACCACCGCCCCCCCTGGGTCAAGACCGTTGCTGTCCACTCGGAGGTTCGCGGCGAAGACATCGACTACATCATCGTCTCGACTCGCGCCACGCTCGTGTGGCTCGCCAACCTCGCCGCGCTGGAGATCCACACCTACCTCGGCAAGTCTCCCAACCTCATGCGCCCCACCGTCATGGTGTTCGACATGGACCCCGGCGCCCCCGCCGGGCTGCTCGAGGCCATGCAGATCGCCGTGATGTTCCGCGACTTCCTGAGCCACGCCGGCCTCGACAGCTACGCCAAGACCTCCGGGGGCAAGGGCGTCCACGTCTACGTGCCCCTCAACTCCGCCGTCACCTACGACCAGACCAAGCGCTTCGCCCGCGAGGTAGCGCTGGTGCTGGAGCAGAAGTACCGGGGCCGCATCACCTCCAACATGCGCAAAGACCTCCGCACCGGCAAAGTCTTCATCGACTGGAGTCAGAACGACGACCACAAGACCACGGCGTGCGCCTACACCCTCCGCGCGCACGCACGCCCCACGGTCTCGACCCCCGTCACCTGGGACGAGATCGAGGAGGCGATTAAGCGCCGCAAACCGGAATCTCTTGTCTTTGAGGCCCCCGCCGTGCTCGAGCGAGTCGATCGACTCGGCGATCTCTTCGAGCCCGTGCTCACCCAGCGCCAAAGACTGCCGAGCGTGTAGCATGACCATCATTCGATGCCCGCGAGCTCACTCCATTGCTCGCCACGCGCACGCCCGGCGGACGCCGCACCTTCCCCGACTTTGAATCCATGAACTTCCGGGCCGCGATCTTCAGCACGATCGGGAGCACGCGCGACGCGAGAACCCTCCACATCAGCGCCCCGGCGAGCACCTTCCGCCCCCCACGGAACTTCGCCAGGAGGAATCCCGACGCCAGCGCCCCCGCCACCACCGCCGGCCAGTACTGATTCACGAGCCCGCCCGCCGCGCCGCCACCGCACAGCCCACCTGCCGCGCGCTGCGGCTTCCGCTCTCCCAGCTCGCGCAGGCGTAGCTTCGCGGCCTCGACACCCAGCCGCGGGTCGCCCGGCTTGTACTCCACCCGGGCGGTCGTGTCCACCGCCACAATCACCGGTTCATTCGGGCCATGGCCCATAGCAGCACTCCTCCCACCATGGCCGCAGCAAGCCCGACCACCAGCGCCGCCACCGGCGGGCTCGCCGCGTCCGCCACCGCCATGTAGGTTGCGATCATCAGCATCACCGCGCCGCCCAGCAGCAGGACCGCCGCCACCAAACCGATCGCGGCGCCCATGCTTAGCTTCACCACATTGCGCTTCAGCAGACGCCCCTCGGCCTCCGCCAGATCGGCAACGCGCACGATCATCTCAGAGATGGATTGAATGGGCCCACTCCTTCTTCCAGCGGTGCGTGCAACTTCCTTGGCGCCGTTCGTTCCATCCGCGCCGGTGATCAGTGCGCCGCGCCTCAGCGCTTGTGGCCGTGATTCCCGGTGAGGAGCATGCCCAGGACAAACCCAACACCCAGGGCCGCGCCCAGGGCCGCCATCGGCCGCTGCTCGACCTGGTGCTGAACGTCGCTCAGAACCTGCTTGCCGCGCTCGCCAAGATCTCCCACGGCGTGGGTGGCGCGGTCGCGCGCCGCGTGCAGCTCGCTCTTGCCGCGCCCGAACATGTTCTGCGCCATCCCAACCACGTCGCCGCGAAGCTGGTTCAGGTCTCCCTTGAGCGAATCCAGATCCTCGCGCAGGTTACCGGCATTCTCCATAGGCATGTGCAATCTCCCTTATTTGCAAGTCATTTGGATGAGCACGCGGCCCGCGCGTGCGTCACTCTTTCGTATTGGCGGGCGCGAACATACCACGGCGCCAGCGGTACGTCGATACTACCGTGGGCGCCCATCGCAGCCAGTGAGTGAACCGCCCTATCTGGGGCGAACCCGGTGGGGTACCTACTCAACATGGATGTGCGTGCGAGATCGCTCGCGCCCCCCTCCCCCCCCGCACCCCGCGGCGCCGCTTTCATGCGACGAGTGACGGGACCCGTGGGCGCCACGCTTCGGGCGCGGCGCCATCGGGAGGGTGCGGGTCGGGCGCGGGCGGCGGTTGCGGTGGGAGACCGCTCCCCGCGGGTCGCGGCTCTGTGGGCCAATACACGAGACGCTTCTGAGGGTGGACCTGTTCCGCCAGACGGTGCGCCGGCGGGATGTACATGGGAGGATGCGTGTGATGGCGGCGCGAGGCCGCATGCTTCCGCTGACGGCTCGGCGCTCTTTTACCAGTCTCACGGCTGGGACGTTTGGTCGCTTGCGAGCGAGGTGAGGGCTGGGTAACTAAACCTTGTCGCCCTTCTTCAAGTTGCAAATCTCGCAGAGAATCTGGATGTTCTGCACGGTCGTTGCGCCGCCCTTTGACTGCGGAATAATGTGGTCGTATTGAAGTCCAGTGTCCGATCGGCATTCGGCGCATATGCCGCCGTCTCGGGCATATACGGCCTGTCTGATTTCCAAAGGAATCGGTGTGCGGCGACTGTTTTTGAACAGCGCGCCCGACTCGTCGTAAAGCCGCTTGCGCCGCTCCAATGTCTTTCGTTCGTCGTCCAGCTCTTCGAGGAACAAAAGCCGGAGATGGTTCAAGCCTCGAACATGGTCGTCAGCAGGAACCTCCCAGCCGTACCGGTCAAACAGATGGAAATGAAACCAGCTTGATCCTCGTTTGGTCCGGGTGAACTCCTCCGAGATCGCCTTCAGATTGAACGGCACGTCACCGCGGAGTGCCGTCAGAAAGTCCCGCAGGGGATTCCCGTAGAGCGAGGCTTGCTGCCGTTGAAAGAGGTGGGAGAGCTCTACAAGCACGATTCGACTAGAACGATCCACCAACTCGCTAAATCCCAAAGGTTGCGAGGTCAATCCCAGCTCCAACAAATCTATTGCGAGCTGAGCTACGACGGCGTGGGCTTCGCCAATGCCTGTCCGAAGAGAAGGCGAAATCGATGAGCAATACTTGAGATCGTCCCCTTGTTTCCAGCGAATCAGGAATGGCTCGGTCTTGGCTGAGTTATCCAGGAACAACGACGATAGCGTTAGTGGAGTGAGCGTTCGCTCGTGGAGGTCCGGCCTCTTGGGACCGAATCTGCAATACTCCCCCAAAGTCGTGAGAATCCGGGCGACTTCGACGCACCCGCTCTCTGAGTCCGGGCTCCCAACACCAAGGGAGTACGCAACGACTTTGGGGAATCTTTCCCAATTGAATAGGCGTCGGTGCTTTGCCATTCTGCCATCCTATCGAAGAATCCACAGGACAGCTTTCTCGGGTATGCTCAGTCAAATGACCCCCGAAGAGCGAGCCGAGTACAAGCCGCCTTGCGGCGTCACGACGGCGAAACCGCCTTGCAACCCGTTGGTGGGCGGAGAATCTGTGACCCTAGTTTCTGGCGTTGTGCTTGGGCCGTCGCATATGCGGGGCGCACGGCATCAATCGCCAAGCCGTCGAATCCACGAGCCGACTAATTGGCTGGGCCACGGCTGCCCTAAGTTGGAATGGGTTGGCGTACCCGGCCAACCCATTTCTTTCGGTCGTTCGATTCCGTTGGCATCTGGCGAGTTAAGATGGACAAGCGAGGGACTTGCTCATTCTTCTGCCTCGAAAGTGTGACAATCGGGTACTCTGTTTCGGCCCCAGCTCCCAGGGCTGGCGTGGGGGGCCATGTTTGCCCCTCGTATTTGTTCGCAAGAAAGAAGCCCCGCTGCCTTATGGGCAAACGGGGCTAAACAGGAGCATGACGAGATGGTTGGGCCGTAGCTACTACCTCGTCTCGGCCACAATAATGGCGTTGCCCAAGAAACTGCCAGAAGTAGTTGCCGCTGACATGACGACGCAGAGACGGGATTGATGCACGACCCATCGGGAGCCCTTCTCCGCCGTATCCCCCGATAGGGACAAGGCAGAAACAGGAGCATTGATCCCGAGCGCCAAAGGGCACCCATCCCAATAGCCAGGAGGGCCGACGGGAACCGTCGGAAACCTCTAATAAACCCGAAAAACACAAACACCGCAGGCGTGAACCTGCGGTGTCTTTGCGGAAAGTGGAGGCGAAGAGACTCGAACTCTCGACCTCTTCCATGCCATGGAAGCGCTCTACCAAAACTGAGCTACGCCCCCTTCCTTTGGCAACAAGTTGTCAGCGCCGGCGATCCGGCACGCCCCCATCGTAGGGCCGCGTCACTCCGGGTCAACCGGCCGCGCCGACGCTCCGGCCCCGTCCAGCCGCGGCCGCGCCCCTCCCTCCTCGGTCGGGGCGCCCGTTCTACTCAACTTGGCGGCTGCCCAACGCCCGAGAAAAATCTTGCCGCAACCGATAACCCGCGCTTATCCGCGTCCGAGGTGCAGCCGATACAACCCGCAATGTCTCTCGGACCCGTTCACCCTACCCAGCCCGCACGGACCCCCCCCGCACGGACCCGCCCCGCTCGGACGCCCGCCGCGTGGAGCCCCGTCACACGGACCCATGGAGTTTCGTGATGCCCGGTATCGAATATCAGCACATCGGACACGACCCCCGCTACGGCGAGATCGCCCTCTGGTCCATCGACGATCGCGGCGAGATCCACGAAGACCGTCGCTGCTTCCCTATCCCCGATGCCGATTGGCTCGACTGGGCGCACGAGAACGTCTTCCGTGAAGTGAAGATCCGCGCGGTCGGGCGCGTCGAGCTTTCCCGGCGGGCCGGGTCGATCCACATCTCCGACCCCAACGTCGGGCTTTCCGACCACCGCCTCACCCGTCTGCTCGACAAACTCGATGAGAAGTACCCGCAGACCCGCTGGTATCTCTTCGGCTCGGGCTTTCATGGTGAGAACGCGATGACGGCCCTCGCCCGGCGCGTGCTCAGCACCGCGCCCTGAGGCACCTCTTTGTGCCCAGTGCCTTCGGCTACTCCCACCGCCCGATCACCAGCGTCACGTTGTGGCCCCCGAACCCGAAGGTGTTGTTCATCGCGTACTTCACGCGCCGCTCGCGCGCTGTGTGCGGCACGAAGTCCAGGTTGAACCCATCGTCCGGGTCGTCGAGATTGATCGTGGGGGGGATCACCCCATCGCGCACCGCGTGAACGCACGCGATCGTCTCGATCGCGCCCGACGCCCCCAGCGCGTGCCCGTGCATTGATTTGGTCGAGCTCATCATCAGCTTCCCGCCACGCGCCGGCAGCGAGTGCTCGCCGAACACGCTCATCACCGCGTTCACCTCCGCCTTGTCCCCCAGCGGCGTGCTCGTCCCGTGCGCGTTGATGTAGCCGATGTCCATCGGGTTCAGCCCGCAGTCTTCCAGCGCCCAGCGCATGGAACGCGCGGCGCCGCTCCCCTCCAGGTCCGGCGCCGTGATGTGCGCCGCGTCCGAGCTGTTCCCGTAGGCCACCAGCTCCGCGTAGATCCGTGCCCCGCGCTTCTTCGCGTGCTCCTCGGTCTCGAGCACGAACATCGCCGAGCCCTCCGCCAGCACGAATCCGTCGCGGCCCCGGTCAAACGGCCGGCTCGCCTTCGCGGGGTCGTCGTTCCGCTGGCTCAGCGCCTTCATCGTCATGAACGCGCCCACGCACAAGGGCGATACCGCCGCCTCCGCACCCCCGCCGATAATCACGTCCGCCCGCCCCCGCCGTAGCAACTCGAGCGCATCGCCCAACGCGTGCCCCGAGCTCGCGCACGCCGTCACATGCGTCGTCCCGGGACCGCGCAGCCCGTACTTGATCGAGATCATCCCCGTCGCGGCGTTCGCCATCAGCCGCGGCACCGTGAACGGGCTGATCCGGTCCGGCCCCTTGTTGAGCATCACCGTCACGCCGTCCTCGATCGTCTGGATCCCACCCACCCCCGACCCGGTCACGACCCCGCACCGCTCCGGGGTTTCCTTGGAGAAGTCGATCCCAGAATCCTGGACCGCCTGCGCCGCCGCGCCCAGGCCCAGCAGCGTGAACCGGTCCAGACGCTTGATATCGCGACCCTCGACCCACTTCGCCGGATCGAACCCCTTGACCTGGCCCGCGACCCACACCGACCATCGGCCCGCGTAACGGTCAAACTCCGGGCCCTCGATCCGCGTGATCCCGCTCCGCCCTTCGCGCATCGCCTCCCACGTCGCCCCGGCGCTGAGGCCAAGGTTCGTCACGGCGCCCATGCCGGTAATGACTACTCGCGGCCCGCTTCGTCCACTTGCCATGCGCCTGCCCGGATAAAAGAACCGCGGCCTGCCGGCTCTGTGGCTCGACAGGCCGCCTTGTGTTCAGCTTACGCCCGAACGGCCCGCGACAGGCCTTACCCCGCGGTCTGGGCCTGCTTGATGTACTCCACCGCCTCGCCGACCGTGTTGATCTTCTCCGCCTTCTCGTCCGGGATGTCCGTGTCGAACGCATCCTCGAACGACATGACCAGCTCCACCCGGTCCAGGCTGTCCGCGCTCAGATCGTCCACGAAGTTCGTGCTCCGGTTGAGCTGCGCCTTGTCCACGCTCATCTGATTCGCGACGATCTCGATGACCTTCGCTTCAATCTCTTGCTCGGTCACAGCTCGGTCTCCATTCTGATTCGCCCCACTGTCCGCCCACTATCCCCGACCGGTCCGCCGGGGGCATCCCGGCCGCGGCAACCAGCCTCGAGAAGCAGCGAGCACCCGCACGGGGCTGGCCTGTTGATCCGGGGAATATAGCCGCCCCCGGTCTACGCCGCCAAGCCGGCCCCGGTACAAGCCCGTACTCCCTAGGCACCGGCGCTGCTATCGCCCCGCGCCACGCATGACCCGCGGCCTCGGAATCCCGAACTTGTCCATCCGCGACAGCAGCGTCGACGGGTTGATGTCCAGCTTCGACGCCGCGCCCTCCCCGCCGAACACGCGGTACCCACAGCTCTCCAGCGCGTGCATGATCTGCAGCCGCTGAAGCTGCTCGAGGCTCAGGTCCAGCAGGATGTCCCGGGTCTGCGTCACCGGGCTCGATCGTGCCCCGGGCCATTCTGCTCCTGTCGCCCCGGCCCCTCCACCCATCTCCGGCACCGGTGATTCAGGCAACTCCACCTCCAGCTCCGGTCCATCCGCCAGCAGCGTCGCGCGCTCCACCGCGTTCGCGAGCTCGCGGATGTTCCCCGGCCACCGGTACGCCATGATCCGCCGCATCGACCGCTCACTGATCGGCAGGATCGGCCTTGCCATCCGGCGCGCCACCCGCTCGTGCAGATACTCCACAAGCGGCCGCAGATCTTCGCGCCGCTCCCGCAGCGGCGGCACGTCGATGCGGAAGACGTTGAGCCGGTAGAACAGATCCTCGCGGAACAGATTCCGCTCCACCCGCCGCGCCAGATCGCGGTGCGTGGCCGCGACCACCCGCACATCCACTCGCACCGTCTCCGACCCGCCCACTCGCTCGAGCACGCCCTCCTGCAGCACACGCAGCAACTTGGCCTGCGATTGCAGCGGCATCTCCGCTACCTCATCGAGAAACAGCGTCCCCCCGTCCGCCAACTCGAACTTTCCCAGCCGCCGCCGGTCCGCGCCCGTGAACGCCCCGCGCTCGTGCCCGAACAACTCGCTCTCGATCAAACTCTCCGGCAGCGCCGCACAGTTCACCGCCACCAGCGCCCGCCGCGCCCGCCCCGACTCCGCATGAATCGATCGCGCCACCAGTTCCTTGCCCGACCCCGTCTCTCCCTGGATCAGCACCGTCGTGTCGCTCGGCGCGACCCGCGCCACCTGCTCGCGCACCCGTTGCAGCGCGCCCGATGCCCCGATGATCACCGGCGGCTCCGCCCCCTCCGCCAGGTGCTCCTGAAGCGTGCTTAGTTTCGCGCGGTCCCGTTCCGACTCCGCCAGCCGCGCCCGCAGCCGGTTCATCTCCTCCTCCGCCGCGGCCCGGCCCGTCACATCGATCAGCGTCAGCACCACCCACTCGCCAGCGCGCAGCGCGATGATGTCCACCGGCACCCGGCGCGCTCCGGCTTGCACCCCCGCCAGCATCACTCTCGACGCCTCGCCGCCCCCCGCGCTGCCCCGATCGCTCGCCGCGAGCCCTGCTTGGAGTCGCCCCACGACCTCCGCGGGCACGAGCTGCTCAAGTGATTGCCCCTCGAACGATGCAGCGCCCCCAATGCTTGCCCATCCCGCAGTCCCGCTGCCTCCCCTCAGCAGGTCGGCCGCGGCGCGGTTCACTCTTCGCACATGCCAATCGCCGTCCAGCACGAGCACCGGTGTCCCGACAGTATCCCAGGGCACTTCGTTCATGCAGATATTGTGACCCATCGCAGTAGTCTCGACAACTGCTAAATATCACAAAAAACATTGCTAAATAACGCTGTAAAACCTTTCCGCCACTCTCGCTCGCGGTTTCCGGAGGTAATTCGGACTGGCACACCAGTTGTATTGACACTCCTGTTCCCGACTTGTTCGAGGGAAGCCAGACGAGAGTGCCAGAAAATAAACGCTCGAACTGCCGGATACGGCCGCGAGCGATTTCCGTCCGGGTGCTGTGTTGGCACCCTGGAGAACGAGGTTCGGCATGGCGATGTGGGCTCGCCATTCCTGCCTCGTTTTCTGTTTTTGGATCGTGTGTTACGCACCGGCGCACCACGCGCAGACGGGGCGACGGCGCCCCCCCCCCCCCCCCGGGGCGCCCGCCCCCCCAAACAACGGGCGAAAAGAGTACCGGCAAAAGACCCCCCA
>JACMLW010000176.1 GCA_014379385.1 Phycisphaerales bacterium
ACGGCGTGGGCGCCCAGCTGCTGCGCCTGGGTGTCGTTGAAGGCGCCGCGATAGGCGCGCCCGATCGGCGTGCGCGCGGTGGCGACGATGACGGCGTGGCGCATGGTTGGATTCCTCCCTATCGCCGCAGCATAGCCCTCTCTCCTCGGCAAAGTGCCTCGCGATCGCGAGCGGGAACTCGCCTCATCCGGCGCGGCCGGGAATGGCGCTCGTTTCGAAGAAGACGCCGGCGATGATCGGCACGGACGCGTCATACGCGATCCAGTAGCGCCCACGCTTGAGCCACGAGAGTTCGAGCACGGCCAGTTCGGGATAAGGTCGCGGCGCCGGCAGGCCCCGCTCCGGGGCATTCACGATGATCAGGCTCGCCTCGGCGAGTGCATGGCCGAGGTTTCGCAAGGCCTGCGGCCGCGTCATCTCGACATAGAAGCGCTCGAACTCGGCGATTTGTGCCGCAGCCTCGGGCGTCAGCGCGATCAACGCGGTATGGCGGGCGTCCGATCACCATCCGCGTTCACGCCCAACTCGCCCTCCAGCCGCTCCGCCGAGGCCCGCAGACAGTCCAGGATGGGCAGGAGCTCCACCCTCTCACCCGCCGCGATCTGCGCCTTGCTGCACAGCAGCGACTCGCGCCAGCCGGCGGGCGCTGGGGTTAGGAGGAATGGCTCACTCATGCGCGGTGTATAGAGCTGTTCGTGCAGCCTTTCCAGCGTCTCATGCGCAGTCGTTGCAGCCTGCGCAGCCAAGCCCCGAAGGATGGCACGATGACCTTCGCCCCGGAAATTCCTCACGATTGAGGTCGAGTCTTCCTGCGGCGAACGCAGGTGGATGCGACGGAGCAGTTTGGCCGCTTATCGGTATTCTAGAGTGCAGGAATTCGTTGGTGCGACAAAGGATGCGTGCCGTCGCCCCCCGGAATCAGCCCCGCCACGTTCTATAAATGGAAGTGCAGTATCGGGGCTTGCAGGTGTCGGAGGCGTGACGCCTGCGCGTGCTGGAAGCGGAGAACGCGTGGCCGAAAAAGCTATTAGCAGATGCGGTGCTGGACGACGCGATGCTGAAGGACTCCGCGTGGCGCCGTGTTGACCCGCCGGGACATCCTTGGCGGCGCCACCCTCTCGGTCGCTTCACCACCCGCTGTGCAAGAGCAACAGCCGCTCCGCGGAGTGCCAGGCCCCCCGGACATGATGGGCACGAGTACCGCCGTGTCGCCGGATGGGCGCTGGATCGCCTTCGAAGTGTTTCGGGCGGTCTATCCCCCCGGCACTCAGGTTTGGTGGAGCGGGCTCGGCATGCTCGACACCGCGAATGGCGCAACTCGCCGCATTCCAACTCCAGAGGGCCGCTCGCACTCGCGGCCCATCTTTCACCCAGACGGCACCCATGTGTTCTGCCTTTGGGGCAGAGCCGGCCGCTGGAAGCGCGCGGTCTGCCGGATCGACCTCGCCACGGGGGAGCAACGCGATCTCTATGGTCTGGATTCGTCGTTGCCTGACCCGCCGATCGACTACTTGTCGGGTTTCGGTGTCGCGCCGGACGGGAAAAGCTTGTTGGTATCCCGCTCCGATGCCGTCGTACGTTGGCCATTGCACGACTTACGGCTGGTGGAGTTCGAGCGAAACACGGTGCGTGTTGGCCTGCCCGCGCACGAGGGTGCGCGATACTTCGGCGACATCCACTTCCTCAGTGACACGGACGTGCTTCTGACTGCCGGCGCCCGTTTCGGCATGGCGGTGGCGGCGGAGATCGCCGCGCTGGGGCTTACGTCTGTCAACACACTCCTTCTCCGCCTGCGGTTAGGCGGCATACCGCGCATTCTCGTGCCGGAGTTGGAGCGGCATCCGAACTCCCCAAACGACAATGGCGGGCTTCGGCGGATCGGGCTCGCGCGCGACGGGACGCTTGTTGCAACCGCGCAGCGGGGACGGCCAGGCCCAGGCGTCTCGAATCAGATCGCCGAGGTCGATGTTGACCGACAGCAACTTCGTTACATCACGACGTTGCAGGGCATCAAGGACGGAGTCTCGCTCGCGGCAGATGGAAGCCGCGTGGCCTTTATGTCGGATGAGTCGATGAGCCGCTCCAGAACCAGCGAGTTGTGGTCGCTTGATCGGCGCAGCGGCTCGGTTGTCAGGCACAACCTGCTGCCGCGTCTGCAAGCCGACCCGAAGTTCTTCCTTCCCTGAGCTTCAATCATGGAGAGACTGCGATGAGTCGAACAAGTCGCGTCGCCCGCAGCACCTCGGCGCGCCCCTCGACGCTGTCGCCCTCCCGCGCCGGGCTGATGACCTGTGCTCCCCCGGGTTATCCGGCGCATAAGTCCTCGTGGAGGTTCGCATGGTCCGCGTCACGTCTACCGAGATGCAGCAGCATTTCGGCACCTATCGCGAAAAAGCGACCCGAGAGCCGATCACCACCACCCACCCCGGGCAGCAGTCGCTGGTGCTGGCGGCCGCCGACGAGTTCGCGCGGCTGAAGGCCCTCGACGACCGCCAGGCGCTCTATGCCTGGGAACTCCCCAAAGACCTGGCCGCCGCGCTCGACGCCGCGCTGCCCGCACCGAAACCCACAAATTCGGGGGGAGACGACGGCCTGAGTGGCCGATCCGCTCCCCAAACCCGCACCCGGCCTGACGCCCCTCACAAGCGGCTACGAAGCGCCCAGAATCTTCCACACCCCATCCGCCGCCGCCACAATCCGCCCCTCCACAGTCAACGCCCCCCGCACGAACACCACGCTCCGGGTCGCCCGCAGCACATCCGCGCGCCCCTCCAGCTGATCCCCGAGCCGCGCCGGACTGATGAAATGCGTGTTCAACTGCACCGTTGTCACCGGCTTGCGCCCGGACGCCGCCCACACCGTCAGCCCCAGCACGTCGTCGAGAAACGACATCAGCATCCCGCCATGCACCACCCCGCCGATATTGAGATGGCGCGCCTCGGGGACGAACCGATACGCCCAGGCCTCGCCCTCACGCCGCGCCTGGAACGGCCCGATCAGCGCCGGGTAGCCCTCCACGACCATGGTCTTCCAGTCGGCGCTGGCGGGCGGCATGCGGTCTTCGCTCATGCCGGCAAAACTATCTCCCGCGGCGCACCATGAAAAGTCGCCCCGATCAGAAACTCGCGATTGCCTTCCGGCCCCAGCAGCGGGCTCGGCTCCACCCCCAGCACCGTCCACCCCTCCAGCCCGGCCCACCAGTCGGCGATCCGCCCGCACACCGCCGCATGCACGGCCGCGTCCCGCACCACGCCACCCTTGGCGACCGCCGGTCCCACCTCGAACTGCGGCTTGATCAGCGCCACCGCCCACCCGCCCGGCGCGACCAGCGCCAACG
>JACMLW010000177.1 GCA_014379385.1 Phycisphaerales bacterium
CACTGACGCCGCCGCCGAAGCCGGCGGAGCCCGCGCCGGCGGCGCCGACCACTGCATCCGCCGTCTCGCTTCACAACCGCGCCGGCGCCGGCTGTCCGATCTTCACCGCCCGCGTCATCCGCGGCGTCCAGGTCGGCCCCAGTCCGGCCTGGATGGTCAGCGCCCTCGAGTCCATCGGCCAGCGCCCGATCAACAACGTCGTTGACGTGACTAACTTCGTCGCCGCCGAGTTCGGCCAGCCCACCCATGTGTTTGACCTCGGAACCCTGTTGCACGGCGCCGGCGGCACGCCCGGCATCGTCGTCCGCGCGGCACGCAGGGGCGAACGGCTCTCCCTCCTCGATGGACGCGACATCACGCTGCGCAATGGCGAGCTCGTCATCGCGGACGGCCCTGAGGGTGAACGCCCGATTTCGCTGGCCGGCATCATGGGCGGAGCCCTTACGCAAGTGACGAGCGTCACCACCGACGTGCTGCTCGAGGCCGCGACATGGAACCCGGTGACTATCCGGAACGGCGCCCGCCGCCTCGGCATCCGCACCGAGGCCTCGCACCGCTTCGAGCGCATCGTCGACGCCCGCACCGTCGACGCCGCCGCGGCACGCGCCGCCGACCTCATCGTCCAACTCGCGGGCGGAGAGGTGCTGCGGGGCTCGCTCATCGACGGTCAGCCTCCGCGCCCGCGCACCTCCGTCAGCCTGCGTGTAGCCCGCGCCGCGCAGGTGCTCGGCCTATCGCACAGCGCCGGGAAGATCACCGGGATCCTCACCTCGCTCGGCATCGAAGTCGCGCCCGGCGCCGACGGCGCGCTGACATGCATGATCCCCGTCCACCGGCCAGACCTGGCGCGCGAGATCGACCTGATCGAGGAGATCGCCCGCACCGCGGGGCTCGATGCCCTGTCTATCCACGAAACCGTCCCGGTGCGGATCAGCGCACCGCAGCCCAGCGAGGCCGCCTCGCGCCTGCTCGCGGGTGTGCTCGCCGGCCTCGGTTTCTTCGAAACCGTGACCTTCAGCTTCGTGACCTCAAAGCAGGCGGGCGCGTTCATGCCGGTGGGAGCGGACGGCACACACGACGACGGCTTCAAGTCTGTCAGTGTGCTCGCCGAGAGCCGCAAGGCGGACCCCGTGCTCCGCCCAAGCCTGCTCCCCAGCCTGCTTGCCTGCCGCGCCGTGAACCAGCACGGCGGCGCTTCCGCCATCGGCGGCGTCCGCCTCTTCGAGCTCGCGGCCACGTTCGGCCAGAATGCGGAGGGCCGGTTGATCGAGAGCCGCAAGCTCGCGCTCATCGCCGACGCCGACCAGGCGCTCGGGGCCACCGCGCACGATCGCAGGCAGGCGGCCGTGCGGCTCCTGCGCGGCGCGCTCGAGCAGATCGTCACCGCGCTGGGGGGCGCTGCTCGAGATCGCGAGGCGCTGAGAATCACGCCAGGCCCGCCCGGCTCGCCCGACTCGGCATCCGGGTTCGAGCCCGGCGCCTGGGGGCATGTCGAGCTCGGCAACTCCCGCATCGGCCGCATCGGTCTGGTCTCGCCCTCGGCCTCGGCGCTCTTTGACCTCGCCGCGCCACTCGCGGCCGCGGAAGTCGAGCTGGCGCCGCTGCTGGCGCTCTTCCCTCCCCGGGCAAACGTCAGCCAGCTCCCCGAGTTCCCGGGCATCGAGCGCGACCTCTCGCTGGTGGTGGACGAGCCCGTCCGCTGGGAGCAGGTGTCGGCGCTGGTTCAGTCGCTCGGCCTCGAGCGCCTCGAGAGCACGGGCTACGTGGGCACGTTCCGCGGCCAGCAGATCGGCGCGGGAAAGAAGAGCCTCACCCTGCGCCTGCGGTTCCGCGACCCGGAGCGCACCCTGCGCCACGAAGAGGTCGATCCCACCGTCGCCCGCCTCGTCGAGGCGGCCTCTCGCGAGCTGCACGCCGAGCTGCGAAAGTAACCGGATCTTTGCGAAAGAGGCTATCGAGTGTCGCCCATGAGCCCCGAAGCTTGGGGACACCACCGGAGGAGACATGGCGAAGCAGAAGCTGATCAAGGGCAACGCGGTCATCGGCCAATCGGGCGGCCCCACCGCCGTCATCAACCAATCGCTCGTCGGCGTCGTCGAAGCGCTCAGGGACATCGCACCTGTCAAGAAGATCCTCGGCATGCGCCACGGCGTGAGCGGTCTCACCACGGGCGACGTGGTCAATCTCGGCAAGGTGAAGGCAGACAAGCTCAAGGTCATCGCGGGCACGCCCTCCGCGGCTCTGGGCTCCAGCCGCGACAAGCCCGATGCCGAATACTGCGCCCGCATCCTCGAGCAGTGCCGCACGCTTGATATCCGGTACTTCTTCTACATCGGCGGCAACGATTCGTCGGACACCTGCCGCATTGTGAGCGAGCTCGCGGACCAGAGCGCCTACGACATGCGCTGCTTCCACGTCCCAAAGACCGTTGACAACGACCTGATGGGCAGCGACCACACGCCGGGCTTCCCCTCCGCGGCCCGCTTCGTCGCCACCGCCTTCATGGGCGACAACCTCGATAACGCCAGCCTCCCCGGCATCAAGATCAACGTCGTGATGGGCCGCCACGCGGGGTTCCTCACGGCCGCATCAGCGCTCGCGCGCCGCAATGAGAACGACGGCCCGCACCTCATCTACCTCCCGGAGGTGCCGTTCGAGACCGATCGATTCATCGCCGATGTGCAGGCCGTGTACGACCGCCTCGGCCGGTGCCAGATCGCGGTGAGCGAGGGCGTGCAGGATGCGCGGGGGCGCGCCATCACCACCACGCTCGTGGAGTCGCTCGATCGTGATGCCCACGGAAACGTGCAGCTCTCCGGCACCGGCGCCCTGGGCGATGCGCTCTCGAACCTCGTCAAGGCCAAGGTGAAGACGGCCAGCGGCAAGACGCCGCGTGTGCGCGCCGACACCTTCGGCTACCTGCAGCGCTGCTGGCCCGATGCCTCACCCGTCGACGCCAAGGAAGCCCGCGGCGCCGGCAAGTTCGCCGTCCGCTGCGCCGCCCGCGGCGACCGTTCGGGCTCCATCGCCATCACCCGCGTCTCCGACAAGCCCTACAAGTCGAGCTTCAAGCGCATCGAGCTCACCGACGTCGCCGCCAAGACGCGCCACATGCCACCCGAGTTCATCGAGGGCCATAGCGACGTGACCGCCGCCTTTATCAAGTACTGCCGGCCTCTCGTGGGCGACCTTCCTGAGATGGCCACGCTGTAGGCGCCTACGACCGCTCGAGTGGAATGGCGGCTCCAAAAACACACCGACCCGCTCTCGCAGGCCGGCGGCGTGTAAGTCGGATGGTGCCCGAGGCGTTACTTCGCCAGCTCTCGCAGGATCTCCTCCTGCCGCTCGAACCACTCGGCATCGAGCCCGTAGTTCTCCTCGAACGCCGGGTTCCCCTTCATCAGCTTCCGCATTTCCTTGAGCAGAGCCCGGGCGCGGTTGATCTGAGCGCCGCGCTCGGTCCGGTCCTGGAGCGATTGGGCGATGTTCACCGCGAGCCCGTACTTCTCGAAGCACTCCCGCAACCGGCGCTCGAAGCGATCCGCGTCGCGCATCGACTTGTCGATGAACTCCGCCGCCCGCTGCCCGACGAACTCGACCTCCTGCAGGCCGAGCGCCCCGGCGAGCTCCTCGGGGGTCGCCGCGACCGCCCGCGCAAACTTGAAGCGGACGGCGTCCTCGGAGTTGAACGTCAGGATCTTCTTGCCGTCGTTGAGGATGTACTTCCCCGACAGATCCTCGTGCCAGGTGACGTTCCCGTTCTCGTCGATGTCGGCCGAGAGCGGGGTCATGATCTGCATCGCCCGCATGATCCGGTAGTCGCGCCCCGCCTGCTCCGACGCCTCCTCCATCGGGGCCAGGATCGTCTCGAGCCCCAGATCCTTGACGGCCACGAGCTGCCCGCTCCACGCCGTGCATCCGCCGATGCTCCCCTCCGGCATCATGTAGAACTCCTCGATCACCCACGGGCTCATCGCGGCGCACGAGATCGCCGACTCTACCCAGGCCACCGTACGGAACTTCGGCTTGTACTCCTCCTGGTAGACCTTGTGGAACTTGCCCATCTCCGAGAGCGCGCCGCCGCCCGAGTTGATGCGGACGACCACGACGTCAACATTGTCCTTCTCCAGCAACGGAATCGCCTTGTGCCAGGCGTCGGCATAGATCTGCGTCCCCACCGTGTCGCCGATCTCGCCCTGCCAGCCCGAGGGAGCACCAAAGTTCAGGATGGCGATCCGCGTCGCACGCCCCGTGTCGGACCTGGCCGCCTTCGCGTTTTGCTCGTTCGCCTTCGGGGCCGCCGGCTTGGCGGCATCGGCGGCGTCCGAGTCCTTCTCGATCCTGAGAATCTGGTCCGACGAGAAAAACTCCGTCCGCTCGATCGGGCCGGCCACGATGAAGTAGACGTACCCCTCGCCCTCCTTCTCGATCCGCCCCTCCAGCACACGCCCGTCCTTGAGGTGGAGCTTGTCGGCCAGGGCGCTGCCGGCGGCGAGGGTCAGAGTGACCATGGCGACCAGCGCCAGGATCAACCCTCTCATGCCATTGATGGTTCCTGTCAATCGATGCTTCGACATGTCGTTCTACTCCGAGTGAGGTTCGATTTTGAGATGTGTAGGGAGGGCCGCCGCTGCTTCGGGCTGGGTGCTTCCGTTCGAGCGTTACTTCTTGTCGAGACGCTGTTCCTGCTTCAGGCGGTTAATCATGATGTTCAGCTCCGTCTGCCAGTTCTCCGGCGCGTTGCGGATCACGCGTGGATTGATCGCTTCCTTGTAGCGTTCGAGAAGCGACTTGATCTCCTGCAGGATCTGGATCCGCTGGCCGCGTCCGCGGGTGCGCTCGTCGTAGTCGTTGCCCAGCGGGATCCGGGCAAACTCTCGCCACAGCCGCTGGAAGTCGCGCTCGGCCTGTGTGACGCCCTCGGACCAATCCTTGAGGATGCGCTCGGAGCGGTTCTCGATAAAGCTGTAGTTCCGGGCCACGCCCAGCAGGAAGGCCAGATCCTCGTTCTTGTCGGCGGTGCCGCTCGAGAGCCCCAGCTTGTACGCCCATTCGGAGTCGAGCGTCAGAACGTCGTTCCCCTTGTAGCGGGCCACGTCCTGGATGTTGTCGCGCCGGCCGCCCTCCTCGCTCGCGTCGTCCGTCAGCAGGTGCTCGCCCGACATGTCCTCGTAGTACACCGGCTTGCCCCCCTCGAACGTGACCGAGAGCACGTAATCGGCGCGGCTCATGGCCCGCACAATCTTTGGGTCATGCCCGCCCTTGATCGCGAGGCCCTCGGCCCGCCCCAGCAGCAGCGAGAACATCTTCTGCCGCACCACCTCGTCGCCCATGCCCTTGAACATGAGCTCGAGGTACCCGATGCCCCCGTGCCAACTGTCGCTCGTGTAATAGATGTCGGGCGCCGTGAACGGGAGGAACGCCACCCCGCCAAGGGCCTTCTTCACCCACATCACCAGGCGCGGCTTCTTCCCGTCGCGCGTCAGGAACTCGTCGTCGTCGCGCATGTCGTCCGTCAGGATCGTCTGGATCTGGCGCGCCGTGTCGAGCTGGCCATAGTTGTCGGTGCCGATAGTCCAGAAGTCCGGGATCTCGTCCCCGTGCTGGCCGTAGGTCGCGTCGATCTTCAGCACGATGATGTCGGGCTTGAGCTTCTTCGCGTCCTCCATCACCTTGCGCATCGGCGTGGCCGATACGTCGTGCCCAAACTCGCCCTCCAGCTTCGCCAGATAAATGACGGTCGTGTCGGACGATATGGCTCCGGCCGCACCCTTCGCGGGCTTGTCGCTCCCCGCGCCGGTCGCCGGATCTGTCTTCGGGTCGGCCTTCGGATCGGCAGCCGGATCGGCCGGCTTGGCCTTCTCGATCGTCAGCACGTCGGATTTGTTGTACGTCGTCTCGACGCTCAGGCCCCCGGCGCCCACCACCTTCACCTTCAGCACCGAGTCGGTCTCGCTGAGGATGTACCCCTTCACCGACCGGCCCGACTTGAAGATGATCGTGTCGAGCGTCGGCTCAGCTTTCTTCTCGGCTTTCGGCTTCTCGGTCGCCGGCTGCCCGTACGCCGCGGACGACTGCACCGTCGCCAGCCCGAAGGTCGCCGCGGCCAGACCGGCCAGCAGTGCGTTGACCGTCCTCTTGAGTGTGGTGTTCTTCAGCATGGTTCGCTCTTGCTCCCTGTTAAGGCGTAGCGCCTGATGGTCACTGGTTGCACTCGGCCGATTACCGGCACCCCCAAGGCCAAGGTGGGCACCGGAACGGCCAAGAACACTACGGACACTGAATCATTCCAACGTGCGCCGGAGCCGGCGCGTTCGATTTGCCGACCGAAAGACCGGCAAACAATCATTCCTCCAACCAACCTGAGTATCGAGGCGTCCGCCCGAAGGTTAGACACCCAACATCCGCGCGAGTTCCAGTGCCTCCTCCCGCGAACTGATCCGGCCCTCGAGCTGAGCGTCGTAGACCGCGTCCAGGATTTTTTTGTATGCGGGTCCGGGCTTGAATCCCTCCGCCGCCAAGTCGTCGCCGGTCAAAACCGGCTCGGGCTGGATTCCCCCCGGCGTCGTAGCCAGTTCCGCAAAACGCTCCCGAACCCGGCTTGGAAGGGTCGTATCCCCTCCCCCCTCCTCCCACACCGGCCGCGCCGCGACAAGTAGCAGCGCATCGGCCCACCACGAACGAGCCGCCAGACGCTTCTGTTCCGCAACGGAAGCATCTAAGAACTTGGTTCGGATCAGGTCATACCCCCGGAGTACCCCCGCGAACTCGTCCCGCTCGGTGTTGCTTAAACACAGCGCCCGTCTCCATCTCGAAACCAGTGAATCGAGCGCCTTGGAAAACTCATTCCAGGTGCCGCTGAATCGATCCAGCGCCCAACCGGCAAGGAACGTTGAAAATACCGGTTGAGGGGATATATTCCCGAGTCTTTGTAAGGTTATCGGAACCTCACGAGATGGCGCAGGCGGTTCATTCAAAATAACCGAATCAAGGGATAATGAGCCAAGGAGGCCGACCGCTCGGGGTCGCGAAGGGTGGTCCATGATGCGCCGCACCTCGTCACCGATCCGTTCACGGCTGACCCCCCTGAGCTGAGCCGCGTGCCGCTTGACCGCCAAGGCTGTCGCCGATTCAAGCTCAAAGCCCAGCCGGGCCGCGAATCGGACGGCGCGCAGGGCGCGCAGGTGGTCCTCGCTCAGTCGTGCCTCCGGCTCGCCGACGGCTCGCACGACCTTGGCCGCGAGGTCCGCCTGGCCCCCTACATAGTCGATGACCTGGCCGCCGGCCGGGGCGAGCGGATCGAGGAAGATCGCATTAATGGTAAAGTCGCGCCGCCGGGCGTCGGACTCAGGGTCACTGAAATGAACGCGGTCGGGGCGGCGGGCATCGGAGTAAGGGCCGTCGCTCCGGAACGTGGCGACCTCAACCGGGCAATCCTGCTCGATGACCAGGACGACGCCGAACGCCGCGCCGACGTGAGCGGTTCGGGGGAAGAGCGCGGAGATGCGGTCGGGGGTGGCGTCGGTGGCGATGTCATAATCGGTGGGCGCCAGGCCAAGAAGTTCGTCGCGCACACAACCGCCTGCAAAGTACGCAAGGTGCCCCGCGGACCTGAGCCGCTCGACAATCCCCAGCGCGGCCTGGCGCGCCTGCGATGATCCCTTTGGGGCACGACCGGAGTTTCCGGAGGGCGGAGTCGCGGCCGGATCGCGGTAGTCAGGAGGATGGGAGCGCGGATCGGGCATACGAGGTCGGGGACGGTAGACTCGTGACGCGATGGCACGACAGAGCGTGCATTATGAGCGGGCGTTCGAAGCGTACCTGCGGGCGCGCCGAATTCCGTACGTCGCCGTGAGCGAGGCCCGCAAGGCGCTCCTTCCCGAACCGATCAGCCACGCGCCACACAACCCCGTCTCGCCTGGCAAGGCCGTTGATGCGCCGGCTTCTCTCAAGAGTTTCGACTTCGTGCTCTACGGACCGGGACAGAACTACCTGGTGGACGTCAAGGGACGGCGCGACGCAGGGGGCAGGGGGCGGCCAAACGTTCCTTCTCGCCTCGAATCCTGGGTCACGCGAGAGGACGTGCATTCCCTGGGTCGCTGGGAAGGTCTCTTCGGCTCCGGCTTTGTCGCGGCGTTCGTTTTCATGTACTGGGCCGACGCCCAGCCCGCCGATGCGCACTTCGTCGACGTGTTCGAGCACGACGGCGCGTGGTACATCCCCCGGCTCGTGACCGTTCGAGACTACGTCCCCGCGATGCGGACCCGCAGTGACCGCTGGAAGACCGTGCATGTGCCCGGGCCGGCGTTCCGCACGCTCTGTCGCCCGCTCTACAACCTGTTCGGTCCCACGCCGGAGCGCGAGGCCCCGCCGCGGAGCCTCGCGCTCCGAAACTGACGCCCCAACCCCCCTCCCCTTCTCCCGATCCCTGCTTCACCCCATCCCATCAGCCACCTGCCATGAGGTTGGAACTAGCCGGGGCCCGGGATCGGATACTCTGCACCGGCCGGTCGCAGATACACTCCGAAAGCACATATCCGCACCCGCGACGAACCGCTAGGATCGCGCACCATGATTGCACGCTCCCCGATACCGACGCCTCCCCGGACCCGTCAACGTTCCCGCGCTGCCGCGCTCGGCGCGGTGCTCGCGGGCGCGGTGTTCCTCGCGGCGGCGCCCGCGGCGGCGCAGCCGAACAACCGGCCGCGGCCTGGGCAGAACCAGGCAGCGAGCGAGCTTCGCCCCCCGATCCCCTCGCTCCCGAGCAAGCCCGCGAGCAACTTCATGATGATCCTGGTCGGGGTCATCCTGACGGGCCTCGTTGTCGGGGCCAACATGATCCCCAGCAAGCGCAGCCACCAGGACTGATTGGACAGACGCGGCATCGAATCAGGAGGCTCACGCGATGGACGACCTCAATCCGATTTCGCAGCCCGCCAGCCACGAATCCTCGAAGCGGGGGCTGGTGGTGCTGAACGTGGCGCTGCTGGCCCTGC
>JACMLW010000178.1 GCA_014379385.1 Phycisphaerales bacterium
GCGCCCGCCCCGGTGGCAAGTCACCCCGCCGGATCCGCGCCTCGGCCGGCAGCAGCTCCACCAGCTCCGCCGAGACCACCATCGCCCGCGTACACAGCTTGTCCACCACCGTCCGGTAGTGCCCGAAGAACGCCAGCGCCGGCAGCGCCAGCATCAGCCCCAAGAGCGTGTGGAACAGCGCCTTGGAGATGCCCTCCGACAGGCTCGCCGGGTTCGCCTGTCCGCCCGCCTGCCCAAGGGCCGCGAACGCCAGCACCATCCCGTACACCGTCCCCGCCAGCCCCAGCAGCGGCCCAAGGTTCCCGATCACGTTCAGCGGTTCAATCTTCCGGAACCACCGCGCCGATTCTTCCGACGCCGCCAACTCCGCCGCCTCCCGCACCGCGTCCTTGTCGTCCACCGGCGACGCCAGCGCCGCCCGCACCACGCGGCTCACATACGCATCATCCTCGCTCACGAAGTCCCGCAGGTCCGACCACAACCCACCCTTGGTCAGCTTCCGGATGATCTGCTCCGACTCATCCGGCACGATGTTCTTCCGCCTGATCTCGATCACGCACATGATGATCACCGTCCACGCGATCAGCGACCCCAGCACCAGCAGCACGGTGAACAGGTCGAACGACTGCATGAATAGCGACCACAGGCTGACCTGGTTCGCTTCCCCCGCGCCGCCCGTTGTCCCGCCCGTGGTCGGGGCAGGCGGGTTTGTTACCTGCGCATACGCCGCCGCGCCCGCCGCGCCCAGCGCCGCCGCGGCAATCAACAGCGTTCTGCGATAGGCCTTCGCGCGGCGCACACCCGTGGGACCGAGGTGGGGGGGTCGTTGATTCATCCGAGCATCCTATAGAAGGAAGGTTCGCGGCGCTCGCGCGGAACGTCCGTGCCCCACGCTGCCACCCCTCCGCCCCAGCGTAGGTGCCGGGGAACCCGTCCCCAACTCGCCCCTCGCCCCAAAGCATCCCGCGTCAACGGGGGTCTACGCAGAACCATCGCCCCAAGTTGCATCCTCACCCGTGTGGCCCCGGCGGCCCCGACAGGAGATCCGGGTCCGAAAGGTCTTCCTCCACCAGCTCCCGGCTGACCGAGTACCCCCCGCTCAACCAGCGCCCCAGGTCCGCCATCCGCGCCCGCTCATCAAAGAACGGGAACGTCCGGCTCTCCGGCGATACCGGCTTGTTCGTCACCGGACACCTCGTCCACCCCGTCGGCAACGACCCCTCGCCCCCCCCATCGAGAATCCCCGCGAACCCCGGCCGCTCACCCCAGCTCCGCGGCAGGCTCATCGCAAACGCTCTCGAATGCTCCCCCGCGTGCTCGATACGCACCCGCGCCAGCCGCCCGCTCTCAAACCGCGGCAGCATCTCAGCAACCTTAGACGCCCACTCCACCACGACCACCGGCGCACGTTGCGTCCCAACCTCCCCCCCTTCCGTCGCCCCCTCCGTCGCTCGCATCACCCGGTCCCACCCGATCGTCTCCAGTTCCTCCGGCGAACGCAGCCGGTACGCGTCCACGTGTATCAGCCCCGGCCCGCCCCCCCCCCCCCCAATCGCGACCCCATCCTTCCGCTCGTGCTCGTGCATGATCACGAACGTCGGGCTGCTCACCATCGCCACGTCAATCCCCAGCCCCGCGGCGATCCCCCGCACCAGCCGCGTCTTCCCCGCCCCCAGCGCCCCATCCAGCGCCACCACGTCGCCGCCGCGCAGCACGCGCGCCAGCCGACGCCCCAGACTCAGGGTCTGCTCCTCCGAGTTCGTCACCACCTGAACATCGATCGCTTCCACGGCCAATCATTGACCAGGATGCACGAGCAGGATGCCCAACCCGAGCTGCACGACCACCAGCTCGCCCCGCACTGGCTCGCATCCGTGCGCCGTCCCGAAATCCTCGCCGATCTCGAATCCGTCTACGAGGGCCTCGCCGCCGCCATCGCCGCCCGCGGCCCCAAGTGCTGGACCTCCGGCAAGTGCTGCAACTTCGACGCCTACGGCCACAAGCTCTACGTCACCGGCCTCGAAACCGCCTACACCATCGAGCGGCTGAGTGCTCCCTCGACCGCTTCCGCCCCGCCCGACGAAAGTTCCGCTGCCGCGACCGCGCCCCGCTGGCGCGACGGCATCCTCCGCCAGTCCGACATCGACGACGCCCTCGCCCGCGGCGGATGCCCTTTCCAATCGGGGAGTCTCTGCGGCGTCCACGCCATCAGGCCCCTCGGCTGCCGCGTCTACTTCTGCGACCCCACCGCCCAGGGCTGGCAGCAGGATGTCTATGAGAAGCTCCTCAAAGACCTCCGCGCCCTCCACGACCGCCACGGCATCGAATACCGCTACGGCGAGTGGCGACAGATGCTCGCGAGGTTCGCGTCGGCTGAACCACGGGCTCATGTCCTCGCCGCGCCGCCTGCTGCGCCACAAGCCGATCAGTCACACGACTCCGAGCGCCGTCGCACCGATTTTGACATCATCACCGGGCGATACCGCGTTGAGTAGCCCGGCCTAGCAGCCCGACTCGAGATCCGCAAACCATGCGGCGAGAAACGCTGTGATATCGGCGCTCGTCGTTCCTCCTACGCTGTTGAAGTCCGCCAGCGCCGTACCGTTAGCGATGTCACCGAACCAAAGCGACAAGTAAGCAATGATGTCCGCAGACGACACATCAGCATTCTGATTGATGTCAGAACGACAATAAACGGTTACAACTGCGGGGAAACTCTCGACCGTACCGCAAGGAGCCGTGACAACGACGTCGTACTGACCCGCATCTCCATGAACGATATTCACGATTGTCAGATTGGCGCTCGTCGAGCCGAATACGCGACCGCCCTCTACCAACGGCTGGCCGTTACGCCGCCATTGGTATAGCCCGAGGTTTGTGTTCACGTCAAGAGAGAGCGTCCCGCCCGCGACGAGCGATTGTTGAGCAGGCAGAGCGGATGGTGCTGTTGCCGGTACCAGCACCCAAGATCTCCGTAGATCTCTCCGGAATCGAATCGCCGCCCACCAAAAAGAACTATGCGATCACTCGCGGAATCAAAAACCATCGCGTGACTACTGCGCGCAGGTGGATAATGCGCCGACTGAAGTTGGTTCCAAGCCGCGCCGTCCCACGTCCATGTGTCCTCGAATAACTCCGACGTAGTTACGTTTGAGCCTCCATGAAGGAATGCAATACCGCGAGAGCTATCGAAAGCCATCATGTGATCGCTGCGAGCAGCCGGTCCGGCAACGGCAACCTCGGACCAAGCCGCGCCGTTCCACAACCAGGTATCACCGGCGGGCCCGCTGAACCCGACATATCCGCCAAACAGGACCGTCTGCGACCGCGCACTGTCATACGTCATGGCAATCTGACTCCGCGCCGACGGGCCGCTGACCAGATGCTCGGTCCAGGAGTTTCCATTCCATGTCCAAGTATGATCGAGGCGAAAGACCCCAGAGTCCCCGCCGAATAGAACCGTGTTGTCGGCAGCCTCATCGAATGCTTCGCCGTGGTCACCGCAAAATGGTGGCTCGCCGGTCGAAACCAGGCTCCACGAGATCCCATTCCATTCCCATGTGGTCGCAGTATTTCCTGCTGAGTACAGCACCGTAATGCCGCGAGTCGAATCAAACGACAACACGTCCTCGCGTCGAGTCGTACGCCATGGCGTGGCCAAACCGGGGCGCTGGTCCAACGGCCGAAGCCTGAACCCAGTCAAGGCACTGTGCGTTTGCGGCTTGCGATAACGTAACGGCGAGAAGCGACACGATCAAGAACTTCATGAGGCCCTCCGACTTGAGAAAACGGAATCGTGGCCACACGTTAGCTGGAAACAGAGTTCAATGCAAGGAAAACATGCCCGATTAGGGGGAGCGAATTAAAGGCTGTCGGCGCGCGCTTTTACCGTTGTTCCCCCGCTCGCCCCCTCACACCCCCACCACATCCACCACCCCGCACACACCCAGCACGCAGCTCACGATCCCGTTGAGCGTGAAGAACGCCATGTCCAGCCCCGCCTTTCCCCGCCGCGCCAGCACCACGTGCTCCATCACCAAGAGCACCGCCACCAGCGCGACCCCGGCCCCGAACACCGCGCCGAATCGCGCATCACCCCGCGCCGCCATCACCAGGCACCCCAGCGCCCCCGCGTGCAGCACGCGGCTCACCCACACCGCGCCCCGCCATCCCAGCCGCGCCGGGATGCTCCGCAGCCCCGTTGCCCGGTCAAACTCGATGTCCTGCAGCGCATAGATCACGTCGAACCCCGCCACCCACAGCACCACCATCCCCGCCAGCCACCACAGCGACACCACTCGCCCCAGCGCCGCCGGGTCCACCGCGATCGCCGCCGCCAGCGGCGACGCCGCCAGCGCCCCGCCCAGAAACAAGTGGCACGCCCACGTGAACCGCTTCGTGTACGAGTACAGCGCGATCCACCCCAGCACCGGCGCCGCCAGCATGACCGGCCCCGCATTCTCAAACAGCACCCAGAACATTGCGGCGCACCCCACGAACGCCGCCCCCGCACC
>JACMLW010000015.1 GCA_014379385.1 Phycisphaerales bacterium
CAACCGGTTCTTCTCCGCCGTACTCAGCTCCGCGCTCGTCTGCGCAAACTCCGGCGCCATCAGGAACAATGGGTCGTACCCGAAGCCGTAGTCCCCGCGCGGCACGCCCCCCGGCTCCCCGACCCGTCCCTCGAACGTCCCGCGCGACTGCACCACGATCAGCCCATCCGGCCGCGCCACGCACATCACGCACACGAACCGCGCGGTGCGCCGCTCAGCCGGCACCCCCGCCAGCTCGCGCAGCACCCGCCCGTTGTTCGCCTCATCGCGCTCCGCGCGGCTCATCCCCACCTCGCGCCCATCGGTGCAGTAATGCGACGAGATCACTCCCGGCGCGCCCCCAAGCGCATCGATCTCCAGCCCCGAGTCATCCGCGAGGCACACCATCCCCGTCGCCCGCGCGTACGTCTTCGCCTTAATCGCCGCGTTCTCCTCGAACGTCCGCCCCGTCTCCGCCGGCTCCGGAAACGGCCCCCCGGGAAGGTCGCCAAGCCCGAGCAGTTCCGGGCCGCGCAGCAGCGCCCTCAGCTCCGCCACCTTGTGCGGATTGGCCGTCGCCAATACAAGCCGCGATCCAGGGATGTCAATCTGGGTCGTGTTCATCGGAGCCTCCAACGTAACCGACATCTCAACGTCGCGCCGACCGCCTTGCTTCAGGGACGCGCGGTCCCGCGCGTCCTCATCTCATCCCCTCACGGGCCTGAAACTTCACTCCAAGTCCTGAACTCAGCTCAAATTACGCTCATCTTCTGACGGACACACAAACACCGGGCCTAGCATCTTCCCGATGCCCGACCCTGCCTCGATTTTCCGGTCTCTTGGCGTGACCGACGACCCACGATTCGTTGCGCCCTCGTCCTCGGCCGCAGGTTCCGTCACCAGCCGCAGCCCCGCCACCGGCGACAGTCTTGGTCACGTAAAGCTTGATGACGCCGCGACCTACGACCGCCTCATCACCGAATCTCACCAGACATTTCTCCGCTGGCGCGAAGTCCCCGCCCCCATCCGCGGCCAAGTTGTCCGCGCGATCGGCGAAGAGTTCCGCACGCACCGCGACACCCTTGGCGAACTGATATCGCTTGAAATGGGCAAGGTCCGCGCCGAGGGCATCGGCGAGGTCCAGGAAACTATCGACATCGCCGACTTCGCAGTCGGGCTTTCCCGCCAACTCCATGGCATCACCATGCCCAGCGAGCGTCCCGAGCACCGGATGTACGAGCAGTGGCTCCCGTTGGGGCTCGTTGGCGTGATCAGCGCGTTCAACTTCCCCAACGCCGTCTGGGCGTGGAACGCCATGCTCGCCGCAGTCTGCGGCGATGTCACGATCTGGAAGCCCAGTCTCCTCACCCCGCTCACCTCGATCGCCACGAACGGGATCGCGGAGCGCGTCGCCGCGTCGATGGGCCACCCCGGCATCTTCCGCCTCGTCTTGGGCACCGACGACGTGATCGGCGAGCGGCTCATCGCCGACAAGCGGGTGCCGCTTATCTCCGCGACCGGTTCTTGCCGCATGGGCCGGCGCGTCGGCCAGGTAGTCGCCTCGCGCCTGGGCCGCTCGCTCCTCGAGCTCGGCGGCAACAACGCCGTGATCGTCCACGAGGACGCGAACATCGACCTCGCGCTGCGATCGGTCCTCTTCAGCGCCGTCGGCACGGCCGGCCAGCGCTGCACCACCACGCGCCGCGTCATTCTTCACGAATCTATCGCAGAGCAGTTCTTGCAGCGGCTCGTCGCCGCGTACAAGTCCATCCGCCTCGGCGACCCGCTGAAGGAGGGCACGCTCGTCGGCCCGCTTATCAACGAGCGCGCGGTCGAGAGTTACCTCCACGCGATCGCGATGGCCAAGGAGCAGGGAGGCAAGGTGCTGGTCGGCGGCGAGCGTGCATCGCTCCCCGGCGCCCTGTCCAAGGGGCACTTCGTTCTCCCCACCCTGGTCCGCGCCCCATCGGGCAACCAACTCCCGATCGCCAGCGAAGAGACCTTCGCTCCGATCCTGTACGCGTTCACGTACCGCGAACTCGAGGGCGCGATCGCGATGAACAACAGCGTCGACCAGGGCCTGAGCTCCGCAATTTTTAGCGAGGCGGTGCGCAACACCGACCGCTTCGTCTCCCCTTCCGGCAGCGGCAGCGACTGCGGCCTAGCGTACGTAAACCTGGGCACGAGCGGCGCCGAGATCGGTGGCGCGTTCGGGGGCGAGAAGGATACCGGCGGTGGGCGTGAGTCGGGGTCCGACTCCTGGAAAGCCTACATGCGCCGCCAAACCTGCACGGTGAACTTTGGAGGCAAGTTTGATCTGGCACAGGGGATTCGCTTTGAATGAGCAACGAGTGGCTGATGCGTTGGCCGAGGCCGTTGTCGCCGAGATCTCCTCGGGAATGGTCGTAGGTCTTGGCACCGGGCGCACCGCGTCCCGCGGCATCCTCGCGCTGGCCGATCGCGTGCGCGAGGAGGGCCTCGATATCAAGTGTGTGCCCACCAGCCACGTCACCGAGACCCTCGCCCGTCAACTCCAGCTCAGCGTCATGGACTTCACCATGGTCGAGCGAGTCGACTTTCTCTTCGACGGCGCCGACGAGGTGGACGACCAGTTCCGAATGATCAAGGGCGCCGGCGGCGCCATGCTCCGCGAGCGCATCGTCGCCCACGCCGCCGATCGCCGGGTCTACATGGTCGATGAGTCCAAGCTCGTCCGCACCCTGGGCACCAAGGGCACGCTCGGCATCGCCGTCGTTGCCTTCGGCCTCGCCTCCATCCGCCATCACCTCCGCGAGCTCGGCTTCAACGGCGTCGTCCGGCGCACGCTCTCGGGCGAGCTCTTCCTCAGCGACAACGCCAACCTCATCATCGATGTCACCATCGGCGATTGGGACCCCGAAGAACTCGCCATGGTGCTCGACTCCATCCCCGGCGTTGTTGACCACGGCCTCTTCCTCGACGAGTGCGAAGAACTCTTCGTCGAGACCAGGACCGGTATCCAGCGCAAGCTCCGCCCACAGCCCCACGGCGCCGGCGGGGCCGGCGGGTGCGGCCACGGCTGCGGCTGCCACTGATCAGCTGATTCTTCCTGGTCCGCGAACCCACCGCGATGTCTACGGTGCATCGCCTGTTATTCCGCGCGCCGCTCGATCTGGCGGCCACGCCTCAACGCGAACGCTGCGCGCCGCCTCCCACACGAAGACCCCCGCGAGCCCGAGCAGCGCCACCCCCACCATGGCATTGAGCGCTGCCGGGTCGGTCCATTTGCCCCCGGCCTCCACCGCGCGCCACCCCACCATCACCTGCACCACCAGCGCCGTCACCGTCACCACCATCACGAACAGCATCGGCGCCAGCGCGAACCAGTACCGCCGCCCCGTCCGCCGCAGCCACACCGTGATCCCGAGCAGCGTGAGCGCCGCCAGCAACTGGTTCGACGTCCCGAAAAGCGTCCAGAACGTCTGCCACGTGACGCTCCCCCCCGCGCCGCCGCTCCCCCGCACCCCCCACAGCACGAGCAGCGGCACCC
>JACMLW010000179.1 GCA_014379385.1 Phycisphaerales bacterium
CATCGGGCTCGACCACGCCGAGTGGATCGACAAGGTCATCTCAGATGATGTTCCCGGCGCCCCCGGCAGCGGCGTCATCGGCAAGCAGCGGCTCCGCATCGCGGCCAAGCTCAAGCCCCGCGTGCTCAAGGAGCTCGCCAAGATGAACATCACCGGCGCCTCGCTCTTCCCGGGGCTTGATGGCGTGGGCGAGTACCTGCAGGCCGCATCGCGGTTCCTCGCGACCGACCACGGCGTCGAGCTCCGCGCCGAGGCCTTCTCCGAGCGCGTCAGCGACGTGCGCGCCGAGCGACCCGCCTCGCTCGCCGAGACCCGCAAGATCCTCGAGCACCTGGATTCCTGAGCGAGTACTCGTAGCTGCTCAGAGCCCGAGCGACTTCCGCTTGGCGTCCCACTCCGCCTGCTCGCGCTTGTTGTCGCTCGCCAGCGCGCCCGAGCCGCCCGACTTGAGCTCGCGGATCGCCGCGGCCTCGAGGCGTGTGAGGTGCACCGCCTCGAGCTCGTAGTCGCGCCAGGCCTCCATGGTGATCGGCACGATCCCCGCCAGCAGCGCGTGCATCCCGTCGGCGTAGACGCGGATCTCCTCCTGCGCGTGGGCATCCATCCGCAGCGAGAGAAACCGGAGGATGTTGTGCAGGTCACACTTCCAGTACCACTCGGTGTAGACGCTCACCGGCAGCCCGATGCGCGCGAGCTCGCGCGAAACCCCGGCCTCCGTCAGCTTGATATACCGCTCGTACATCCCCTCGACGTCGCCGAGGAACGTCAGGAACTCCTCGGCGGTCTTGAGTTCCCCCGGGTTCTCACCACCCCCTCCGCCGAACTTCTCCTCGCCCCCCTGCCGGTTGCTCGCGCTCTGCTTGCGCACGTTGTCGAGCGTGGGTGTGTAGAAGCGGTCGCGCACGATCGAGTAGCGCGCCGAGTACTCGTTCACGTTCGCGGTGCGGTGGCGGATCCACTGGCGCGCCACGAAGATCGGCATCGCGATGTGGAACTTGAACTCCAGCATCTCGAACGGCGTGGTGTGGCGGTGCCGCAGCAGGTAGCGGATCAACCCCCGGTCCTCGCTGACCTTCTTGGTCCCCTGCCCGTACGACACGCGCGCGGCCTGAACGATCGCGGCGTCGGCCGTCTGGCCCTCCGGAACCAGGCGCGGCATCGCATCGACCAGCGCGATGAACCCGTGCTCGTGGATCTTGATCTCGTGGCGGATGGCGCCACCCATCACGTCCACCAGCGGGCCCTCGGCGGGGACGCGCACGATGGCGTGACCCGCAGCTGAGGCGGGTATGTCTGAGGGATGAGCGGAGGCCGCGGGGGGTTTCGCCATGACCGACATGGTTGGCATGATCGCGGTCGCGATCAGGGGCGTCCTCCCCGCTCGCCCAACCGACAACCGGTCCACAATCCGACAGCCGGCGACACCTTATCCACCGCTCTTGTCAGCCTCAAAGATGGTGTCCGCCCCCGGCTGGTCGCTCGGCTTGGGCGTGTGCGGCATCGGCGGCCAGAGAACCCAGTCGCCGTTGTGCGCCGTGCTCTCGCCCGGGAGCAGGGTCGTCAGCGGCGCGGGGTGCGGGCTCCACTTCGTTGCGAAGAACTCCGCGTCTCTCCCGGCCGGCCAGCGGCCGCCGTCGTCGTCCTTGTCGAACCCGACCGAGTAGAGCACCGGCTTGCCATCTCGCAGGACATACTTCAGTGGCTCGCCGGTCTGCCGATCGATCGGCGGCGCGGGCAGGTACTTGGGCGTGAGCGCGGCGAGCGAGTCGGGGTATGCGCCGTGCTCGCGCTGGTAGAGCTCCATCGCCAACACCGCCACCATGGCGTCGCGCCGCTGGGTCAACTGCTGGCCTCCGCTCCAGGCCCTGGTGAGCGCGGGGAGCAGCACCGAGACGACCGGATACCGGGCCGTCCGCCAGGTGTTGAACTCGATTTCGGCCTCGGGGTCGGTGCGTGCCTCCCACATGTTTGTCCCGTGCCCCGCGTGCGAGGCGCTCAGGATGCGCTCGTACTCGGCGATCATGGCCTTGCGGTCGGCAACGACCGCCGCGGCGAGCGGGCCCGCCAGACGTGTCCCGACGCTCAGCCCGGGTTCGGTCGAGTTGGTGAGCGAGGCGAGCAGCGAAAGGCCCTCGTCGGTGAGGTGGCCATCGCCGCCCGGACCGTCGGTGTACAAACGCTGGATCAGGTCCATGAAGAAGCGACGCTCGCCCGAGAGGTCCGGGACGATCGGCGCCCAGGCGACGCCATCTTGACCGCTGTAGCTGGCAATTCGGTGAATCAGTTCAACCAGGTGCTCCTCACGAAGGAGCTGCGGCGCTTCATCGAGGGCGGCGGAGATGGTCTGAAGCTCGAGCGCGAAGATCGCCCATGAGACCATGTCCCCGATGAGGAACGGACCCTCGCCGGCGTGGAGCGCGACACCATGCAGTGCGATCAGGTCGGCTTGGAAGCGTTCGGCTTCGCCCCGTGTCAGCGCGACCCGGGCGTCGGAGGCGAGAAGGCGGGCGGCCTTGCGGAGCTCGCCGAGCTGCGGGAGGAGCACCGAGATCAGTGTGCCGTCCATCAGCCCGCCGTCGCCAGCGAATGCCGAGACGTGGCCGAGGGCTCTCATTTGAGCCGCGGCGCGCAGCGAGTCGATCTGCGGCTGATTGCGGTCGATAACGCCGACGGTCAGGGGCCAGTCCTCGTCAAGCGGGTGGAAGCCGGTGAGGCCGTGGTCCAGCTTCGGGACGGCCGCGAGGATGCGTTCGTAGACGGGCCAGGCGCGATCGGCCTCCGGAATGGCGAGCGAGGGAGCGTTGATCTCGGCGAGGTGGTCCACGCGGATGCGCGGCGAGCCGGAGTAGAAGCGGATGCTCAGGATGATGTACAGCGCGATGAGCAGCGCGAACAGGAGTCCGAGCGCCTGCCAGGCGCGCACCCAGGCGTGCCAGATGAGGGGGCGGTTGCGCTTCTTGGCGCGGCGGATAAGCCTGGCCGCGGCGCGGGGGTCGCCGAAGGCTCCGATGAGTTCATCGGGGGGGCGGCCGGCGTCGAGGCCGTCGTGGAAGTGCGCGACCAGTTCGCGGGCGACGCTGAGCTTCTCGCGGCGCCAGAGGCGCGTTGAGCGAACGACGGAGCGCACAAGTTCCCGGACTGGTTGCGGCAATGAAGCGCCGAGCGCGGCCGCGTGGTTCTTCCGCAGTCCGGCGCCGGGGCGCATCCACCAGAACAGATACGGCCCGCCGAGATTGCGGAAGAGGAGCGACTGCGGCGCTGTGAGGGCGCCGGGACCTGACTGATGGTCCGGGCCGCTCGCATCGTGGCCTTGGGGGTTCATGCCGCACCCCCCGCCGCAGCAAGCGTCGCGCGGCCGGGCGAGACGATGCCGAGGGCGGCCATGGCCGATGCGAGGGCGGACCAGCGCTCGCAGTCTTCCTTGAGGCGTTTGCGGCCCTTGCCGGTGAGCGAGTAGTAGCGGCGCTCGCGCCCGGACTCGGCGGCAAGCCAGCGCGACTGGATGAGGCCCTTGGCCTCGAGGTTGTAGAGAAGCGGGTAAAGGGTGCTCTGGCCCATGGCGAGGACGCCGCTGGTTCGCTGGGCGAGGGCCTCGACGATCTCGTACCCGTACATCTCGGCGCGCTCGAGGAGCTTGAGCACGGCGAGGGGGCCGGCGCCGCGGAGGAGTTCTCTCTCGATTTTCATGGGTGGTGATGTTGGGTTGAAGGGGGTGGGGCGGAACAGAGGCTGCACATACTATGCACGGCAGAGTATACGTCGTCAAGTGGGGACGGTTGCCTGAATACAGGTTCGTAGTTAGGTGGGGCGCCGACGCCGACAAACGGGAATGCACGGGTTGCCCGTCCTGAGCGACGGGCGAACCAGTGTCACGCGCGGAGAGAAGTTCGCGGCACTCTCGCGAGGCGGGTCGACACCGGACTGGAGACCGGTGCCAGGCAGGGTCTGCAAAGCCACACGGGCCGAAGTCGATGCAGGCTACCGACCGGTAATTTCCTTCGCGAGGGCGTCGGCGGCGTAGACCTTGCGGAGGGCCTCGATGATGCCGCGGGAATCGACGGCGACTGAGCGGCCGGCCTCGGGGCTGTACATCATGTCGCCGATGAGGGCCTGGACGTTGGAGTCGAAGATGAGGCCGACAACCTCGCCGCGCTTGTCAACGACGGGGCTGCCGGAGTTGCCGCCGATGATGTCGGCGGTGGTGACCATGTTGTAGGGGGTGGAGAGGTCGAGCTTCTCCTTGCGGTCGAGCCAGCGCTGGGGGAGGGCGAAGGGGTCTTCGGTGCCGCCGCCGAAGCGCTCGGTGTGGCGCTCAAAGAGGCCGTTGAACGTGGTGAAGGGCGGGATGATGGCGCCGTCCTGCTGGTAGCTCTTCGCGGTGCCGTAGGAGAGGCGGAGGGTGAAGGTGGCGTCGGGATACTGGTCGGCGCCCTGGATGGCGAACTTCGCCGCAGCGATCTTGGCGTAGGCGTCGCGCTCGACGCTCTCGACCTGGTCTTCGTACGCCTTGCGGGCGGCGCGGGAGTCGGCGTCGAGTGAGGCGAAGTAGCTCAGGAGCGGATCGTTGGCGGCCTTGATGGCGGCGCCGCCGTTGCCGGCGGCCGCGGCCTCGGCGAGCTGTTTGCGGAACGCGACGTCTTTGAGCTTGGTGCCGGCGACGAGCTCTTCGGCGCGGGCCTGGGGGGACTTGCCGGCAAGGGCTTTGACGACGCGCTGGTCATCACCGCCCAGGAGCGAGGCCATGAGGGAGAGGCCGCTGGAGAGTTTCTCGATCTCGAGGTTTTCGTAGATGGGCGCGGGGGAGTAGAGGTCTAGATAGAGGGACTCGAGGTTGGAGTCGCGGTATTCGCGGAGGCGGTCGGCGCTGGGCTTAGGAAGTTCATCGCCGAGGCGGACGAGGTCGCGCGAGAGCGCGCCGAGGGCTGAGCCGGCGAGGAAGCGGTTGGCGCCGAGGAGCCAGTGGTCGGTGTACATCTGGCCGTACTTCTTCTCGGCCTCGGCGATGCGCGACCAGGCATTCCCCCACTTGTCCTTGTACTCGGGATTGGCATCGACGGCGGAGCGGAGCTGCTGCTCGGCGGCCGTCTTCTTCGCGACGAGCGCTGGATTCTGCATGCCGGCGAGGAGGCCCTCGTCGCGCTTGCGGTTGTTCTGGACGCCCGAAAGATCCTCGTTGCTGATGCGTGCGAACTCTTTGCTGCGGCGACCGAAGGCGGCGAGCTGCACCTCGCGGCGGTAGAGACTGCGGAGCTGCATGGGCTGCACGGTGTCGCGCAGGAACTCGAGATGGTCAACGGTGTAGAGGCGGCGGGTGCGGCCGGGGTGGCCGAAGACGAAGATGAGCTCGTTCTCATCGGCGCCGTCGGCGGACCAGCGGAGGTGGTTCTCGGGCTTGAGAGGGGCGTTGTCCTCGTAGATGCGGAAGAAGCACATGTCGAGGCAGTAGCGAGGGTACTCGAAGTTGTCGGTGTCGCCGCCGAAGAAAGCGATCTGCGCCTCGGGGGCGAAGACGAGGCGGATGTCGGTGTAGGTCTTATAGCAGTAGAGGTGATACTGGCCGCCGTGGAAGAGGGTGACCATCTGGCAATCGAGGCCCGTCTCGGTGCGGGCGGCCTCTTCAATGGTGGACATGGCCTTTCGGCGCGCCGCGGCGGCGTCGGCGTCTGAGGCGC
>JACMLW010000180.1 GCA_014379385.1 Phycisphaerales bacterium
CAGCGGCGTCGCCGTCGACCTCTCCGAACCCCTTGAAGCGCTCACCGACGACATCGCGATGTGTCTTCGGTACCACGACTCGCTCTTCCCAGGCCGCAAGATCAACCGGGCCATCTTCGTCGGCGGCGAGGCGCGCCACCGCGGGCTCTGCCAACACGTCGCCCGCACGCTGCGCCTCCCCGCGCAGGTGGCCGACCCACTCTCGCGCCTCGCACGCACCGGCGGCGAGCGCTGCACCAACGTCGATATGAAGCTGCCCCAGCCCGGGTGGGCGGTGCCGTACGGCCTCTGCATCTCACCAACCGACCTGTAACCACGCGGGTACACCTATGAACACGCCCTTCGGCTCAAGCAGCAAGAACAACCCCTGGGGGAGCAGCACCAACAGCTTCCTCCCGGAAGACTACCTGCGCCGCAAGAAAGAGCGCCGAACCAACTTCATCTCGCTCTTCCTGTTCACCGTCGTTATGTTCGGCGTGGTCGCGGCCTTCTTCGTCACCAACCGCCAATGGACCACCGTCAAGGCCACCCAGGCCGAGATCAACAAGCAGTACACCTCCGAGGGCAAGAAGATCGAGCAGCTCAAGGTGCTCGAGGCCCAGAAGGTCGAGATGCTCGAGAAGGCCGAGATCACCTCCGCCCTGCTCGAGCGCGTCCCCCGCTCAATCCTGCTGGCCGAGGTCATCAACCGCATGCCCGGTGAGCTCACCCTGACCGAAGTCAGGCTGGTCGGCAAGCGCATCGTCGACCAGCCCGTCGCGGTCGCCAAGAAGGGCCTCGACGGCAAAAGAATCGCCCCCAAATCGATCGCGCCCGCGGCCGCCAAGGGCGGCAGCACGGGCGGCAAGCCCGGCGAGAAGCCCTTGGAAGAGAAGCCCAAGCCCATCCCGCCGCGCTACGACTTCACCGTCGAACTCATCGGGCTCGCGACATCCGACGAGCGCGTAGCCGACTATCACGGCGCCCTCAAGCAGTGCCAGCTCCTTGCGCAGGTTGACCTTGTCTACTCGGGCGAGGTCACCATTGACGACGTCGGTCGCCGCAAGTTCCGAATCGAGGCCCAGATCAAGCCCACCGCCGACGCCCGCAAGATCGAGCCGTTGCACGTGCCGCGTGGCCTCGGTTCCATGAAGACCGCCGACGACAAGATCAATCACCAGGCGCAGCAGGGTGGGTGGCTCGCCAAGATGGGCCTCACGCCGCCAAAGACCAACCTCCCGGTAGTGCAGCCCCTGGGCGAAGTCGAGGCCATCAGCGGCGCGGGCAGCGAAACGACGGAGGACCAGCCATGACCAGCATCGCATCCGGATCGCGTCAGGTCTTCTTCTTTGGGGTGCTCATGGCCGTGCCCGTGGCCAGCTTCTTCCTGGTGTTCAGGCCGCAGAACATCGAGATCGCCCGCGCCAAGAAGGAGATCGATCACAAGCAGGCGATGCTCGAGAAGCTCCGCTTGGCTACGGCCCAGACCGATGACCTCCTCCGCGCCAACACGCAGATCCGCGAGAGCATCGAGTCCATCGAGGCGCGCCTCCCGACCACCAAGGAGATGGACAACATCCTCCGCCAGGTCGCCGAGCTCGCCAGCGAGAACGGCCTGAAGATCCCCAACTTCAAGAAGGGCGATAAGCCCGTCGCCGCGGGCCTCGCCACCGAGCAGCCAATCGATGTCGAGATCACCGGTGACTTCGACGGGTTCTACCAGTTCCTGCTCGCGCTCGAGCAGCTCCCCCGCATCACCCGCATCTCGAACATGGAGATCATGCGCAACAACGACGTTGACGGGAGCATGAAATCCAAGCTCGTCCTGAGCATCTACTACCAGGGTGATTCCAACTGATGATCGGTCCGGCGTCGGCGACGCCGTCGCCCGTGGAGCCACGACTCATGTCCAGCTTTGACCCCTCACTCTCGACCCTTGATCCCGCCCAGTCAGAAGGCAGCGACGACGCCGCCGCGGCCGCGCTTCGGCTCGATCTGCTCGGTTCCGGCGGCGAGCAGCTCGGCCTCGAAGCGCCCGCAAAGTCGCCACTCGCCTCGCAGACCGCGCTGCTGGTGCTGCTGGTGGTGGGCGCCGCGGCGGCGCTGGGCGCCATGCGCTACCTCGGCATGGGGCCGAGATCCTCGCTCGCCGACGTCAAGATCGAGTACGACGTGAACGAGCAGGGGGGCGATCCCGCCAAGAAGGTCGACCACCTCAGGGTTCTCGCCGACCTGAGCCAGAGTCACTTGACCGTCCAGGTCCCCGCCGACCAGGTGCAGCGCAACCCCTTCCGCATGGCCGGCGCACTCGAGGCCGAAGTGATCCAGGAGCCAGGGATGCCAGCCCCGCCCGAGACCGGCGCCGGGGCACGCGAGGCCGAGCGCCTCCGCCAACTCGCCGTTGAGCGAGAGAAGCTCATCATGTCCGGCCTCGCCTCCCTGACCATCAACACCATCATCGGGGGCGATACCGGAAACGCCGTCGCCCGCATCTCGGGCCAGACCGTCCGAATCGGCGACCTGGTCGATGATCTCTTCACCGTCACCGAGATCCACGGGCGCGGCGTGGTCCTCACCGTGGACGGCAAGGCCTACTCGCTCGAAATGGCGGCCGGCGATAGCGCGCCCAACGGTCCGGGTCGAAACACCAAGCGGAAGTAGCCCCGCCGCCCGCGCATGGGCAAGGGTCGAGGGAAGAGGCGATGTCTCGGATTGATATCGACAACCTGCTCTCCGAGCTCGGCGTGGCGTCGCCATCTGCCCCGCGCGAGGGCTCGCCCACGTTGCCCCCCCGCCAGCCGGCGCCGCAGGGTCCCGCCGATCCCGTCGGTCCCCCCGAAGCGCTCACGAAGCGTCGCGCCCCGATCCTCCAGTCGTTGGGGGCCGATGCCACCGAGCCCGCTCGCCCTGCGCCCCACACGCCCGGCAATCCCAGCGACACGCTCACCGACATCCTGTACGAGCCAGACGGCGACGCCGGCGAGCCCCCCGAGCAATCCGAGATCGGCGCGTTCCTCGTCGCGCGGGGCGCGGTGACCGCGGCCCAGCTTACGGCGGCCCAGACCATCCTCAAGCAGTCCCCGGGCCGCCGGCTCACCGAGTTGCTGGTGGAGCAGGGCGGCGATGAGGCGCTCATCCTCCAGGCGGTGGGCGCGCTCAAAAACCTTCCCTTCGAGCGGATCGACCTTGAGAAGGGGCTCGACGGAGGCTTTGACGGCAAGCTCCTGCAGCGCCTGACCTCGGAGTTTTGCAAGAGGCACATGGTGATGCCGCTGCGCATCGCGGAGGGCGCGGGCGGCACCCGATTGGTCCTTGGCGCCACCCGCCCGGACGACGTGTTCCTTCTAGACGAGGTGCGGCGCAAGCTCGCGGGCGCCGGGATCAAATCGATCAAGCTCGTGCTCGTCACCGCGTTCGACATCCGCGGCGCGCTCGAGATCGTCGGCGAGACCGAGCACAAGGAAGAGAACGTCGACATCTCGGCACTCCTCTCGGAGGTCGAGGAGACCGACGTCTCCGTTGACAAGGGCAAGAGCGACAACGAGGTGGACCTCGAGAAAGAGGCGGCCGAGTCTCCGGTCATCAAGTACGTCAACTACATCATCCAGACGGCCGTGAAGGAGGGCGCGTCGGATATCCACATCGAGCCCGCCGACAAGAAGCTCAAGGTCCGCTTCCGCATCGACGGCGAGCTCTACGAGACGATGAACCCGCCCGCGAGCATGGGCGCCGCCATCACCAGCCGCCTCAAGATCATGGCGAACCTCGACATCGCCGAGCGCCGGCTCCCGCAGGACGGGCGCATCCGGTGCACCGTGCAGGGGCGCAAGCTCGACCTGCGCCTCTCGAGCCTCCCAACTGGCTACGGCGAGAAGATCGTGATGCGCATCCTCGACACGCGCTCGATCAACGTCGGCCTCGAGGAGCTGGGCTTCGATGAATCGACGCTGACGATCTGGAAGAAGCAGGTCGAGTCGCCGCACGGCATCGTGCTGGTGACCGGCCCTACCGGCTCGGGCAAAACGACCACGCTGTACTCCTCGCTCCGCCAGATCGACAAGGGCTCGATGAACGTCTCAACCGTCGAGGACCCCATCGAGTACCACCTCGAGGGGATCACGCAGACGCAGACACACGAGAAGATCGGGATGTCCTTCGCGATCGCGCTGCGCGCGCTGCTCCGCCAGGACCCCGACGTGATCATGCTCGGCGAGATCCGCGACCACGAGACGGCCCACATCGCCGTGCAGGCCGCGCTCACCGGCCACCTTGTGCTCTCGACCCTGCACACCAACGACGCCCCCAGCTCGATCACGCGCCTGGTGAACATCGGCCTCGAGCCGTTCCTCGTGGGCGCCGCCATCAACGCGGTGCTCGCGCAGCGCCTGATCCGCCGCCTCTGCACCCACTGCAAGGTGCAGGGCAAGCCCACCGACGAGCGGTGCGAGTTCCTCGAGCTCAACGCCATCAGCGCCGAGACCGTCTACCTCGCGAAGGGATGCGACCGCTGCCGCAACACCGGCTATTCGGGCCGCGTCGGCCTCTACGAGCTGCTCGCCGTGGACGATCAGCTCCGCGACATCATCGCCCGCAACCCCAACGTCGCCGAGTTCCGCAGGCTCTGCATCGAGCGCGGCATGAACACGCTGCGTCAGGACGGCCTGGCCAAGGTGGCGCGCGGCATGACGACTGTCGAGGAAGTCCTGCGCGTCACCGAGTCGCACTGAGCGAGGGCGCGGGGAGCGCCCAAAGACAACCCGAGCCCGCGTGGCGGGCCCGGGTTCGTGTTCAGTTCAACTGCAATGCCGCTCAGCCCTGCTGCACGACCGGCGAGCCCGCGACATGCTTCATGCCCCGGCGGCGATCCCGCAGGCGGCGCGACTTGCCGGCCCGCTCGCGCAGGAAGTACAGCTTGGCGCGACGGGCATCGCCGCGACGGACGGCCTCGATCTTGGCAATCTTCGGCGAGTTGAGGGGGATGATGCGCTCGACGCCCATGTTCTCGACGATGCGGCGGACGGTGATCATCTCGGTGATGCCGCGCCCGGTGCGGGCGATGAGCACGCCCTCGAACATCTGGACGCGCTCTTTCTGACCCTCGATGATGCGGAGGTGGAGCCGAACGGTGTCCCCGACGTCGATGCGCGGATGGTCGGTGCGGAGGGTGGCGTTATTGATGTTCTCGATAATGGTCTGGAGGGCCATGGAATCTCTCTAAGTGCGGGGGCCGAAACAATAGGCGGGGGTAGGGTAGCGTTCCAGTCGGGCGATCAATCGAGCAGATCGGGCCTGCGTTCCCTGGTCCGGGCCATCTGCTGATCGAGCCGCCACTTGGCGATCTGGGCGTGGTTCCCCGAGAGGAGCACGTCGGGGACGGCCTCGCCCATCCACTCGCGCGGCTTGGTGTAGTGGGGGCAGTCGAGGAGACGCCGGCCGTCCGGGCCGGCCGGACTGAAGCTGTCCTCGGCGGCGGAGAGCTCGTGGCCGAGCACGCCCGGAAGCAGGCGGATGACGGCGTCCATCAGTACCATTGCTGCCAGCTCGCCCCCGGAAAGGACGTAGTCGCCGATGCTGACTTCAAGGGGCGCCAGCTTCTGAATGACCCGCTCATCGAGGCCCTCGTAGTGACCGGCGATGAGGAGGAGCCGGGGTTTGGCGGCGAGTTCTTCGACAAGCGACTGATCGAGGAGCCGGCCCTGCGGTGTGAGGACGACTCGGGTTGCCGGGCGGGGATCACGGGCTTCGATGGCGTGAACGGCGTCCCAGATCGGCTGGCACATCATGACCATGCCGGGCCCGCCGCCGAAGGGGCGGTCGTCGGTTTTCTGATGCTTGTCCGTGGTGAAGTCGCGGAGGTTGGTGGCGTGCCACTCGGCCAGTCCCGCGGCGCGGGCGCGGGAGGGAATGCTGAGGCCGAGGGCGCCCGGCGCGCTCTCGCTGAACATCTCGGGGAAGGTTGTGAGGATGTCGAAGCGCATGGGGAAGGGGGGATTAGGGCTCAGGGAAGAGGGTGCAAAGAAAAACCGTCCCCTAAAGGGGACGGTCTGATTATTGAATCTCAGATCGCCGCAGACGGATCAGGCCTTGGCTTCGGGCGCGGGGGCGGCCTC
>JACMLW010000181.1 GCA_014379385.1 Phycisphaerales bacterium
AAGACGAGAGCCTCAAAGCCCGGGGTGATCGGGGTGGCGAGTTCCAGACTCAACGCCGCGGCCCGCACAATCACTTCCTGCGGATCCGAAATGTCCGCCGGGGTGATCTTGTTCATCACGTCCGCGGCGGTGTACCCCAGCATGCGCTCGGCCCCGACGTTGAAGATCTGGATGACCCCCTTCTCGTCGGTAGCGATGCTGGAGAAATTCGCGCTATTGAAGATCGCGCTCTGCAATGCCCCGGCTTTGAGCAACGCCTCTTCCGCCCGCTTGCGTGCGGTGTTGTCGGTGCCGATTAGCAGATAACCGATGATTGCGTTTTGATCGTCGCGCAGCGCCGTGACGGAGACGACCGCAGGGAAACGGCTACCGTCCGTGCGGATGTACGTCAACTCGTAGATGTCTTCGATCCCGCGCGCGGCCTTGAAGACCAGAGCCTCGAAGCCGGGGGTGATCGGGGTGGCGAGTTCCCGGCTCAACGCGGCGGCACGGGCAATCACCTCCTGCGGGTCGGAAATGTCCGCCGGGGTGATCTTGTTCATCACATCGGTGGCCGTGTAGCCGAGCATGCGCTCGGCGCCGACGTTGAAAATCTGGATGACCCCCTTCTCGTCGGTGGCGATGCTAGAAAAATTGGCGCTGTTAAAGATCGCGCTCTGCAACGCCCCGGCTTTGAGCAGCGCTTCTTCCGCCCGCTTGCGTGGCGTGACATCTTCCATGGCCAAGACCACAAGCTCCCCGTGGTGCCCAGCCTGGAGTTTGCGGGCGTTGAGCAGCATCACTCGCCGGCCGATCACCGGGAAGGTGTGCTCGAGTTCAAAGTCGTCAAAGAAGGAGCTCTTCGGGACGATGTCTTCGAGGAGGGTTCGCAGATCGGGGATATCCCACTGACCGTTGCCCAGTTCGTAGATCAGGCGGCCCTCCGTCTCCGCAGGCGAGACGTGAAACGTCTGGTAGAAGGCGCGGTTGGCGGACTGAACGCGTAGGGTAGAATCGAGAATCAAGAGGGGTTCGCGTACCGTGTCCACGATGTTCTGGGCGTAGTTTTGAATGTCCTCGACCAGCGGTCTGCGTTCCATCACGACCACCCTTCTGCGTGCTCAAAGCTGCGCTGGGCTAGGAGGGGCGGGTGCCTGTGAATGATACGGTTCCGGTCCCGAGGACAGTGGGTGCGCCCGAATGCATCTCGGGCCAACGGGAGCCTCGCGGGGTCAGAGGCGGCAAGTGCGGGGCTGGAAGAGGCTTGGCACGCACTGCGTCAGGAAACGCCGGATGTATCGGGACGGGTTCTCCCGCGTACTTCCGCGAAAGGTCACCCTTGCTGGGAGCCAGAGCGTCAAACGTGAATCTAACTAGGCGCGGGTCGGACCGCGATCTCTGACCCTCAAAAGGAGAGCGGGCCGTGCGGCGTTTCCGCGCGGCCCGCTGCGAAGATGGGCAGGCAAGACCGGGGTGAGTGTCGCCTCAAATCAAATCACACCTCGAACGCCACGAGCACACACGATGCGTTCGAAGCCCCGAGCACTCGGTTAGTCTGAATGAATCTAGCTGCTCGCTGCTATACGGCAACGTCACATCAACTCAGAGCTTTTGAATCAGGCCGATTGCGGAAACGCATTCCGAACGGCCAGCTTTTCGCACGCCTGCATCCGAGCCGACACCGAGGTGTGAATAACAGGCCGATCTACCACAGTGGGCAAGTCCGGGAAGAGCTTAGAGTCAGGCACGGCCGCAGGCAGCTGGTGTTCGTGGTGCTGCCGCCGAGGGACCTAGGACAGGTCTAATCGTCATCCATCGAACCAACCTACGGGCGGCCAGAACCGCCGAGAGACCCATGACCGGAGATTCGCGGACCGGAAGACTCGCGTTTCGTTGCCTGCCGGGGTATAGCATCCCCTTGACTCCGATAGCCCCATCCCAACTCCTCCTGATTGATCTGCGGGCGGTGTTGCTCTAGGTGTTGGTGCGAGCCCTGGCGGGCCGCGAAATACCAGGTTTCTCTCACCTTGGAGTGGCGTGATCGCTGACGACCTGCACGAGTTGGGCAACCTCATCAGACAGGGTCGCCAAGGTTTGTTGGCGCGCTGGCGGGAGCAGGTGCGCGAACTTCCCTCCGCCCGACGGCTCGACATTCCGACACTGAACGATCACATGCCCGGGCTGCTCGACGAACTGGCGATTGCATTCCAATCGGGAACCGATGCCTCGATCCCACAAGCTTTGGCCGAGAATAGCGCACCCTCCCACGGCCTACAGCGGCTGCAAGACGCCTTCGACATTCAAGAGGTGGTGGCAGAGTACAACATCCTTCGCGGCTGCGTCCACGATCTGGCCGAGGACAATCGCTTGAGCTTGCAGGGAAGGCCGTTCCACACGCTCAATCGCGTCTTTGATCGGGCGATTGGCGTAGCGCTACAGACCTATGCCACACAGCGGGCGCTCGAGGTGCAGCGCCGCCGGGAGGAGTACCTGGCATTTGTCGCCCATGATCTGCGAACGCCGCTAAGCGCGATTTCACTCGCCGGCAAGATCCTGGAACAGAGGCCCTTGGAAGCACAAGCGAGGGAGGACACAGGGCAGGTGCTCAAGGCACTTCGGCGTAGCGTGCAGCATCTGGAGACGCTGGTCGGCAAGGTGCTGGAGGAGAACGCGAATCTCCAAACCGAAATGGGTACCAAGTTGGAGCGCAGAGAGTTCGATCTCTGGCCGTTTGTTCAAGCGCTCATTTTCGATCTGCACCCGGTCGCAGGTACATCCAGCACCGCGCTGATTAGCAAGGTTCCCGATGATCTTGTCGTGTACGCCGACGCGGAGCTGTTGAAGCGTGTATTCCAGAACCTGATCGCCAACGCGATCAAGTACACTCCGTATGGAGAGATCGTTATCGGGGCGCTGGAGCTTTCTGCTGACGGCTTGATCGAGTGCTGGGTCAGCGACAATGGCACCGGAATTCCCGAGGACTATCGCGAAAGAATCTTTGACACGGGCGAAACCGACCCGGAAAGGGTGGGAGGGACCGGCCTGGGCTTGGCGATCGTGAGAACATTCATCGAGGCTCACGGCGGGGAGGTGAGCGTCGAAAGCGAGACGGGGGCGGGATCGACGTTCCGGTTCACCTTGCCGTGCAAGGCTCATCCGACAGGTTCGATGAGTTGAACGGCGTTGTGCCAGGTGGCGGGAGTGGCGGCGGCGCGAGCGGTTCGCATGGATGGCTCCTGATGTTGCAGAGCATAACAGGCCACAACGGCCACTCGGCGATTTTGATACCCAACCCCCCCTCGGTCCCTCCCCAAGCTTCCATAGCCCATGCCTTCACCACCGGCGCACCTACATCCGCGCCTGACCGGATGCGGTAGACTCCGGCGGAACGGGATCGCCCTGTCCCAGGCTGTGCAGCGATTTCCTAGTTGTGATCTCCCTCGCTATTGCTTCGTCGCTCGTGTCCGTCCGTCGCGGCGCTGATTGTGGCGACTCGTCGGGGCGCAAGCCGGTCACAGAGGAGGCTGTCGTGGCCGATCAAATTGCGCGGATGATCGGGGATGACCCGTCCGGTCCCGGGGGCGGGCTCGAAGCACCCCCGTGGCTCGAGAATGTGTCGATTCAGGTAGACGCGAACCCGACCGCGGTGAACTACGGGCAGTCCACCGTCGTGAGCTGGTCCGTTGACCTGCCGACTGGCGGCCCCCCGCCGCAGGTCCGCCTGAACGGCGAATTGGTCGCGAGGAGCGGGAGCCGCTCGTTCTCGCCGTCGCGGAGATCGAGTTACAGCGTTATCGTGAGCGGAACGCAGTTGGGCGTGCATGCTCAAACGAGCGGATCGGTGGACGTGGAGGTCCGCTATCCGCCCCGCGTCGTCATCGACCCGAGCACGCCAAGTCCGGTGCAGGTGCTGCTCGGCGCGCTGGTGGAATCAACCAACCAACCTCAGACGGTCGAGTTGTGCAACGTCGAGCTTGACCTCACGGGCCACCAATCGATCGCGATCGGCGACCACCGGACGCTGATCGCGTCACCGGGGTGCGAGCGCGGTCCGCGCCGCCTGGGCCCACGGATCTTCGTCACCGACACGCGCGGCCGCGTGCCGCTGTTCGTGATCGAGGGCGACAACGTCCGCTTCTCCGGCTTTCGGCTCGAAGGCCCGACGACCGGCATCGGCAAGGGCGACCGCAAGGAGAAGGGCATCGTCATTGCGCCGGCCAAGTCGGCCGAGCCCATCCGTCGCATCGAGATCTCCAACATGGAGATCTTTCATTGGAGCGGGGTCGGTGTTCAAGTCACGGACAACGTGGAAAAGGCGGTACGGGGCCGGCTGTTCAACACCAACCCCAACGCGGTCGGCATCCGGGGGAACTTCTTCCACCATAATCGCCACGGCGCCGGAGAGGGCTACGGCGTCGCTGTCACCCTCGGCGCGTACGCGACAATTGAGCAGAACGTGTTCGACGAGAACCGCCACGGCATCGCCGGCGGAAGCAATCACCCCGATGCACTCGACTACTCCGGCTACACGGTGCGCGACAACCTCATCCTCGAGGGAGGCGGGAAGCACTGCATGGACAGGCCGGGCACGGGAGCGATCGTTGGCGGCCTCATCGGGGGACTGATCGGGGGGCTGGTCGGACTCGCGGTTGGCGGCCCGTGGGGCGCGTTGATCGGCGGTGTCATAGGCACCGGCGTTGGTGGTGTCATCGGATCACAAGCGGGGACAATCTGCTGGCAGACGCACCAGATCGACATGCACGGTGACGGCAATCAGTGGCCCGGCAGTCACAACTGGCAGTGCGGGACGGCGGGGGAGACCATGATCATCGAACGCAACACGGTCCTCTACACGGGCGGCCACACGCTCTTCTTCCAGAACGGCCTGGCGATCAAGATTCGTGGAAACCCGGCGGACAAGGCGATCATCGACGGGAATGTGTTCAAGCACAAGAGCCGCGGCGACGCGATCGCACAGAACGGGGCATGCGGCGGCGATATCACCAGGCCAATCGATGTCCGCCCGAATAATCAGTTCGGCGTGGACCCCATGACCGAGCTGGGCAGCGGCGATTTCGCCGGCGATGGGCAGATGGATCAGTTCATGGCGACCGGCGTTACATGGTGGGCCAAGTCGCCCGTCACGCACCAGTGGCGATACCTGAACACGATGAGCGAGCGACTTCCGCAGCTCCTGCTCCAGAAGGTAGACAGCGACGGGGTGTTCGATGTTGCGCTTCGCCCGCCCCGGCGGGGAATGCCGCCGACGACGTACTCCAAAAGCGGCACTGGTCCCTGGGTGCCCGTGCCGACGACCGCCGGTGGTCCCGGCTCACCGATCCTCGAAAGCTAGCGATTGCCCGCGCCCACCCATTTTCCTCTCCCCAAGCTTACGAAGAGGGTTCCTCTCGGGGAGCTTCTCACCACCGCGAGTCCCGCGGCGGTTTTCGTATAGCCGCAAAATGCATTAAGCCCTCGCGGAACCCCGTGATTCATTGGGCGTTCCGATCCGCCGCGCTCTCGGTTTTGGTCGTTTGCATCCTCGTCCCGGCGGAACCACGTGGTTTGCGTCGCGGATGACCCCGCGATTCCTCTCAAACTCTCCGAGAGAGCGGGTTGACAGGGGCGGTGGTTGACAGGGGGTTCCGATCGGAGGCCCGAGATTACTTTGGCGGTTCTGGCTTTGCGGGAGATCATTTGCCTCGGCGTGTCCGATTGCATTCCGGGCAAGCCGCCACGTTGGGCAGACCCACGAGCGAGTATCCGCAGCCAGCGCAGCGCTCCTTTGTGAACCGACGATTCCGAACGTCGCGGCCGAACAGCGCGATCTGATATCGTGCCGTTTGCGACCGATCCCTGCCCCCAAATCACCACGACCGATCACGGACGGGTGACCATCTCCGGAAGGAGTACTCGCACTCAGCGGGCAGTTGTTGATGCACTTGCGACTACATGCTGCGGTCGGGCCGCGAATCGATATCATTTGTTCCATCGATGCTCGATTCGCGGCCCGAGACCCGCACCCCTCGGGGCGGACGCTCGCACCCTTACGCTGCTCCCGCACATGGCTGCTCAGACCAACGGCATAGTCCCCATCGCTCCGTTAGGCGACGGCCCGGTGGTGCTGCTGATAGACGCCGGGGCGGCTTTCGGCGCGACGCTTCGCCACATGCTCTCAACGGAGCGGGACGTTTCGTTTCATCACTGCTCCGAAGGCGAGCAAGCGGTCGATCTGGCGACACGGCTTCGTCCCACCGTTATCCTTCAAGACCTTGTGGTATCTGGTGTCGATGGCCTGGAACTGGTCGCGGCCTACCGGGCAAGCGAGGGGATCAAGCAAGTCCCCATCGTGCTTCTCAGCTCAACCGACAACCCAGGCACCAAGGCAGCCGCCTTCGAGCGCGGAGCCGACGACTACATGGTCAAACCGCCGCACAAGGCGGAGCTGGTCGCACGCATCCGTTATCACTCTCGCTCCTACCGGCTGATGTTGCGCGAGCACGCGATGGTAGAGGCGGAGAAGCGCCGCCTGATTGCGGAGCGGCAGGCAGAGGCACTCAGGGCCCGAAACACGCTCATCTTTGCTCTAGCCAAGCTCGCCGAGAGTCGCGACATGGAAACCGGTGAGCACCTGGAGAGGATCGCCGCGTACTGCCGCGTGCTAGGCGAGCAACTCCGGGTCGCGCGTCCCGAACTGGACGATGTCTGGATCCGAAACCTCCAACTTGCCTCGTCGCTTCACGATATCGGCAAGGTCGGTATCCCCGACGCCGTGCTTCTCAAGCCTGAAAGGCTTACCCCCGAGGAACGAGTGGTGATCGAGCGACATCCGGTGATCGGCGCCCGTGCGCTCGACGCGATCCTCGAGCGGAGTGGTGGTGACCGTCTCCTTCAAATGGCTCGCAACATAGCGGCGTGCCATCACGATCGCTGGGACGGTAAGGGATACCCAGGTGGCGTCGCCGGAGAGGAAATCCCTCTTGAGGCGAGAATCGTGTCGGTCGCTGATGTATACGACGCGCTTACCTCCCGACGGGTGTACAAGCCTGCCATGCCGCACGCGCAGGCGCTGGAGATCATCAGTCAGGGTCGGGGGACGCAGTTCGATCCTCAGGTGGTCGATGCCCTGATCCAATCGGCGATCGTCTTTCAAGAGTCGGGGCTGCTCCTCCACAGCGACGATCCCACCCAGCCGATGTAGGTACGAGCCACGGATCAACATTCCTCATGTTTCTTGCCCCCCGTACGCACCAACCCCACGATTGCAAACCAACAAATAGAGGCCTTCGGCGTTGTGGTCGCCGGCGAGCCCGCTTCGCGGAGTTCTCGGTAACGGCCGCGCGTTCGCGCCAACCCGAGCCATATGACCGACCCGGCACGATGTGCAGTCGGCCTGAGACCGTCACCCCCGTGTTCAATGGCTCCTTGACAGGGCTTGCACACGTTTGGCTGCCCTTGCTAATGCTTCCCCAGCGGCCCCACGTACGCCACGAAGTCCGCTCGCCCCCGATCCTCATCCTTCAGCGACCGTGACCGCGCATCCACCACGCTCACAATGACCACCCGCGTCCCGGGCCGGATCTTCGTGAGCGCCAGCACCAGCCCGCCCTCAAAATCACTGTGGAACCGGCCCACGACGTGTACCACGGGCGTTCCCTGCCGGTCAATCCCCCGCGCCACCGACTCCGCCATCGTCCAATCCCACGTCGACTGCGCCCGGAAGCTCGCATCCAGCCGCGCACGCTCCTCCTCCGAGGCCTCGTGCTCGCGCTGATCCCCGCGCGGCTCCACGCCGCCGCCCGACATGACCACATCAAAGTCCGCCCGGTACTTCCCCGTCGGCAGCTCGTCCGGCACGCGGAACATCCGCCGCTGATCTTCCGTCAGCGAGCCCAGCCGCTCGAACGATTCCAGCCTCGCCGTCCGCACGTATACCCGCGGCGAGTTCGCCGCGATCACCGGTCTCCCCTTCGCCTTCGCCGCTTCGACCATCGCGCGGTGCCCGGGCGGGTACACCGAATCGCTCTCCCGCCCAGTACCCTTGCGGAACGCCGCCTCGTCACACAACCCGGCAAGATAGTCATCCACGCGCGACTGCTCATCGCGGTTGAAGAACTCCATGCTTAGCACGGCCTGATCCCGCCGCGCCAGGACGCCAGACCACAACTCGGCGGCGAACGCTAGCCCGAGCGGATGACCGTGGTTCTCTCCGATCACCACCGCCTCGGCCTCGGACAGCGCAGCGATCATCTCGTTCCACTCGACAAGCGTGCCATCGCTCCCGCGGAACACCCTGACCTCGCCGGGCTGCAACTCCACAGCCGGCGGGTCCCCCACTGCTTCACCGCCGTCCGCATTGGCCGCGCACCCGACGCACGCGGCCATCCACGCCACCGCCAAGCACGTCGTCACAATCAAGAGTCGCTTCTTCATGCGAAGCGCAGCATACCAGCGTGCCACCGCTGCGACCCGCTCCGGCGCATCGCGCTCAACCCCCCGCGACGGCGAGCTGGCCCGCCGGCACCGGGTGCGGCTCCGGAGCGTGGCTGTGCTTCACGCGCTTCCCCGCCACCAGCGTGTAGATCGACGGCACGAAGATCAGCGTGAAGAACGTCGAGATCAGCATCCCGCTCACCAGGACGATCCCGATGCTATTGCGCGCCAGCGCGCCCGCCCCCGTCACAAGCACCAGCGGGAAGTGCCCGATTACCGTCGCCACGCTCGTCATCAGGATCGGCCGGAACCGCGTCACCGCCGCCTCCCGCGCCGCCGCGGCCTTGCTCAGCCCCTGCTCCTGCAGGTGGTTCGCGAACTCCACGATCAGAATTCCGTTCTTCGCCACCAGCCCCACCAGCGTGATCAGCCCCACCTGTGAGTAGATATTGATCGTTGTCCATCCCAGGAACGTGAAAACCAATGACCCCGAGATCGCCAGCGGCACCGACCCCAGCAGCACGATCAGCGGGTCGCGGAAACTCCCGAACTGCGCGGCCAGCACGAGGTAGATCAGCCCCAGCGCAAACCCGAGCGTCATCGCCAGCGACGAGCCCTCCTCGCGCAGCTGGCGCGATTCGCCCGCGTAGTCGATCGCGTACCCCGCCGGCAGCATCTCCACCGCCGCCGCCTCGATCGCCGCCAGCGCCTCGGCCTTCGTCACCCCCGGCGCCACGCCGCCATTGATCCGGAAGCTGTTGCGCTGCTGGAACCGGTTCAGCGATCGCGGCGCCGCCGCCGTCTCCAGCCGCACGAACGAAGACACGCTCACCAGCCCCCCATCCGCCGCACGCACCTTGAGCTGTAGCACGTCCTCGGGCGTGCCCCGGGCCGCGTCCGCCACCTGCGGGATCACCTTGTAGCTCCGCCCCTCGTAGTTGAAGCGGTTCACATATCCGCCCGAGAGCATGACCGCCAGATCGCGCCCCACGTCCGCGAGGTCCAGGCCGAGGTCCGCCACACGTTCGCGGTCGATGATGATCCTCGTCTGCGGCAGGTCGATCTTCAGATCGGTGTCGGCAAACAGGAACTTCCCGCTCCCGAACGCCGCGCCCACCAGCTTCCCCGCGTGCTCCGCCATCTGCTCCGGAGACTGGCTGCTCGTGACGATCAGCTCGACGTCGTACTGCCCCGCCCCGGGCAGAGGCGGCGGCAGCAGCGGGAACGCCTGCACCCCCGCGATCCCCGAGATCAGCCCGTACGCATCGGGCAGCAGTTCCTGAGTCGACCTGTCGCGATCATGCCAAGGCACCGTCTGCATCCCGCCGAACCCCAGCGACGGGCTCATCAAGAGCCGCCACACGAACTGCGCCTCCGGCACCGTCTTGAGCGAGGCCGCCACCTCCGTCGCGGCCTCCCGCGAGGCATCCAGCGAGGCGTCCGGCGCCGCCAGCAGCACGAAGAAAATCCCCCCCTCGTCCTCCGTCGGCGCCAGCTCCTTGGCCGAGAACATGTACAGCGGCGCCGCGCACAGTGCGATCCCGATCGCGGCCACCGCGATCGACCACCGCAGCGTCAGGGTCACGCCCAGCACCCGCGCGTAGAAGCGCCGCAGCCGATCGAAAATCGAGTTGACGATCCGCACGAACAGCCCTGCTTCGCCCTTGGTCCGCACCAGCTTCGCGCTCATGATCGGCGACAGCGTCACCGCCGTGACGCCCGACACCACCACCGCCGCGGCCAGCGTGAACGCGAACTCCCGGAACAGCACGCCCGTCAGCCCGCTCTGGAACCCGATGGGCGCGTACACCGCCGCGAGCGTGATCGTCATCGCCACGACCGGCGCGAACAGCTCGCGCGCCCCGATCAGCGCCGCCTCGATCTTGCCGCGACCCTCCCGCACGTGGCGCTCCACGTTCTCCACCATCACGATCGCGTCGTCAACCACCAGCCCCACCGAAAGCACCACCGCCAGGATCGTCAGCAGGTTCAGCGAGAACCCCATCAGCAGCATAAAGATCGCCGCCCCCGCCAGCGAAATCGGGATCGCCACCAGCGGCACCAGCACCGTGCGGATCGACCCCATGAACAGGAACACCACCAGCGCCACGATCCCGATCGTCTCCGCCAGCGTCTTGCTGATCTCTGCGATCGCGTTCCGCATGTAGTACGTGCCGTCGTAGGCAAGTTTCATGTCGACGCCCGGCGGCAGAACCCCCTCAAGGTTTTCCATCGCGGCGCGCAGCCCGTTGGAAACATCGATCTCGTTCGCCCGCGGCAGCGGCCACACCGAAAGGTACAGCGCCGGCGCCAGGTCATACCCCGCCTCTCCCAGCGGCTCCTCGCTCCCCAGCTCCACCGTCGCCACGTCCTTCACGCGCACGATCGAGCCGTTCCGCTCCCGCACGATCAGCTCGCGAAACTCCTCCGGTGTCCGCAGGTCCGTGTCCGTCAGCAGGTCCACCTGCGCCTGCGCGTTCTTCGTCCGCCCCACTGCCGCCAGGAAGTTGTTCCGCCCCAGCGCCGCGTACACCTCCGTCGGTGTCACGTCGAACGCCGTCAGCTTGTTCTGGTCGATCCAGACCCGCATCGCCAGGTTGCGCTGCCCCTCGATCCCGACCCGCTGCACGCCCTCCAGCGTCGCCAGCTCCGGCTGGATCTCGCGCACCAGAAAGTCGTTCAGCCGCGTCAGGTCCAGCGTCTCGCTCGTGAAGCTCAAGTAGAACGTCGCGTACGGCCGGTCCGCCCGCTGGATCTCGATCGAAGGCGACTCCGCCTCCTCCGGCAGCTCGCTCCGCACCTGGTTCAGCCTCGCGCTGATCTCCGCCAGCGCATCGTTGCTGTTGTGGTTCAGTCGAAGCCGAACCGTGATCGTGCTTACCCCCGCCGTGCTGGTGCTCTCGATGTAGTCGATCCCGTCGATCGCCGACACCGCCCGCTCGATCGGGGTCGTGATGAACCCGCGGATCGTCTCGGCGCTCGCGCCGATGTACACGGTCGAGATCAGGATCGACGTCGACTCGATCTGCGGGTACTGCCGCACCGGCAGCGCGCTGATCGCTCGCCACCCCACCGCCAGGATGATCAGATTGACCACAACGGCCAGGACCGGCCTCTTGATGAATATGTCGGTGAACCGCATCGGTGCTTCCTGTGGAGCGGGGGCGGGCCAGGCGAGTGAAACGGAGCACGGGCCCAACACCTGCAAAGAGAGAACCCAAAGCAGAACAAGTTTGCCTTATCGTCGCCGAGCGCGCCGCCCGTTCGCGGAGTGTCACTCGCCGCGAGTTTCGTGATCCGTCGGAGCCGGCTTCTCCGGAGATGGCCCGGGGGGGGCGCTCGATTTGCCCTCCGTCAGCAGGCCCCCATCGCGCAGCTTGAACGAACCCGTCGCGACCACCCGCTCCCCAACCTCCACGCCCTCGAGCACGATCACATCGCTGCCGATCGCCGGCCCGAGCTTCACGAACCGCTGGCTCGCGCGCAGCTCGCCATCGCCCTTGCCCGGGACCACCACGAACACCGAGTCGGCATACGAGGCGCGGCGCACCGCCGTGCCCGGAACAACCACGTACGGCCTCGGCTCCTCTACCGGCACTCGGATCTGCACGAACATCCCCGGCACCAGCGTGCCGGCGCTGTTCTCGACCACCGCGCGAACGCGCAGGTTCCTCGTGTCGTTGTTCACGATGGCGTCCGTCGCCACCACCTCGATCCGCACGGGCTCGGGCCCCAGCAGGTCGCCCGTCGCCATCACCGCGGTGCCCGCCTTCACGCGCGGCGCGTACTCCTGCGGGATCGCGAAGTCTAGGTAGATGCTCTCGGTGAGCTCCTGCAGCCACACCACCTCGGCCCCCTCCGGCAGGTACTGCCCCTCGTGAACCACCCGCATCCCCGCCCGCGCCCGGAACGGCGCCGTGATCGTCATCTTGGCTAGCCGCGCCCCGAGCTGCGCCACGCGAGCGTTCGCCTGATCGACCTCGGCCTCCCACCGCAGCCGCTCCGCCTGCGCCGTGCTCAGCTCCGAATCGGCGCGGTCAACATCCGCCTCCGCGATCGCTCGCACCTCGACGCTCCTCAGCCGCTCGCGCATCTGCTCGGCTAGCCGGATCCTCGAATCCGCCTGCCCCACGTTGGCCTCGGCCACGCGTACGCTCGCCCTCGCCCCTTCCAAGTCCGCCCGCTCCGTCGTATCGTCCTGCGTTAGGACTGTTTGGCCCTCCTCCACGATCGACCCCGAGTCGAAGCCCACCGCCGTCACCCGGCCCTCAAGCTCATTGCGCACCAGCACCGAGCGCCTCGCGATGACCGTGCCGACCAAGTCACTCGTCGGTTGCCACAGCTCCTCTCTGGCCGCGACAATCCCCACCGCCTCCGCCGGCTCGTACCCCCCGCCCGCCGCCGCCGCCGCCGCGACCTCCCGGTACTTGTACAGCGCGAGCCCCCCGGCCACGGCCCCAAGCCCGATAAACAACACCGCGGCAGCAAAAACTGACGACCGCTTCATCGCGACCCTCCTCGTTCCACATGACCATCTTTCTTCACGCTCACCGAACGTCCCTCCCTCGACCCTCCGGGCATCCCCACGTGTACTTCGCACCCGCGGCTCCCTCCCCGCACCGCGCCGCACTTTGAGGCCCCGAGTTCACCACCGGCGCGCCAGCCCGCTCGAGAAGCTCCTCTAGCGCCTTGCGAACCCGCACCACCCGTGCCTGATCCAGCGGTACCAGCCCCAGAACCCAATCCAGCCACAGGCCATCAATCGCCGCAGCCACGGTCTCCCCGATCCCCGGCGGAAGCCCATCCTCCGCAATCTTCTGGTGCAGCTCGCTGTACACGGCCCGCATGGGCTCGATCAACGAAGGGTTCTGCGCCAGCGCCGCAAACACCGCCGACGAACTGCTCCGCAACTGGTCGGTCCAGCATTCCGCATCTGATAGACAGTGGCTGAGCAAGGCCCTGGACATCCGTCCCGGTCCCTCTGGGGTGAGTTCGTACGCGCTCATGTAGCACCCCCTCCACCCCTCAGCCGATCGGGCCACGAGAGCTTGGATCAACCGGTCCTTCGACGGAAAGTGATGCAGAAGCCCCCCCTTGCTCATGCCCGCCTCCGCGGCCACGGCGTCGAGCGTCATGCTCGCAATTCCGTGACGCAGCACCACCTTCTCCGCCGCGGCGAGAAGGACGTCCAAGTTCGTGGGGGGTATTGCCGAAGTCATGTGAGTGCGGTACAGTACCGTCCAGACGGTCGGCTGTCAACCGACCGGACGGTTTCAAGACTTCGTTTGGTTCAGCCACCCAGTACTCCGTTGCAGAGGCGGGGTCGAGGAGGAGTTTGATGCGGGAAGTGCTTGTCGCCGCGCCGGCGTTGGTCATCGCGAGCTTGGGAGTCAGTTGCACCGTCGGCCCCGACTACCAGCCGCCCGTCACTCTGGCCGCGCCCGCCTGGCCCGAGCCAATGGAGGGCGGGCTCTCCTCCTCCGAGGTCGATCTCCGGACCTGGTGGCGCGCCTTCAACGACCCACAGCTCGACTCGCTCGTCGACCGCGCTCTCTCCGGCAGCCTTGACCTCAGGGAGGCCGCGGCACGCGTGCGCGAGGCCCGCTCGCTCCGCGGCGTCGCCTCAGCCGACCTGCTGCCCAGCGTCGATGCTCGCGCCTCGGCCGAGTACGAACGCTCAAGCAAGAACACGGAGTTCGGCGGACCCGGCGGCTCCCCCGGCGAGACCAGCGAGCTCTATCAGGCCGGCTTCGACGCGAGCTGGGAGATCGACGCCTTCGGCGGCATCCGCCGCGCAGTCGAGGCTGCCGATGCCGACCTCGAATCAGCGGTCGAGTCCGCCCGGAACGCCCGCGTCACACTCGTCTCCGAGGTCGCCCGCAACTACGTAGAGCACCGTTCCTTCCAGGCGCGTCTCGCGATCGCCGAGCAGAACGTCGGGCTCCAGCAGGAAACCCTGGCGGTCTCCGAGTCCCGTCTCACCGCCGGCTTTGCCGGCGAGCTCGAGGTCGCGCAGGCCCGTTCCCTGCTCGAATCGACCCGCTCGCAGATCCCCGTGCTAACCACCGGGCTTCGCCAAGCCGCCTTCCGCCTCGACGTCCTGCTCGGCCTCCCCGTCGGCACCCTCACGCCCGAACTCGCCTCCGCCCACCCCGTTC
>JACMLW010000182.1 GCA_014379385.1 Phycisphaerales bacterium
CCCACCGCGCTGTGGCCGGACGATCCCTTGCCATGAACAGGAACCCCACAATTCAGCCTACGCCAACGTCGCCTTCGACAATGCTGTCGCGCCGCCGCTTCGGCACAAGTTTGGCGGCTGGGGGGCTGGCGCTAGCAGCGGGAGTAGCGGAGGCGGTGGGAGTGGCGGCGGAGGCGGGTTCGTGCCCGACAAGCTCCCCGCCAAAGACTACATGGACCCGTTCATCAACCCGCAGTCGGAGATCGACCGCCAGCGGCGCGAGTACGAGGCCAACCAGCGCCTGACCAGGAGCCGCTTCCCTGCGCGCCCCACGCGCGATGTGCTCCTCTTCCTCCTCCGCCACGCCCGCCTCGAGGAGTGGCAGCAGGACGTCCTCGCCATCGTCCGCAACGAGGCCTACTACTTCGCCCCCCAGGCCATGACCAAGGTCATGAACGAAGGATGGGCGACCTACTGGCACTCCAAGCTGATGACGCAGCACTTCCTCGAGGCCGCCGAGATCGTTGACTACGCCGACCAGCACTCCGGCGTCGTCCACATGCCCCCCGGCGGCTTCAACCCGTACAAGATCGGCATCGAGCTCTTCAAGGACATCGAGCGCCGCTGGAACACCGGCCATCACGGACCCGCCTGGGACCGTATCGAGCGAATCGGCGAGCGCGAAGCATTTGATGACCACTCCATGCGCGGCCGCGAGAAGATCTTCGAGGTCCGCCGCATCTACAACGACGTCAACTTCATCGACGAGTTCCTCACCCCCGAGTTCGTCGAGAAGCACAACATGTACCAGTACCGGCGCGACCCGCAGACCGGCGAGCTCAAGGTCGTCAGCCGCGACTTCGACCGCATCAAGCAGACCCTGCTCTACCAGATCACCAACATGGGCCAGCCCTTCATCTACGTGGTTGACGGCAACTATCTCAACCGCGGCGAGCTCTACCTCGCGCACCAGTTCTCCGGCCTTGAGGTCGATATGGCGAAGGCACGCGAGGTCCTCTCAAACCTCCGACTCATCTGGGGCCGCCCCGTTCACCTCCAGGTGCGCGTGGAGGACGAGATGCACCTGCTCAGCGCCGAGGGCATCGACGGCTTCCGCAAGCAAAAGATCAATGACGAGACGCCCCCGCCCGCCCACCTCGTTGCGTGACGCTCCCCCTACCTCACCGCCGGCACACCCATTCCGCCCCGCACCACCACCTCCAGCGGCGACCTCGCCGCCGCCTTCTCCACGCGCGCCGGCTCCGCGCTCACTCGCCGCGCCGCCTTGTGCGCCGACACGCTCATCAAGTTCCCGATCGGGTACCGCCGGAACTCGTACGTCCCGCTTCGCAGCCGCGATACCGTCGACCCAAACCGCAGCATCATCGCCGCGGCCCCGTTCCGGGCCAGCCGCATACCACGCCGCAGCGCCGACCTGTCGTACGACGAATCGATATGCACATCCGCGAACCCCGCCGCGGCCAGCGCGCGCCGCATCCCCTCTACCGAGAACACAAACAAGTGCTGCGGCGGATCGAACCACTGCACGCGCCCCGGCAACAGCCGATCCAGCCAGTCGTCCCCCACGCCCGTGTCCAGAAGCAGCCGCCCGCCCGGCTTGAGCACCTCAGCGATGTCGCGCAGCATGCCCACGGGGTCCGCGAGATGCTCGATGGTCGCCCAGAACGTCACGACGTCGAACTCGCCTAGATCATCCTTGAGATCCGCCAGCGCGCCCTGTCGCGCCGGCACACCCAGCTTCTCGCGCGCGAACGCCACCCCCGACGACGATAGGTCTACACCCTCCGCCTCAATACCCGCATCGCGGCAGGCCTTCACGAAGTACCCTTTGCCGCACCCGACATCCAGCAGCCTGATCTTCCGACTGTCCGTGAACCCGGCATTCCCCGCCATGCCGCGCTTCACCATCGCGACCTTCGCGGGAAAGTCGGCGATCATCCGGTTCTCCATCTCCTCGTACTGCCCACCCTCGTCATCCGAGAGATGGAAGCTCGCGTATAGCTCCTGCAGCGCCGCATCCGACGGCACGGGATGCACGAACGACGCCCCGCACCCGCGGCAGCGGTACATGCGGTACCCGCCCGCCCAGAACGCGGGCTCGGACTCGGTCTCACAGATCGGACAAGCTGGCGTGTGTGCGTGCGACACTGCCCGCCAGCCTACCACGCCACACTCCCGCCAACCACTGCCGAGCGTGTAGGGCGAAATACTGAGAATACTGGTGCAGTCAGGTGCCCCCGACCGACTGCTGCGAATGGTCGGTGCTCCGTTGCATAGTTGGGTTTCTACTCCGAGCCGCGGGTGGCGTTGAGAACCCCTTGTACAGCCCCGTCTCGCGAACCCTGTACTCGTTGAACGGCAGCCCGTCGAACTCTCGACTCGACGGCCTCGGTCGCGCCTCCTTCACTGCTCGCCTCGTCTCACGCAGCGCGGCAGGCCACACGCGGGATCTTTGCCAATAGAAAAGGGCCAGCCCTCGCGAGAGAGACAGGCCCTTGTTTGTGGACTAGATGTCACCCGCCGGCACTGGGCGGTCGGGTGCTTCCGGCGTTACCGAGACTCGCCGGGGAGGCGGTGCTCGGAGGTGCCGACGGGCTCGGGCTGTTGGCCAAAGAACATGGTGGGCATACCGCCGCCGCCGATAGAGTTGGCGTTGTAGATGTAGGAAGCATCGAGGGCCTTATCGATGCGGATTCCGGCCTCTGCAAGATGGGCGCGGGTATAGGCATCAAGCTTGGAGCCGGCGTCGCCGGTCGTGAGCTTGCCGACCTTCTCGCGGACCTCGCGGAGCTTGGCGGACGCCAAGTTAGAGACCGGGCGGGACGCCGCGCCGAACGCGGAACCGGGGAGAGTGAGGTCGATGAGGCGATCAAGGTGCTCGCGTTGCAGGTTGCGGCGGAGCGAAGAGACCATCGGCTGGCGCGGGCTGAACGCGGCGGTGGGCTTGGCGTCAAGCTCGGTCCAGATGGCGGCCGAGACGGTATCGAAGAGCTCGGGGAGGGTGAGGGCATCCTGGTCGGCGGGGATGCGGAACTCGTTGTCGTAGATGCGCTTAAGCGTGGTGGGGTTGAGCATCATGGTCAGCACGGAGGCCTGGATGCCCATCACGCGGTCATGCACGGGGAAGGTGGGCTCCTCGAAGATCATCGACTCGCCGCCCGCGTCCCACCACTTGTCAACCGTCATGCGGCTGAGAAGATCGGGGCTGAGGCCGAAGGCGGCGTCGTTGAAGGCGTTGTCGATCATAAACTTCATGGCGGCCCGCTGCTGCGCAACGGGCACCACGGCGAGGGGGGCGCGCCCGTTCGGATCGCCCTTCTTATCGCGATTGACGAAGGAGCCGCCGAGCCAGTTGCCCATCATGCTCAGCGCCTGCGTCTGCTGGCTGAGCGTGATGGAGTAGCCGCGACGGGCCTTGGACCACGACTGCCCGTCCTTGACGAACTTATCGATGATGTGGGAGCGCATGGCCTTGACGAGCTTCATGCGGCTATTGGCGTAGTCGAGCGGATCGGCGGAGAAGTCGTAGCGGCGGGCGAGCGGGTCCGGGCCCCAGGTGTCCTCATCGGTCGCGTACTGATGCTCCGGCTCGGCGCAGGTCTTCAGAACCTCCTTGGGGTCGCCGAAGGTGTAGCCGTACTCGATGGCCCACATGTCGTAGGGGCCGACGCCGGTCATGTTGTAGTCGCCCTGCATGGCGCCGTCGCCCAAATTGATATTGACGGGGGTGTAGTCCATCACCGAGGTGGTGAACGACTTCTTGCCCTTGAACGCCTCGGAGTTGATGTCCTTCAGCGTGTACGCGCTGGAGGCCTTGAAGTTGTGACGAAGGCCGATGGTGTGGCCCACCTCGTGGGCGACGAGGTCGGCGAGAGCCGGCCCGACGAACCACTCGGGGATGCCGTCGAGGCTGTCGCCGTTTTCGGACTTGGGCTCGTCCTTCTTGGCCTCGTCTTTCTTCTCGTCCTTGGACTCATCCTTCTTGGCCTCGTCCTTCTTCTCCCCGTCCTTGGGCTCATCGGCGGGTGGCTCGAAGTTGTCGTCGAGCAGGCCGAGGATCTCAAGGTTCATGCCCATCACGGCCATGTCCATGGACTTGCCGTACGCGGCCATGCAGAGGCCGTTGGTCTGGCTGGTGCGGCCGGCAAGACCGTCGTACTTGTCGTCGCCGAGCATGCTGGAGTCGCCGTACGCGCCGGGATGGCCGCCGTAACGGAGCACGCCGCGCTGCGCGCGCTGGGCGAGTAGGTAGTCGCGCTCGCCGGGCGGGGTCAGGCGGTATCGGGGGTCCCAGTTGGGGTTCTTATCGAGCCAGGCGATGGTCTCGGGCGTCATGCCCTCCATGGCAGCGCCGGGGATGAGCTCGTTGGAGGTGTTCCAGAAGTGGCGGATCCAGCCGTCGGTCAGGACCACGTCAGCGTCGAGGATCTCGCCGGTGAGGGGGTTGACGCGCGAGGGCCCGATGGCGGTGCCGACGTCGTTGGTGAGCCAGCGGATGAAGTTGTAGCGCACGTCCTCGGGATCAAGGTCCATGTAGGCGCCGGTGGACTTGTCCTGGAAGTGGACCTGCATGGCATCGACGATGCCGACCTTCTCAAAGGCCTTGTTCCAGACCAGGGCGCCGTCGCGCACGAAACGGCGGTACCGGACAGGCACGGTGTGCTCGACGTAGAAGACGATGGGCTTCTTCGGCGGGCTCATCTTGAGCTTGGGGTCGGCCTTCTCGAGGTTCCAGCGGTTGACGTGCCGCACCCACTTCTCGTCCTCCTTGAACTTGCCGAGGTCGCGGTAAGTGGTGGTGAAGAAGCCGACGCGCTCGTCGGCCAGGCGCGGCTGGTACCCCGGGGGTCCCTCCATCATGCTGATGGAGTAGTGGAACCGCTTAAGGGTGCCGCCCGCGGTGGGCATCTCGAACGTTACTTCAACGTTCTTGGGGAAGGCCTTGGCCTGGGCGATGGTCGCCAGACCGGGGTTCGCGCCCGCGGCCGAGCCGCCGAAGAACTTGCCGGCGCCGGCCGCCATCAGCGCATCCAGATCGATCACGGGCTGCCCATTGGGGCCCATGCAGACGATCGGCACATCGAGGATCACGCGATCCGTGAAGAGGCGCTCGACGCCCGACTTGGACTCCTGGTCGCCGGTGGAGCGTGTAGCCACCTGAGGCTCAACGAGTGCGAGCCGCTTGTCGAATTTCTTCCAGTAGACGTACATATCTCCCGCCTGAAGGCCGGCGTACGTCTCGCCCGAGGCGACGGTGAGGGCGATGAAGTGCTTCTGCTGCTGGTAGCCGCGGGGCAACTCGGCGAGCATCTGGCCGTCTTTCTCGCGTTTGTAGAGCGTGTAGAGGCTCTCGGAGCCATCGGCGGTCGAGATGACCTTCTCGAAGTCCTTGCCGACCTCGGCGAACGTGGGGAACTCCGGTGGCTTCTCGCCGTTGGGCTTATCCTGACCGAATGCGGGGGCCGCGATGGCAAGACCCGCGGCCAGAATCATCGAACTGATCGACATGCGCTTCATACTGACTCCTTGGGACCGCCCGTTCCCGGAAGCCCGGGGCCGCGGCACGCAATAGGAAAGACCGACGACGACTTCACTCCCTAAGCCCCGGCGCCGCACGGCCTTTCAGCCCAGCGGACGGGGTTTGGACACCACGATGCAGGTTACCAGATTCGGTGGAGGTCTGAGAAGGAGCTTCACGCGGCCACCAGCGCGATAGGCAACGACCACCGGGCCGAGAAAGGCCCGATGGTCGGTATACCAACCTACAGAATCCCGGTGGCGTATGTTCCGAAAATTGCCGTCTAGGCGGTGCGGACCCACAAAACCAGCACGACCATGAGCAGACCGAAGACCCCGACCGCCGCTTGGAAGGGGTGGTCGCGTGTCGCCAACTCGGTCGGGTCATCGAAGCGGCCGCGTTCGAGCAAGAGGATGCACCGGAACATGGCGTATGTCGGTGGGAGCATCGTCAACCAGAGCAAGTTGAATCCGCGGGTGTAATGAACCTCCTGCGACTGGACGTATCCGGCATAGGTGATGAGCGTGGCAACGGCGGTGACGACGACCGCCATGCGGAGCAGATCATCAGTATACGAGAGTTGCACGCGGCGGGAGGCGCCCAGCGCCGCCGCGTCCTCGGGGGAGGCCGCGGCCATGGTGCGACGCTCGCCAAGGCGTTTACCGAAGGCGAGAAACATGGCGAGGAAGAACGTGGAGTTGAGGAGCCAAGAACTGGGGGTGACCCCGGCCGCGGCACACCCGCCGAGCACGCGAAGAACGAACCCGGACGCGAGGGACATGACGTCGATAATCGGGATGTGCTTGAGTGAGAGGCTGTACACGGTGACGTTGAGAACGTAGACGAGAACGGCGGCTAGGAGCAACAGGCCGGGGCCGGCGCCTGGGCGCAAGGCCGGCGACGCCGCGGCGACGACTCCGCCGACGAGTAGAGCGGCCGCGAACATTCCGGCCGCGGAGACGGTCACGGCCCCGGAGGCAATAGGGCGGCGGCGTTTGCGTGGGTGGACGCGGTCGGCATCGCGGTCCTTGATGTCATTGACGACGTAGCAGGAGCTTGAGGCGAAGGAGAAGGCGATGAGTGCGGCCACGACACCGGGCCACGAGATGATCTTGCCCTCGGCGGCGGCATAGAAAGGGCCGAAAAGGACGAAGACGTTCTTGGACCACTGGTGGGGCCGGGCGAGCTTGAGGAGCGAGAGGGGAAAGGACTTCGACTCAGGCACGAACGGCGCTACGGCACCGGTGGGTGACAGCGGAACCGGATGCGGAGGGGGGGGCGGCGTCAATGTCGTGGGAAGGTGCATTCGACCAGAGCTGCTCGCGAGCCGGGGAAGCGAAGGGAAACGCCCCCCATCTTATCGGCTGGGAGGAGAGCCCTCCTTGGAAGGGGCGACCGGGTTAGCGAGCGCCCCTAAGGGCAACGGGGTGGTGTCGTGACGACCACGCGAAGCAATTTTGAGAGCTTGACATGAGCCGACCCGCCGCGGAGCGAACGACTGCTACTTGTTGCCCAGATTAACATCGCGAACGCGTGGGTTGCGATGAGGCGTCCGATAACGGAATGACAACTCGATATCTGACCTTCCCAGTCTCCGCCTAACTCAAAACCCCTCAAATTCAGTGAGCAACGGCGCGTAGACTCTTGCGTTTCAGTGCATCCCCGGTATATTTGGGTGTCCCGGCGTCAATGACCGCCGCCATGGGGCAAATCGATCACAGTCGAATCTGTGCTCAACGAAAACGTTCTCGCCCTGGAAAGCGCGGGCGTTCACACATCACGCGACCAAGCGCCCTTCCACCCTTTGCGAACAACATTAATCAAGGGCGCCCTGACACAACTGGAGAGATGAGAATGAACCGTACTGCTCGTATTGCGATCACAGCCGGGCTGGCGCTCATGGGAAGCGCGGCCATCACGAACGCCGACACCGTCGAGGTTCGATACACTGGGGTCGGCCTCAATCGAATCATAAACGTTTCAGGAACCGTGTTTAGCGGCGGCGTGTACGCCGGCGAGCTGAATCACGATTTCCGGAACGGTAACGGCCTGGCGAGTTCCCTAACCGGCATCATCAAGACGTTCTGCACCGAGCTTCGGCAGCACGTGACCGCGAGCTGGCGCGTGTTTGACCTGCAGGATGTTGAGGACGCCCCGGTCCCAGGTCCCGCGATGGGCTCGGTCAAGGCCCAGGCGATCGCCAACATCGTGGCCGGTGCGGCTGGAAACGAGCATTTGTCGCAGAACTACGCCGCGGCGTTCCAGATGATGGTGTGGGAGATCGTACATGACTACGACGGCACGCAGGCCAGCATCAACATTGGCGCAGGCAGCGTCCGCTTCTCGAGCGGCAACGCGTACTTCGGCGGCGTCGGGGGTGTTGCGGACTTGTTCAATAACACGCTCAAGACCATGATCGACGATCCGAACGCCGCCTTCGGCGGCCTCCGCGCCGTGACCAATGCGTATTACCAGGACCAGCTCGTGACGGTCTCTCTGCCGGTGGTGGTCCCGGTTCCGGCCCCGGTGATGATGGGCGCGGCCGGCCTCGTGGGCGTCGCCTACCTGCGGCGTCGCATGGGCCGCTGATCCGACGGTTGTCGATTCAACATAATGGCCCAAGACTCCCGGTGTCCAAGCCGGGAGTTTTTTTGGCAACGGCGATTGAGCGGCGGCTACAGCTCTCCGAGCCAGCGTTGGCGCAGGTTCCGGGCCGAATGGCCCACCACACCGTCGCCGATGGCCTCGGCCTCGACCTTAACGACGGGCAGCACGCCCCACGAGGAGTTGGTGAGGAAGACCTCGTCGGCGTCGAGCACATCACCGATCGAGATCATGCGGGCGCGTGTGGAAAGGCCCAGCTCGCTGGCGTGCTCGAGAACCCAGCCGCGGGTGATCCCGGGGAGCACCGGGCTCGGGAGGTACGCCCCGCTCTTCTGGGTCGGTGAGGATGGGCCCTCTTCGCCGCGCGCGATCGGGGTGATCAGTTCCTTGCCGCGCCGGAGGAAGAGGTTACTCACGCACCCGCCGCACACGTGGTTGCTGACCTGGAGGACGATAGCTTCGCCCGCTCGTTTGGCGGACGCGGCCTGGAGTTCACGGAGCCGCCACCAGTAGCTCAATGTCTTGTGGGACTCGAAGGGCTGCAGCGGGTTGGCGCGGGCGTCGGCGACGACAACGGAGACGCCTCGCTCAAACATCTCAGCGGGATACTCCGTCGCGGGCTGGGCAACGATCATGATGGTGGGATCGGGCGGCGGGCCGGGCTCGGCGGCGGCGCGAGAGAGCAGATTGAGGTCGCCGGCGGTGATCGTGAGCCGGACCCGGCAATACGGGAGACCGGACCGTCGAACGGTCTGCATCACGGCCTCGGCAAGGGCGGCGGTGCGCAGGTCGACGCTCAGGCCGAGCATCGCGGCGCTGTCGGCGAGGCGCTGGAGGTGGTGCGAGAGCCGCCAGACGGAGGGCTCGCTCTCCCCGCCCGGTCCCTTGGCCCGCATCGTCTCAAAGAGCCCGACGGCGTGCTGAAATCCGGCGTCGAACGCGGAGACCGCGGCGTGCGAGGCGTCGGTGAAGCGGCCGTTAAGAAAGACGGTGGCCATGGGAAGAGGATAGAACGGCGAGGCGACCACGCCGCCGCTTGTATGCTCAAGCCATGTCGGCATCGCCCCCGCTCACGATGGCTCAGCACCTCGCCCGCTTCTATGCAAGGCGGGAACTCCCTGGATGGGGACGCGTGCTACGTGGCGCCGGCGTCTACAACGACGCGGCGTGGAAGGGCGCGGGGACATTCGAGAGTTGTGGAAAGTGGGACCGCTGCCGGGTGAGCCTGGATCTCTCGAACTGGTCGGAGCGGCAGACGTACTTTCTTGGCCGTTTTTACGACCTCCCCATGCAGTTGCTGCTTCGTGGGTTTGTGCGTCCAGGCGACTGTGTTGTGGACGTCGGCGCAAACGTCGGGATGATCTCGATACTCGCGGCGCGGCTGGTCGGCCCGTCGGGAAGGGTCGTGAGCTTTGAGCCAAACCCGACGGCCTTCAGAAAGCTGTCCTCGGCTCTTCGCACGAACAGCTTGTCGTGGGTATCGCCACGGCCGTGTGCGCTCGCAGATCAGCACGGGGAGCTGATGCTCTCGGTGGTCACCGAGCACACCGGCATGGGGACGCTCGCGCCGGTTCCCCCGGCGGATGCCGGGTTGGTCTCGGCGACGCACCTCGTGCGTGTTTGTGTCGGCGACGAGGTGCTCGAGGCGGAGGCGGCACGACCCTCTCTCATCAAGATCGACGTTGAGGGATTTGAGCTCGCGGTGCTCAAGGGGCTGGCAAGAACGCTGGTGCGCCACCATCCGATAGTGGCGGCGGAGATTGTTCAAGTCCATCTCCGCCGCGCCGGCACATCGGCCGAAGCGGTATTCGACCTGATGCGGGGCCTTGGCTATGAGGCATTTGGTCTTGCGACGCGCCGTCGCCCTGTGCGGCACCGGCTCCATTTGCCGGCGATTACAAAGCCAAGTGCCGACTTCAATAATGTCGTGTGGATTCATCGCGACGATGAGCGGCTCGCGGTCGCGACCGGCTTTGCTTGAGCCTCAGCAGCCACCCAGGCCGTCGAACCATGCGGCGAGGAACGCGGTGATGTCGGCGGAGCTCGTCACTCCCGAGAGGTTAAAGTCCGCGTAGATGGTGCCGGTTGTCAGGTCGTTGAACCACGCGGTAAGGAAGGCCGTGATGTCGGCCGAGGCGACCGAGCCCGAGCGATCAAAGTCCGCGGGGCAGGGGGCCGACCCCAACGCCCCGCTGTCGTGGGCAAAGGCATCGCTCACGGCGTTTGTGTCGCTGGGGATGAGCGCATCGGCCGTTGAGAAGAGGCTTCGGAGGCCGCCGCTCCCCCCGCCGGTGATCGTGATCGCCAGATCTGTGACACTGAGCGTCGCGGGAGCATTGGTCGTTGTCACGCTGACACGCTGCGTTTGCCCGGTGGCGCGGTCATGCACGAATGCTTCGGCGACGCCCGGGGTATCTGGGGTCGCGAGGTTCGTGGCGAGGCTGATGAACCCGACGAGCCGGCCATCTTCGGAGATGCTCGCGCCCCAACTGGCCTGATCGGCTTGGGTGCGGGCCGACGACACGCTCACCCGCCGCAGATCGCCGGTCTCGCGGTCCTTCACATAGATATCGCTCGCGGCACCGTTCAGATCGGCGCCACCGAGGTTGGTCGCAATGGAGGCGAAGGCGACGAAGCGACCATCTCCCGAGACGGCGGGGGCCGCGCATTGGCTATTTGCTTGAGCCCCGCCTGCGGAGGGCGGCCGCACGCTGATGATCGAGGTCAGCCCGGTTTGGCGATCCTTCAGGAACACCTGCGCCACGCCGCTGCCGCCGAAGCCAGGGACCAGATCACTGCCGGTGCTCACAAAGGCGATATACCGGCCATCGGCCGAGGCCGCGGGCTCACCGCCGCCGGCGCCGCTCTGGCCCCCGTCGCTTGCGGTGCTCACGCGGGTTGTCACGCCGACCGCAAGGTCGCGCACGAACACGTCCGGCGCGTTGTTGGTGTCGCCGGTGACGAGGGACGTCTGCGTGCTCTCGAACGCGACATGCTGCCCATCGCCCGAGAGCGATGGCGGTGAGACGCTGGTGTTGAAGCCCGCGGGCGAGTTGGATGGATCAACACTGGCGATGCGGGTGGTGCCACCCCCCCACCCGCCCCCGAGCGCCTCGCGGTCGCGCACAAATACCTGCGAGTTGGTGGCTTCGTTGCCGGGCGCCAGATTAGCCGCGGTCGAACGGAAGGCGACGATCGCGCCATCGCGGGAGATCGCCGGGCGCCCGATGACCGGGCCGTCGGGCTCGACCTCCACCGGGCGGCTCTCCGGGCCCAGAACGTAGAGCACGCTCACGCGGTGCAACGCGGAGGTTTGGAGGTCGTGGACGTATACATCGGGGAGCCCGTTGGTGTCGTGCGGCCAGAGCGTGTCGGCCTCGGAGACAAACGCGGCCCAGCGCCCGTCGCCCGAGAGCGCGGCACGATCGCTCGGCGCATTCCCCTGGTTGGGCCCGCCGTATCCCTGCGAAACCATCAGGATCGGGGCGATGACGCCCTGCGTGCGGTCGCGCCAAAGGATGTCGTCCCACCCATTGGTATCGACGCCGACGAGGTTTGTGGCCTCACTCACGAACGTGAAGTACGAGCCGTTTGCGCTCATGGCCGGAGAGAAAAGACCTCCCTCGGCCTGAAGATTCGCGGGGCCCAAGACGAGGCGCGAGGTGGTTCCGAGCTGGCGGTCGCGGATGTAAATATCCGGCGTGCCGTTGGTGTCGCCCATCGTCAGGTTGTCGGCGTCGCTCACGAACGAGACGTAGCGCCCATCTGCGGAAATCCGCGGCGACCACGAGGCGCCACTCGCCTCTAGCTCCGCGGATGACACGCTGATGCGCTCGGTCTGGCCGGTGGCCCGGCTAAACACAAAGATGTCGGGAACCCCGTTGAGGTCAAGAGCGACCAGGTCGCTCGCCGCGCTGGTGAACGCCACAAACTGACCGCCGGAACTGACCACCGGCTCGGAGGCGGCGCCGTTGGCATCGAGGCCCGATTGATCGGCGCTGGCGCGGAAGACCTGCCCGCTCGCAAGTTCAACCAGCGCGATGTCGGCCTGCGGGCCGATGTCGCCGGGGACGATGTTGGATGCCTCGGTCACGAACGCGACCCATTGGCCATCGCGAGAGATCGAGGCGGACGAACTCGGGCCGTTGGGCTCGTCCCCTCCCCCCCCCCCTTGCCCGATACTGATCCGGGAGGTCATCCCCAGGAACGTGTCTCGCAGAAAGATGTCGCGGTGCCCGTTGCCATCGGTCGCGAGGTTGGTCGCGAGACTCTCGAAGACGACATAGCGCCCCGCCGCGTCGATCGATGGGTTCGTGTTGGCGCCGTTCGCGGGTGATTCGTCGTTGCTCAGCGACACCCGAGTGGTCGCCATTGCGGATCGGTCTCGCAGGAAAATGTCCGAGACCCCGTTGGCATCCGGCGGGGTGATATCCGGCGCCTCGCTGACAAAGGCGACACGGTTTCCATCAGCGGAGATGGTGGGAAGAAAGCTGTCGCCCGTGGGCTGACCGCCGTCGGCGCGGATGCTGATACGGAAGCTGACCAGGTCGATCACATCGCGGACGACAACATCAAGTGCGCCATTGGTGTCGCCGGGGACAAGGTTGCGGGCCGCGGTGTGGAGCGCGACAAAGCGGCCGGTGTCGGAGATCGAGGGAGCGCCGTTATGGCCATCGCTCTGGGTGTTCACGCCGGCACTGGCTCGCACGGTGGGGCCGGGCGCGGCGAGCACCGTGGCGGAAAGACCACTCGCCGTCGCCAATGCCAAGATCGCCGCCGCCTGCCGGCGCGCCGCACGGCGGTGCCCGGAGGGTGTCAACAGTCCGCCGATAACCTTCTGATGATCGCCCATCATCAGCAGCGAGCTCCTTGAAAGCGTACTCGGCAGTCGGCCGGCCCAGAGTGAGCGGGCGACGACGAACTATGCCCGCTGCGCGGGACCGGAACCAGTCAGGCGGCGCAAGTCGCGGAAACCGCCCGACCAGGGGGTTGAGTAGGCGATCGTCTGCTACACACGGAAGATCGATCCCAACTTCTTCCCGATCATGACCGAGGCGCCAACGAGTGTGACGGTGAGCAGCGCCATCCCCCATACGCCCATGGCGCTGGCGATGAACGGCCCGTCGCCCATGCGGTTGAGGAACATATAGATGGCTTTGGTGATGGGGAACTGGGCCTGCTGCTGCGCCAGGATCATCGAGTCCGACACTTCGAGCATGGCGAATGAGAATGCAAGCAGGGCGCCGGCGATCAGGTTCGCGGCGATCAGCGGCAGGATGACCCGCCGCACCGCGTAGATCCGTGAGGCGCCGAGGTTCATGGCCGCTTCCTCGAGCTCTCCAGAAGTCTGCTCCAGCCCTGCCGAGGCCGCCCGCACGATATACGGGAGCCGGCGCACCGCGTATGCCAGCACGAGCAGGGGCACGGGGTTGGGTGTGGCGCCGAAGATCGAGACGGTGCCTTTGAGCGGCGCTGTCGCGAGGCTCTGCACCCACGCGCTCGGCAGGAATACGTCAAGAAAGGTGATGGACCACTGCGGGAGGTTGCCCCCAAACGGCCACCGCAGGGTGACTGCGACGTACCCGAAGGCCAGGACCAAGCCCGGGACGGCGAGCGGGAGCATGCACAGGCCGTCGAGCACGTGCCTGCCGCGGGCGCGGGTGCGGACGACGAGATAGGCCACGAGCACACCGATGAAGAGATCGATGACGGTGGCGAGGGAGGCGAGTTTGAGCGAGTTCTTGATGGACCCGAAGGCCTCCGGGTGGCCGAGGGCCTGCTCGAAGTTGGCGAGCGTCCAGTCGGAGGGCAGCACGGTGGCGTACCACGAGCCGGGGCACGCGAAGGCAGTCAGAACAACACCGAGGTGCGGAACGAGCGCGAGGAAGATGACCGATGCGAACGCGACGGTCGCCGCGATGGCCCGGATACCGGCGAGCGGCTTCTCGGCGGAGGCCCGAGATGCTTTGGAGTACATGGCGTGGGCGCGCCGGCCGAAGAGCACCCGCCCGACGACATAGATGCCCAGGGCTGCGGCGAGCATGACGAGTGTGAGGGCGTATGGCTGTGCGGAGGATTCAATTTCCTTGAGGCCGTTGAAGACCTGCACGGGCGTGACGGAGCGGTAGTCAAAGACGAGCGGGGTGCCGAGTTCGGTGAATGACCAGATGAAGACGACGGTGGCGCCCGCGAACAGACCCGGGCGGATCAGCGGGAGCGTGATCCGCAACAACCGCCTCCAGAACCCCGCGCCCAGATTCTCCGCGGCCTCATCGAGCGCCGGATCAAGATTGGCCAGGGCCGCGGTGGCGTTGAGGTAAATGATCGGGTAGAGGTGAAGCGCCTCGACGCCGGCGACGCCCCAGAACTTGCCCGCGGCGAGGACGTCCCAGCTCGTTCCGAGCAGCGAGTTGAGCGCCCCCTCCCTGCCCAGGATCGCCTGCATCCCGATCGCGCCGACGAACGGGGGCAGGATGAGGGGCACGAGGATGATGGCGCCGAGCGCGCCCTTGAGGGGATAGCGATACGTTGCGGCGAGGATCGCCAGCGGGAGCGCGAGGATGATCGCGAGTGTTGTCGTCGCGACGGCGAGCGCGAACGAGGTCATCAGCGAGCCGCGCTGCACGGGATCGACGAACACCAGTCGCAGGTGATCGAGCGTGAACCCGGAGCCGGACTGGGGATCGGCGGCAAAGGCGCCCCGAATCGTCAGGGCGATGGGGTATACGAGGGTGGCGCCCAGGCACAGGATCAGCGCGAGGGTGAGGAGCTGCGGCGCCCAGCGGCGGGGCATGACGGTTATCTCCGCGGGGCGCGCCGGGTGGATAGGCGCGAGGGAGTGGAGGGCGACATCGAGCTACGAGACATCGAGCTATGGAGCCGGCGGCACAAGGGCCGCCGGTCCGAGGGTCACGACCGTGGTTTCACCGAGTGTGCGCCGGGCAAGATAGGCATTGACCTGATCGAGCGTGAGCCGCTCGTACCCGGCCCGCAGCTCGTCGAGCGAGCGCGGCCGACCAACTCGGTGCTGATCGGTTGCGAGCGCCGCGGCCCGTGCCGAGGTTGATTCACCCGCGAACACAAGACTGGACTGGATGCCGGTGATGGACCGCTTGTATTCCTCGGGGGTGATGCTCCCGACGGGCGTGCTGACGCGTTTGAGTTCGGCGTGCAGCACATCGAGAGACTGCTGGGCCCGCTCGGGCGTGGTGCCGACGTACGCGAGCGTGCGGCCGAAGGTGCGGTCGGTGGTGTAACTGGAGCTGACGGAGTAGCAGAGGCCGCGTTTCTCGCGGACCTCGGTGAACAGTCGCGAGGACATTCCGCCCGAGAGGACGGAGTTGACGACTCGCTCGCAGGGCGTGTCGGGGCTGGGCTCGGGGGGCGAATCGTGGAACAGGACGACCTGCACCTGCGAGGCGGTGGCGTCGAGTTCGTGGTAGTACGAGCCCCTCAGTGGGTTGGGCGTCCAGGTCACGGGCGTTGGGGCGCCCCGCCAGCCTGTGAGCAGGGCATCGAGTTGCTGCGCAATCGCATCCATGCTTCCGACAGCACCCGCGATCGCCAGGATGCACCCCTCGGGCCGAACTTGGCGGAGCCACTGATCCATCATGAGTTCGCGCGTGACAGCGTTGAGACCCGCCTCGGTCCCGAGGCCCGAACGGTTCAGCGGGGGCGGGGCGTGGCGGGAACGGGTCGCGAGCACGGCTCGCTCCTGTGGATCGTCCGCCAGCGAGGCGAGGCCCTGGAGCGCGAGATCGCGCACGGGTTCGACCGACGCTTCCTCGCAGCGCGGCCGCCTGACCATGTTCACCAGCACCGGGAGCGATTCGGCCAACCGATCGCCGATCAGCGTGAAACCGAGCCTCAGGTGGAACGTGGAGACGTCGGCGGAGCGGGCCAGGCCCAGACGATCGAGCGAATCGGCGTGGGCCCGCGAATCGAGCTCGCCCGAGCCGCGAAAGATCATCTCGCTCCACATGGTGGAGAGGCCCTCGAGCGGCGCGGGGTCCGTGGCGGACCCGAGCGGCAGGAACCACGAGATCGCGGCGGAGCGCACGCCGGGCATCGTTTCGACGATGAGGGGCATGCCGCAGGCCAGGGTTCGTGTCGAGATGCATGTCATGGGTCAGCGGTGTCCCGGCCTCGCGGCGGTGAAGGTCGAGTGTACGCGGAAAGTATGGCGGTGAGTGTGGTGGCGCGCGGTTGGTCGCGCCGAGCGAACGGTGGCCGGGGCTGGCCAGGCGCGCGGCGCACTCCTCACAGGCGGCACAGCCTTCCTTGCGGCGCCGGAAGTGGGATGGTGGCGGGAGCCCGCGGGGTCGATGACAAGGGACTACGGACCTCTTCTGGAGAACCGATGCGCTGGCTCCTGGACATTCTGGCGGTGCTGACGCTGCTGGGCCTGCTCGCGGGCGCGGTGCTGTACCAGCGCGAGAAGCTGCGTCGCGAGGCCGTGCTGGAGCGTGCGGCGACGGATGTCCGCCGGCTCGAGCTGGAGGTGAAGTTCCGTGCGGTGACGAAAGCGGTGCCGCTGAACGACGCGGGATGGCCGCTCACGATCGACCCGGCGTGGTTCGGGACCGAGGCCCCACGCAACTCGCTGCTGCCCGGTGAGCGTGCGTGGATGGAAGTGGCCGCGGATGCCCAGGCGGGTTTGCAGCATCCGCCCGTGCGGATGGCGGTGCATGGTGATGAGGCGGCGTTCTGGTACAACCCGCGCCAGGGAGTAGTCAGGGCGCGGGTGCCCTCGATGGTCTCTGATGCGCAGGCGACCGAGACGTATAACCGCGTCAACGGCACGGGCCTGCGATCAATCTTCGAGAAGGAAGAGATCGAGAGCCGCCCCCCCGGGAGCCCCGCGGCGGCGGTGCTGCACTCGGGCACGCGATAACGCCCTTGAGCCGCGGTGGCTCGGGCATCTCACGCGATTCTGGCGCGATTACGGGGCGAACGTGGGGCATCGTGACCTGATCGTCTGCTACTTCGGGCCAAGCCCAAGGGCGTCCTCAACCGTGTATACACCCGCTGGCCGGTCCGCGAGCCAGAGCGCTGCGCGCATCGCTCCGCGTGCGAACAGGTCGCGGCTCGTCGCGCGATGCGTCAGCTCCAGCACCTCACCGGGGCCGCAGAATCGGATGATGTGCTCACCGACTACATCGCCCGCGCGGATCGAAAAAACCTGATTCTCGGGAAGTTGACCGCCGCCATCACGGATCACGCGCGCCAGCCGCAGCGCCGTGCCGGAGGGCGAATCCTTCTTGTGGATGTGGTGTGTTTCAACGATGGAGCAGCGAAAATCGACCCCGAGTGTGCGCGCGAGGCGCGCCGCCACGTCCGAGAGCGCCGCGACGCCGAGGGACGTGTTCGGTGCAACGAGCACAGAAATTTTTTCTGCCGCGTCGTGGAGGTCGCTGAGAGTCCGTTCCGAGAGGCCGGTGGTGCCGACGAGCAGCGCCGAGCGGTGCTTGATGGCGTACGCGATGGCGATCTGCGCCCCGAGATCGGTCGAGAAGTCGATGACAACATCGGCGCGCTGCGCGGGAAAATCGCGGACGATCGACGCAGAATGACCGTTCTTTCCCGTGTGCAGCACCCGTCCGACGCTTGGTGACGCGCCGTGCGCCACCGCGCCCATGAGGTTCGCGCGCGGGTCATCAAGCGCGAGCTCACAGAGCCGCGCGCCCATTCGACCCGATGCGCCGGAGACGATGATCGACGTCGCGTGCTGATTTGACATGGGGCTCCACTCGCTGTTACAGGTATGCGTGCGAGATGATTGCTCAAGAGTCGGATGGTTCACGTCCGATAGAACACTTCGGTCATTTCGACGGCGCTTGGGCGTGGCGCTTCAGTGCCGTCAAAGTTCCTCAGGGCTCCTTTCGAAGATTCGAGGAGAATCGAACATGGCGAAGAAAGCTGCAAAGAAGAAGAGCAAGAAGAAGGCCTCCAAGAAGGCCGGCAAGAAGAAGGCCTCCAAGAAGACCACCAAGAAGGGCGGCCGCAAGAAGGCCTCCCGCAAGCGTACTGCCAGTGCATCCCCGATGGGTTCCAACGGCATGTGAGAGAGAACCCAGGGGAGCACCGGGCGGCGTAGCCCGTGTGAACCCCAAGCGCCACCGACTGCTGCGGGGCCGACCACATGGTCGGCCCCGTGTCGTTTTAGGCTTGGTCGCTCCCGGTTACTGCTGACCGAGCCGCTGATGCGCCGCCTCGCCGAAGCGCAGCGACGACTCCAGAAGCCGACGATCGGCGTCGTCCGCAGTGCCCGATCGGTTCAGATCGGCCGCTGGTCCGGCCACCGCTTCGTGCCACGTGTACAGATCATCGATCTGCACGCGCCCGCTCGCGTCAACGTCGTCTCGGCGCCGCTCGATCCGCGTGAGCGGATCCCCCACGACGATCTGGTGCCACGAGAGCCCCGGGATCGACGTGCAGGCCGCCTCCGCGAAGGTCATCCCGCCAAGAAAATAGTTTTGCACAATCGTGTGATTGTCCGGGATCGAGATCGTGAACGGCTCCCACACGTTCGCCATGGCGCCCGTGCCGCCCGCGGCGATGAAGTCCGCCGCCTGCTCCTGGTTCCCGAACTGCGGCGCCCCGCCGAAGACCCGCCCGTTGTACGACTCGATGCTGTTGAACACAGCCCCATCCGCATAGTTGAATGACGCGGCGTACAACGGCCCCGCAGCCGGGTCTGGGCCGGGGCCTCCCCCGGGCTTGGGCCCTGCGTGATTGTCGCCCTCGCTCGCCAGCAGCAACAGCGGATCGCTCACAACCAGCCCCTCGCCATCGAAGGACAGCAGCGGGCCGACGATGAAGTTCGCCGCGCCCGACAGCGCGTTGTACCGGACATTCGGGGGAAGGAAGCGCCCATCGGTCAGCAGGCGGTCGCGCGACTGCTCGTAATCGTCACCGGCGCGCAGCGGCGTGGGGCCTTGGTTGTCGAGCTCGCCGTTCTCGCCGGCGTTCGCCACGCCGTCGGAGTTGCTCTCATCGAGCACCAGCGCCACCACCTCGGTGTCCACATCGATCCATCCCGACAACGTGACCGCGCGGTCGATCATCGACCGAACCTGCGGCACCGTATTCCCGTCCAGGCGCGTCACCAGGTATATATCACCCGGTGTCAGGCGCGCCGCGCCCGTCCCCGCCGGCACCCAGAGCGCGCCCGTCCATCCCGGGAACGGCGAGAATGTCTTCGCGGCCCTGATGTTGCCGCTCGGGTACGCCAGCACCGGGTGGATCGACCGCCCATACGGGTTCGAGATGATGCCGTCAGCCCGCGAGTCCGCCGGGCCGCCCGCCTCGCCGGTGTCGATATTCTGCCATAGCAGCGAAAGCTCGATATCGAGGGACGCGTTGGTGGCATCACCCGCGGTAAACTCGTTGACCGATCCGCCCGGGTTGTCGCCGATTCCGGCGTTGTCGTGGTCGTCTACACGGTGCGGCAGGCCCTTGGTCAGCACGATGCACCGAACCTGCTGCTCAAGGTCAGCGCCATCAAGGAACGCCCGCAGGGGGTCGCGGAACTTGCTCACATAATTGGGATAACTGATCGTGTGGGCCGCGGGGAACTGCCCCCCGCCGGCAAGGCTCGCCATGTCCACCACGAGCACCCCGGGACGCTTGCCGATCAGGCCCCCAGCGCCGCCGGGCACATTCGCCGAGCCCGCGTAATACTCGGCCACGGCGAGCGAATCGGCGATCCGCGAGTCGTATACCACGAGCACGTTCGATTCGGCAAGCTGACCAAACGCCGCGCCCGCGCTGAGCAGCATCGTCGCAACCGCACCGACGATCACCCCTCTGGTTCGCATGATGGCTTCCCTTTCGGCGGCTCCGCCGGTCGAGCGTTATCCTCGATTTGGTTACCGGTCACTCCACGGCGTGGCGTCGGAACTCCCCATCAAATGTAAACCCCCCCCCGCTCACATGCAATCGGCATCGACCGAATCAATCTCGCCAGTTATCCCCGCCGCGTGATAGTCTTCCGCGTGGCTGTCAGCACCCCTCTGTTTATCGATGAACCCGGGATCCGGGCGGTTCTCATCGCCGTCAAGGCCGTTCCCGGCGCCCGCACCTCAGAGATCGCCGGCCGACTCGGCGAGCGCCTCAAGGTACGTGTCGCCGCGCCGCCGGAAGACGGCAAGGCCAACCGCGCCATCTGCGAACTCCTCGCGGGCGCCCTGGGCGTTCGCGACGCCGACGTCAGCGTCGTCCGCGGCCACGGCAACGCCGAGAAGACCGTGCGCATCGCGGGCAAGACCGCCGCTGATCTGGAGCGCGTCTGGTGAGCAAGGCCCCGGCAAGAGACGATCAGCCCCGCTCCCCGGATCGCTTCCGCGGCACCCGCGCGGCCCACCGCGATGAGACCGGCGAAGACTATGTCGAGGCGATCGCCGAACTTGCGGCACGGATTCAGGAGGTTCGTGTGAAGAACCTCGCCGCGATGATGGGCGTGAGCCACGTCACCGTCAGCCGCATCCTCAAGCGCCTCGTCGGCGAGGGGCTGGTGCTTACGGAGCCGTACCGCCCCGTCACGCTCACCCCCAAGGGCCAACGACTCGCGCAGCGCGCGGCGGAACGCCACGAAACAGTGCTCCGATTCCTTGTCGCCATCGGTGTGCCCGACGCCCAGGCCCAGATCGACGCCGAGGGCATCGAGCACCACGTGAGCGCCCAGACGATCGCCGCCATGCAGCGGTATACCCGGCAGCCGGGAACAGCCAAGGGAGATCGACCGCCCACTCCCTGAGCGCTTCTCACGCCGGCGGGATCGCCTTGCCCTGCGGGTCGATCGCGGGCGCCGCGCCCTCGGGAGCCAGCTCGCTGCGCATCTGCGCCGTCGTGTGATGTTCCAGTTCCATCGCCGTGCAGTGGACGTGGTCTGACCGCAAGCCCACCTTCTCGACCAGGTACGTCTCCCACAGGCGATGTGTCCGCACCAGCGATCGCGCCTCGCGCCCGCCCGCGTCGGTGAGCGCCACGGCCCCCCTCGACCTCCCCGCCCCCCCACCGCCATCCGCCCCGGCTCCATCTCTCCACTCCACTTTCCCAGCGCGGACCAACCGCTTCACCGCGACCCGCGCGGCGTGACCCCCGCCGAGTGCCTCCACCGCATCGCCAACCCCAAGCGTCCCCACCGCCCCCCGCTGTTCCCAAATCCGGTACAGCATCGCCAGGATGTCCTCCTCGGCGATCTCCCTCGCCAGCTTCCATCGCCGCGCGTGCCTCGCGATTACCCCATGCACCGGCGCACCCAGCACCGCCATCCCCAGCACGCCGCCGGAGACCACCGCCATCATCCCCGCCGCGCTCACCGCGCCCCCCTCATCCCCCAGCAGCCCTGGTCCGCGCGTGGCGAGGAGATACCCGACCACCGCGTCTACCACCGCGATCGCCACGCTGATCGAGACCTGCCTCCCCAGCCGATCCGTCAGCATCCGCGCCGTCGCCGGGGGGCACACCAGCATCGCGATCACCAGGATCGATCCCACCGCCTGGAACGACGCCACCACCGCCCCCGCCACCAGCACCATCAGCCCCGCGCTGATCATCCCCGCCGGATACCCGAGCGATGTCGCCAGCCCCGCATCAAACGACACGAGCCGCAGCTCCTTGAAGAACACCGCCACGGCGGCCACACACACGGCGCACACCACCAGCAACGTCAGCACCTGCGGCGGGAACCCACGCCACCCCGCCGCCGACAGCAGCGGCTCGCTCGACGGCACCGCCCAGAACAGCAGCTCAAGCTGGCCGTTGAGCACACAGTCAATGTCGAGGTCAACGTTCTCCAGCCCCTCGGCACGCTTCATCATCAGCACACCCAGCGCGAACATCACGCTGAACACGACGCCCATCGCGGCTCCCGTCTCAATCCGCGTGAGCCTCCGAAGTGCCTCCACGGCGATGACCGTGAGCAGCCCGGCGCCCGCCGCGCCAAGGAACATCACACCCGTCGCCCTCGATCCCGCCACCAGGAATGCCGCGACAAGCCCCGGCAGCACCGCGTGCGAAATCGCATCGCCCATCAGCGACAGCCGGCGCAGCACCAGGAAGTTTCCCAGCAGGGCGCACGCCACCGACGCCAGCACTGCTCCCACCATCGGCGTGAGGTCAGCAACAACGAACTGGCGCAGCGGCTCGCTCATGCCGACCCCCCGCCCGCCGCATCCAAATGCGCGCGAGCCCGCGCCCCTCCCATAGGATGCACGCTCGCCGGCGCCGTGGCAAACTCCATCGGCAGCCGCCCCTGCTGCCGCAGCGCTTCCTCCAACTCACGCACCAGTGTGGCCGAGAGCGCGTGCTCGACACGATCCGCCGAGCGATCCACATGCGACGGCGCCACCTCCGCGTGGGTGACGAGGTACTCCTCCCACAATCGATGGTTCCGCGTCAGCCGCAGCGCTTCGGAGTGGCCCCTTGCCGTGAGCGCCCAGTTCTTGGCTGCACCCGCCGCGCTTCCCCGCTCTAGCAGCCCACGCCTGACAAGCCACGCAGCCAGCACCCTCGTCCCCAGCCCGATCGTCCGCCCCGGCTTGATCTCATGGAGCGTGAAGCCCCCCCCCGCCTCGTCGCCCGGCTTGACGCCCCGTATCTCGAGCACCTCGTACGCGCCACGCAGGAAATGATCCCGGGCAACCGCCGCACGCTGCGTCGCCAGCCGGACCGCGTGATGAATCACGCCCCGTCGCGGCGATATCAGCATGCTCACCACAAAGAACGTGCCCCCCGTCAGCACGATCACCGCCCCCGCGGGCAGGTCTTGAAGCACGGCCGACGCCGATGCCCCGATATACCCGCTCAGCCCGCCGATCACGCCGCTCAGGATCGTCATCCTCGTCAGATTGTCCGTCCAGAACCGCGCCGTCGCCGGCGGCACCACCAGCAGCGAGACCACCAACATCAGCCCTACCGCCTGCAGGCCGATCACCGTGACAAGCACGACCAACCCCATCACTACCAGGTCGATCGCAAACACCCGCAGCCCGATCGCCGCGGCGAATCGATCATCGAAGCACACCGCCCGCAGCTCCTTGAGCAGCACCGCCGCGACCGCGATCGCCCCGTGCGCCGCGCCACCGATCAGCGCCGCATCGCGCAGGCTCATGGCGGCTGGCTGACCGTAAATAAAGTGGTTCAGACCGCCCTGCGTCCCAGTCGGGAGACGCTGGATGTAGCTCAGCAGCACCACCCCCGCGCCGAAGAAGACGCTCAGCACCGCCGCGATCGCCGCATCTTCCTTTAGCCGGGTGTGACGCGTGATCGCGTGCACCGTGAGCACGCCGATTATGCCCGTTACGGTGGCGCCCGCCAGCAGCCCCGGCAGCGACTTGCCGGTCGCCCCGAGCGCGACCGCAATCAGGTACGCCGCGCCGATCCCCGGAAGCGTCGCGTGCGCCAGCGCATCGCTCATCAGGGCCCGCTGCCGCAGCAGGGCGAACGTGCCGACCGTCCCCCCCGCGATCCCCAGCACCGTGGCCGCCAGCACCACCCCGGCCGAGTTGAATCCCGCCCGAAAGGTCAGGGTTTGCAATACCTGCGTCCATCCGGGCCAGTCCACACGGACCGGCGCGAGGGTGGCAATCTGAAGCGCCCACGCGCCCATCACCCCCCCCCCCCACCGCCAGCGCCCGCAATGCCTCCGCCGGTCATGGCGCCCGCTACGCCCCGGCTGGGCGCCGAAGCGCTCACCCCCGGGCGCGCCGCCTGTGCCACCGCCTGCGCCGCCTCTTCGAGCACCGTCAGCCGGCCCCCGTAGGTCTTCCGCAGGTTCTCGTGTGTGAACACCGTCGCCACCGGCCCCGCCGCAACGAGGCGCGTGTTCAGCAGCACCACATGGTCAAAGTACTGCTCCACCGTCTGCAGGTCGTGATGCACGCAGAACACCGTGCGCCCCCGCGAACGCAGCTCGCGCAGCAGGTCCACGATCGCGTGCTCCGTCGCGGCGTCCACGCCCGCGAACGGCTCATCCATGAAGTAGATCCGAGACTCCTGCGCCAGTGCACGGGCCAGGAACACCCGCTGCTGCTGCCCGCCAGAGAGCTGCGAGATCTGCCGGTCCGCCAGGTCGGCCATCCCAACCTGCCGCAGGCACTCACGCGCCGCCTGCTTGTGGGCGCGCGTCACCGGTCGTGCCCACCCGATCATCGCGTACCGCCCCATCACCACCACGTCGAGCGCCGAAACCGGGAAGTCCCAGTCCACGCTCTCGCGCTGCGGCACGTACCCCACGACCTTTCGTTGCGCCCGGTACGGCTGGCCGAACACCTCGACTTGACCGGACGCCATCGGCACCAGCCCGAGACACGCCTTGATCAGCGTTGATTTACCCGCGCCGTTCGGCCCAACGATCGCCACCAGCGACGGCTCCAACGGCGCGTCGTAATCAACATCCCATAGCACCGGCCGTCGCTGATACGCGACGGTCATGTCGTGGATCGAGAGCGGGCTCCGGGCGCTGTGCTCCGGGCGCGAGGCGAGTGCAGGCATTAATGTAGCATAGGCTACATTTTCTCACTCAGCCGCCAGGCCCCTCCGGCAATCCTTAGCCCTTCCCACTACCGGCCGACTATGCCCTCTATCTCGTCGTCCAACTCGTCCCCGCGCTCCGCCTCGTCGTTGGGCTCACCCGGAACCGGCTCCCGGCTCGGGGCCTCCTCCAGATGCATCTCATTCTCGGATCGCGACTCAAGGTCGCGGCGCAGCTCCAGCGCCGCGACCCGCACCTGCTCCCGCGTCAGTTTTAGATCGACGAACTGGGCGTCCGTGGGGGCATCCACATTGAACTCCTCCGGGCGGTCGTCCAGGTGGAAGCCGATGCGCAGCGTCACGCTCTTGCCGTTGTCGTTGATCACCGCGAACTTCAGCTCGGGTTCGAGCAGCTCAAGATCGGCCTCCTCCGGCTTGCCGCTGCCAACCCCTTCCAGCCAGTCAAGCAGGTTCTGCACCTGGAATGGGTTGACGCACGGGGCCGACTCGGCCCATTCTTCATTCGGAGTCGCCACCCGGAAGGAGATCGTCGTCCACGGTGCATCCTCACCCGCAGGGTCAAGGCCGCCCTCGCGCTCCTCACCTTCCAGCGAGGGATCCTCGAGCAGCGACAGCTCGAACTCGCTCCCGTCATCACCTCTAAGAAGCATCGCCATCATGCATACTCCCGCGCTCCGCGGCGGTCCTCGCCGCTCGGCGCCCAGCAGAGCGACCCTCCGCGTTGCTGAAGTATCCCCGATGCCAGCGATGCGCCCAAGCGAATCGTCTCGTATTCCTCCAGTTTTGGGTTCGCGTTCCGACAGGGCTTGCGCCAACATGCCGCCTCACGCCGGCGCCCCGAGCGCCGGGAACCGAGCTCCTAGAACAACTTTCGCAGCCGCGCACTGGGCACGTTGAGCTGGTCGCGATACTTCGCCACCGTCCGGCGCGCGATCTCGATCCCCCGTTCCTTCAACTTCTCCGCCAGCGTTTCATCGCTGAGCGGCGACCTCTTGTCCTCCACGTCGATGATTTCCTTCAGCGCCGCCTTCACCGCGTTCCATGACACATCCTCCCCGCTCTCGGTCTGAGTTCCCCCGCTGAAAAAACCGCGCAGCGGCACCACGCCCCGTGGTGTCTGCAGGTACTTGTCCGCCACGGCCCGCGAGACCGTCGCCACGTGGATGCCCAGTTGGTCCGCCACCTGCGTCATCGGCAGGGGCCTCAGATGGGCCGCGCCGTAATCGAAGTAGTCGCGCTGCGCATCGACGACCACACTGATCACCCGCAGAAGCGTCCGCCTCCGCTGCTCTACCGCGTCGATGAGCCACGCCGCGTTGGAGATGTTCCGCTTGAGGAACTCCCGCGTCGGCTTGGGCACCCCGCGGTCGCGCGCCATCTTGGCGTACTCCTGGTTCAGCCGCAGGTTCCCGATGCGGCTCTCGGCCAGGTACGCGATGTAGCGGTCCTCCTCCTCGTCGAACTCAACGATCGCGTCCGGGAAGATAACGCCCGCGCTCTCCGTCACCAGCTCGCGTGCCGGCGCCATGCTCAGACGGCGCATCTGCTCGATTGCATCCTTCACGTCGCTCACCCCAACCCCCAGCTTCTCCGCGAGCTTCGGAAGCCGGTTTTGCGAGAGATCCTCCAGATAGTCGGCGACAATCCGGCGAATCAGCGGCCAGCGCTCCCGCTCCTGCGGGCTCAGCGCCCACTTGTGGGCCGCCATCGAGTCGATCTGCAGCAGCAGCGCCTCGCGCACGTCCCGGGCCGCCACCCCCGCCGGCTCGAGCAAGAGCTGCACCGCGCGCAGCGCCAGCGACATCGCCCCCGTCGTCGGCCGCTCCATCCCCGCGGGCATCCGGTCGATGATCGTCGCCAGGTCCGTCCGCAGATAGCCGTCGTCCTCGATGAACGAGATGATCTGACTCCCCAGCCGCCGAAGTGATTCCTCCACCTCCGCCATCCGCCACTGATCCAGCAGCTGCTCGATGAGCGAGGCGCCCCGCGCGGCGGTGTTCGCCATCGCCTCGCTCTTGGCGTCCGGCTCGCCGCTGTCGCGCGTGCGCGTCGCCCGCTCGAAGTAGTCGTCGCGCGAGGGCGTGCTGTCGCTCGCCGAGTACTCGTTCTCCAGCGCCTCGGGGTTTGACTGCTCGTACGAATCAAGACGCTCGAAGTCGTCCGCCGCCTCGCCCGCCTCCAGCGGGCGGTCTTCCACACGCCCCTCCGCCACGCCCCCCACTTGCGCGTTCTCGGCCGTCGTCCGCTCCCCCTCGATGTCTGGCTCCATCACCTCGAGCGTCACGTTCGATTCCAGCTCCTGCTCGATCCGCTCCTCCAGCTCGTGAGCGGCCATCTGCAGGATCTCCATCGACTGGATCATCCTGGGCGCCAGCTTCATGTGCTGGCCAAGCCTCATCTGTTGTGATGCGTCAAACCTCATGACCGCTCAGCACGTGCTCCCTTCCAAAACTCGGCTCTGCTCTCCTCCATCATCACACCGGCCGCCGTCCATCGATGGCGTCCGCCAGCACCGCCTTGCTCGCGAACTCGAGCTGCGATCCGGCCGGCAGCCCGCGCGCCAGCCTTGTCACCTGAACGCCCCGCTTCTGCAGCTCATGTGCCAGGTACAGCGCCGTGCCGTCGCCCTCGAGCGTCGGATTCAGCGCCAGCACCACCTCTCGCACCGCTTCACCGCCCGCGTTCCGCGCGGGCTCCTCGGCCCGTACAAACAGGTCAGCGACGGTCAGATCCCCCGGACCGATCCCGTCGAGCGGGCTGATCCGTCCCATCAAAACGTGATACACCCCCTTGAACATCCCCGTCTGTTCCAGCGCGATCAGATCTCGCGGCTGCTCCACAACCATCACCAGGCCGCGGTCGCGGGCCGCGCCGTTCGGTCCGCTCACCGCGCCCGCGCAGATCGGGCACGGGTCGGTGTCGGCGAGGTTGTAGCAGATCGAGCAGTGCCGGACCTGCGACTTCACATCGCAGATCGCGCCGGCCAGAGCCTTTGCCATGGCCGCGTCCGATTTCAGGATGTGGAACGCCAGCCGCTCCGCGGATCGCCTGCCGATACCGGGGAGCGCGGCGAGGCCACTAATCAGCCGCTCAACACTCTCGGGATACGCCGACACGCCGGCCGTGCCGCCGACCTTGGCCGCTGCGGCCTTGCCCTTCGGGAGTTTGCCCGGCGCGCGATTTGCTTCTCTAGCAACCGGCGTACCAGTATTCGTCGGCTCCGAGTCCATCCCTCCATCGTACACCGCCGTACAATCATCTCACCCTTATGTCGCGTCAACGCCATAGATTTCAGCACCGATTCCGCCTGCTGGCGCTCGCAAGCATCGTCCTCGCGTTGGCTGTGATTGTCCTCCCGTTCGACGGCGCCCGCCGTAACTTCGGGGTGGTGGAAGCCGGGCATATCTACCGGAGCGCGGCGCTTTCCCCCGCCCAGACCAAGACGTTGGCCGAGCGGCACGGCATTAAAACCATCGTCGATCTCGGCGCCTTCGATCGCGACAAAGGCAAGGAAACCGCTGCCCAGCGAACCGCCGACGCGCTCGGCGTTCGCCGTCATGTCTTCCGCTTGGAAGGCGACGGCACGGGGAATCCCAACCAATACGTCGCGGCATTGAAGCTCCTCGCCGACGAGGCCAATCACCCCGTCCTCGTCCACTGCGCCACTGGTGCGCAGCGCACCGGCGCCTGCATCATCCTCTATCGCCACATCATCCAGGGCCGGTCGATCGAGAGCGTCTATCCCGAGGCGTTCGACTATCGCCACAGCCCCGGCGATAACTGGAAGCTCATGGCCTACCTCGCCGACTGGACCGACGAGATCACCAGTTCGTTTGAATCCGGCCGCCCAATCGCCGGCTTCCCCCCCCCGCCGGCGGGCTCAACCAAGTCTGCATCGAAACCCGCCGCGATCGCGGCCGACGGCCACTAGCCCGTGCTCCGCAAACTCCTCGCAGCCCCACGCTGGCACCTCCCGCTTCTCGTGGGCCTGTGCCTCCTGCTCTACTGGTTCAACCTCGGCGCCTCGGGCTTCGCGGCCAGTGAGGGCCACCGCGTCATCCCTGGATGGACCATGCTCGAGACCGGCAACTGGCTGAAGATCGAGCTCTTCGGCCAGACCTACCTCCGCAAGCCACCTGGAATGCCATGGGCCGTCGCCGCGTCCGCCTTTTTTTTCGGCGAATCAGAGTTCTCCGCCCGCGCTGTTTCCGCATTCTCCGCGACACTCGGCGTCCTGCTCTCGTATCTCTTCGCCTCGCGCTGGTTCGGCAAGCCTTGGGGGCTCGCCGCGGGCGTCACCCACGTTCTGATGCCGCTGCTCTTCGAGCCCGCTCGCGCGGCGGAGATCGAGGCCCTCAACAACCTCGGCACCCAGCTCGCGGCATTTTTCCTCATCGACCTCCTAATATGGATGCCGACCGAATGGCGACGCCCCACTACCTCCAATATCGCCTTGTCGGCTAACCATCTCGCGCGCTGCGCCGCCGCGGCACTCGGGATCGTCATCGCCGTGCTCGCCAAGGGCCCCGCCGGCGCCCATGTGCTTATCGCCGTGGTTGGGGCATCGTGTGTGGTCGCGCGGAGCACTCGCCCGCTGGTGAGACCCGGCCTCTGGATCTCGCTCGTCCTCGCCGCGGCTGTCGTCGCGCCCATCGCCTTGGCCGTCCTGCGCGCGAACAGTGATAACCCCGCCATCACACAGAGTCCCGTCGCGTTCCTATGGGAACGCCACCGACTCCTCGGCATCGCCACGCTCGCACCGGCCGCGTTCATCGCCGCATTGCCCGCGTCGCTCTGGCTGCTCTTCCCATGGGGGTCTGACGCCCGCGCCGAGGGCCGGGGGAGCGATCAGCCGCGGTTCAGAGTCGCCCGCGCCCTCGGCTTCGCCTGGGTCATCTCAATAGCGATCCTCGTCATCTCGGGCGTTTCGAACCCGCGCTACGCCATGCCCGCCGCCGCGCTTCTTCCTTCGCTCGCCGCGTATGTCGCGTGCGGCTGTGCAACCAGCGACTTCACGCCCACCCGCCGCCGCATTGCCCGGCTCATGTGCCTCACGACCCCGCTGCAAGCCGCGGTGCTGCTACTACTTGGGCTTCTTACATGGGGCCTCTACAAAGACGACCTGCGAGATTCTCGGGGCGGCAGCCTGCACGGGCAAGCACTGGCGCACACAATCAAATCGAACGCCATCATCTGGGCCGACGACCTGATCGAGGCCCGCCCCGACATCCTGCTCGGCGCCCAGCATCGAGCTCGCCTCGACGGCATCCGCATCACGCCGCTCTGGAAGAAAGCCGAGATGCTCCGCGCTGAACTCCCGCCGCCGGGAGCACTCATCGCGCTCCGCACCGACGCGGGCAGCACCGAGCACGAGCGCTACGCGCATCATCTGGCCGCAGGCCGACTCGAACTGATCTACACAACCCGAGTGAGCGACATACTCAGCTTTCGCACGTATCGAGCGCTCGAGCCGGCATCACCCTGAATAATCAGACGCAGCGCCCGAAGATCCCCCGCAGCCACCGTGAGCCCGAGGCATCATCCTGGAACTCATCGGGCTCGCGCAGCGGCCGCAGCCCCGCTGAAAGCAACATCCCGCACAACTCGTCGCGCGTGAATGGCCACGGCGGGCCGTCAACCCCGTCCAGCGATTCCGCCGTGCTCCGCGCCGTCGCGATCGTCAGCAGAATGCCCTTCGCCCCCACCAGGCTCGCGATCCCCGCCGCGGCTTCCTTCCGCATCCCCGGCGGGATTGAATCCAGCGTTTGCACATCCACCACCAGCTCGAACCGCCTCCGCAGCCGCGCCGGCAGGTCGCACACATCCGCCTGCACGAAGCAAGAGGCAAGCTCCGGAAACCGCGCCCGCGCCAACTCAACGGCGCGCAGGCACACGTCAAACGCCGTCACGTCGAACCCGCGGCTCGAGAGCTCGGCCACATCGTCCCCCAGCCCGCTCCCCACCACCACCACGCGGCTGCCAGGCCGCACCACGCTCGGGCCCTCCGCGTTCAGCCACGTGCGCAGCACCGAACACGGTGACGGGCAATCGCACGGGCACGCGGCGTCATCGCGCAGGCGGTACTCAAGCTCGAACCACGTCGCGGGCGACAACCCGCCCGCCGCGTAGAGAGCGCGGGCCGCGGGCGAACGAGTCGTCAACGACTGCGAAGCCGCTCCAACTCCTCCCAGACTGACGTCGTCAAGCGTGTGCGGTATGGACATCCGGTCGCCTTCCGCTATCCCCGGAGACTCACGAGTACAGCACCACCCGGCCCACCAGAGACATCATTCTACCGCCAAATCACCAGTCCTCAAGAGAAAAATGGCGGGAGCGCAATCTACCTGTATAGGCCACTCAGGCCCTGTAATAACCCGCCAAAAGAAACGACCCCGGGTGGTGAGCCCGGGGTCGGTGGGAATCAGTCGAGCTGTTCACAGGCCCAACGCCTGTGACACTTCATTCACACGGGCTCCAAGCCCGTGCGACCAGGCAACTTACAGACCACAGCCGTTGAAGG
>JACMLW010000183.1 GCA_014379385.1 Phycisphaerales bacterium
CCGCGGCGACGAGCGCCACGTGCCCGAGGTGTACCCCGTCGAACGTGCCGATCGTCGCCACCCTGCCGGACTTGTTTGGCGCGTGTGTCATGCCGATGTGCCGGGTCAACCGTAGACCAACCGGCACACCGCCGACCCAATCCGCTAGGGGCCATAGCCGCCTCACCGGCGGCGCCTTTGGGCCAGTGCGGCTTACACTTGGACTTCCTTTCGCCACCACACTTGTACGATCGCCGGAGCCGCCCGCATGGCGCTGTTCGCCCGCAAGTCCAAGCCTCAATCCGTGCCCGCCCGACCTACCGCCCCACCCCCTTCCAATGGACGCGTCGCCGCGCCCGCAAGCGCCGGCGACCTCCGCGTCCTCGAAATTGGCAAGGACATGCTCGCCCGCGCCCGCGGCCACAAGTCCGGCCTCCTCTCCGCCAAGTTCTATTCCGACGCCCTGATGAACTGGTCCATGAAGGATCCCAACTTCAAGGTTCAGCTCTTCCGCTTCGTCGACGCCTTCCCGATGCTCCGCACGCCGGAGGACGTCTTCGACCATTTGAAGGACTACCTCTCCCAACCGGGCGTCACCGTTCCCGGCGTCATCGACGCCGCGCTCAAGGCCGGCGGGCTCGCCAAGGGCCTCGCGGCGGGCCAGATCTCCAAGCAGATCACCGGCATGGCCTCGAAGTTCATTCTCGGAACCGATGCGGCCAGCGCGCTCCCCAACCTCAAGGACCTGTGGAACGACGGCATCGCCTTCTCGGTCGATCTGCTTGGCGAGGCCTGCGTCTCCGACGATGAAGCCGACGCCTACCAGCGCAAGTACCTCGATCTCATCAACAACCTCCCCGCGCAGGTCGCCGGGTGGAAACCCAACCCGCGCCTCGAGTCCGACCACCTCGGGGCGATCCCGCGCACCAACGTCTCCATCAAGATCTCCTCGCTCTCGGCACGCTGCGACCCCATCGACACCGAGGGCTCCATCCGCGAGCTCATGCGCCGCCTCGGCCCCATCCTTGAGGCCGCGAGCCAGCGCGGCGTCTTCGTCAACTTCGACATGGAGCAGTTCTCGCTCAAAGACCTCACGCTCGAGCTCTTCATGCGATGCTGCGAGCAGTACACCTTTGAAGCCGGCCTGGCCATGCAGGCGTACCTCAAGTCCGGCGAAGCCGACGCCCGCCGCATCTGCGAGTGGGCCAAACGGACCGGAAAGACCATCACGGTCCGCCTGGTCAAGGGCGCGTACTGGGACTACCACGTCATCCACAGCGAGCAGATGGGGTGGCCCTGCCCGGTCTGGACGACCAAGCGCGAGACCGACGCCTGCTTCGAGCGCATGACCGACATCTTCCTCGATGCCTCGCCGCGACCCGAATCCCGCCCCGGCGTCAAGCTCGCCCTCGGCTCCCACAACGTCCGCTCGATCGCGTACGCGCTCGCCGGCCTCGAACGGCGCTCCCTCCCCCACGCGGCGCTCGAACTGCAGATGCTCCACGGCATGGCCGACCAGCTCAAGTACGCCGCGGCCGACATGGGGCTGCGCATCCGCGAGTACGTCCCAGTCGGCGAGATGATCCCGGGGATGGCGTACCTCGTGCGCCGGCTGCTCGAGAACACCTCGAATGAATCGTGGTTGAAGGCGGGCTTCCTCGACAACGCCGATCCCGCGGTGCTGCTCGCTTCACCCCATGACCCGCACGGCCCCGGACTCAATGGCTCGCTTGGCAAGGCGACGCACCCGCAGGACCTCTCCGCCATTGGCCCGGAGCGCCACGCGATGTCCCCCGCCGTTCCCGGCGTGGGCGATGGACGCCCCTTCTTCAACGAGCCCTTCCGCGACTTCTCCCAGCGCACCGTGCGCGACACCTTCGCCGCCGCGGTCGCCGCCGCCAAAGTCCCCGCTATTGCCAACGACCGGACGGTCGAGCAGGCTCGCGACATGACCGCCCGCGCTGCCGCGACCTTCCCCGCCTGGCGCGACACGCCCGCCCTCAATCGCGCCGCGATCATCGCTCGCGCCGGCACTCTCATGCGGCAACGCCGCGACACCCTCGCCGGGGTGATGATCAAGGAATCGGGCAAGACCTGGCGCGAGGCCGACGCCGATGTCTGCGAGGCCATCGACTTCTGCGAGTTCTACACCCGCCTGGCCCCCCGTCTCTTCGAGCCGCGCCGCATCGGCCGCTTCATCGGCGAGCTCGACGAAGTCTGGCACCAGCCCCGCGGCGTGTGCGCCGTCATCTCGCCGTGGAACTTCCCTCAGGCGATCCTTTGCGGGATGACGGTCGCCGCGCTGGTGACGGGCAACACCGTGGTCGCTAAACCCGCGGAACAGACGCCGGGGATCGCCTCGCTGCTCGTGAGCATCCTGCATGAGGCCGGCGTGCCGCGAGAGGCGCTGCACCTGTGCGCGGGGCCGGGGGAGACCGTCGGCGCCGCACTGGTGCGCGTTGAGCGAGTCGCCATCATCGCCTTCACCGGCTCGCGCGACGTGGGCCTGGACATCCTGAGCGCCGCGGCGCCCGCCTCGCCCTTCCGCTCTCCGTCTTCGTCGCCATTGCCCACTGCCCATGCCCCATTGCCCTCCCAACTCAAACGCGTCATCTGCGAGATGGGCGGCAAGAACGCCGTCATCGTCGATACCTCCGCCGACCTCGACGAAGCAGTGCTCGGCATCCGCCAGTCCGCCTTCGGATTCCAGGGGCAGAAGTGCTCCGCCTGCTCGCGCCTGATTGTCGTCGATCCCGACGGACCCCAAGGCCCCGCCATCCGCCACGTCATCGAGCGCCTCATCGGGGCCACCAAGGCGCTCGTCATCGGTGAGCAGTCTGCCCCCGGCACCGACATCGGCCCCGTGATCGATGCCGACGCCAAGGCCAAGTGCCTTTCGTACATCCAGAAAGCCCAGGCCGAAGGGTGCCGCCTCGAGCTCGCCATGCCCGTCCCCAATGGCCTCGAGCAGCGCACCGGCCGCCACTACGTCGGCCCGCACATCTTCTCGAACGTCGCGCCCCACCACGCCATCGCGGCCGACGAGATCTTCGGCCCCGTCCTCGCCGTCATGCACGCCCCCAGCTACGAGGCCGCGCTCGATCTCGCCAACACCTCGCCATACAAACTCACCGGGGGCGTCTTCTCGCGCAAGCCCTCCCACCTCGCCCTTGCGAAAGAACGATTCCGCGTCGGCAACCTCTACCTCAACCGCGGCATCACCGGCGCCCTCGTCGCCCGCCAGCCCTTCGGCGGCTTCGGCATGTCCGGCGGCGGGTCCAAGGCCGGCGGCGAGGAATACCTGCTGCACTTCCTTGACCCGCGCGCGAGCTGCGAGAACACGCTCCGCCGCGGCTTTGCGCCCGAGCTGTAGAGCAACAGGATTGGCCAGGCTCTCCCTCACCACCGACCTCCCCGCCCCGATCGGACGCTGCTTCGATCTGTCGCGCGACATCGACTTCCACTGCCGCACCATGGCCCACACCGGCGAGCGTGTCATCGCCGGGCCGGGCCTGCGCAGCTCCGGCCTCGCCGAGCTGGGCGACGCCATCACCTGGGAGGCCCGCCACTTCGGCGTGCGTCAGCGCCTCAGCATCCGCATCACGGATTTGCAACGCCCCCACTCCTTCATTGATGAGATGATCCCCCGTCGCGAGTGTGGGCACGGCGCGTTCACTCGTTTCTATCACGAACATCGCTTTGAAGCCGTTCGTTCAGCCGACGACCCGTCCGGCCCGCTCACCCGTATGACCGATCTGGTCACGTTCGCCGCACCCCTCGGCATCCTCGGGCTCGCCGTCGAATCACTCTTCCTCACCCGCTACATGCGCCGCCTGCTTGCACGCCGGAATGAACTGCTCCGCGCGGCCCTCGCGACGCCCCAGCCCTAACTCTGCACAGCCGCCTCTCCCCTCGCGTTGGCACGCCGCGCCCGCCGCGCACACCGCCATTCGCGCCAGCGCTTCACCCCCCGCAAATACCACCTGTGCGCGAGCCGCATCACCCGGCGCGCCCACGGCACCTCCGTGGCGAGCAGCGCCACGCCCGCGGCAAGCACGAGCAGCCCGGGGCCCGGCAGCACCAGCATGACCGCCCCGACGAGAGACAGCAGCGAGCCCAGCACGATGATCAAGATGCCCCCAACAGGTTGCGGGCACCACCCAAGCAGCCATGTGCGGAACTTCCCCATGCAACACCATACGGCCTGCCGCATCTGCTGACGCACCGGGATTGCAACCCGATCGGGCTCGTGTCATCCACCGTCGCCGACCACAAGCCCGCGGGCGGCGACCGGGCGTCCCACCTCCGCTCGATCACTCGCTACAGTACGGCCGCCTATGAACCCCCCCGCCTTCCTGACGGCCCAGTTCATCGTCTCCACCATCACCGCGATCATCATGGTCCACGTGGTGCTGATCACCGTGGCCTACTCGATCTACCTCGAGCGCAAGATCTCCGCGTATATCCAGGACCGCGTCGGCCCCAACCGTGTGGGCTTCGACTTCGGCCTCCCCGGGCTGAAGTTCCTGCGCGGCGCCTGGGGGCTCGGCCAGCCACTCGCCGACGGCATCAAGTTCCTGCTGAAAGAGGATTACCAGCCGCGCGGCGCCGACAAGGCTCTGTTCACCCTCGCGCCGATGGCCATCGTCATCCCCGCGCTCATCGGCTTTGCGATCATTCCCTGGGGCGGCACCTGGGTCATCGGCGACATCCACCTCCCGCTCATCAACTGGACGATCCCCGGCGGGCCCGTCCAGGTCGCCGGAGCCGCCGTGAACATCGGCATCATCTACATCCTTGCCGTGGCGTCGCTCGGTATCTACGGCGTGGTCCTCGGCGGGTGGGCCAGCAACAACAAGTACTCGTTCCTCGGCGGCCTGCGCGCCAGCGCTCAGATGATCTCGTACGAAATCCCGCTCGGCCTCTCCCTGCTCAGCGTCCTCCTCCTCACCGGCAGCCTCATCCCCACCCGCATCATCGGTCATCAGCTCACCGAGGGGTGGTTGATCTTCCAGCAGCCCCTCGCGGCCCTCATTTTCTTCATCTGCATCCTCGCCGAGGCCAACCGCGCCCCCTTCGACAACGCCGAGGCCGAGCAGGAGCTCGTCGGCGGGTACCACACCGAGTATTCGTCGATGCGCTTCGCGCTCTTCTTCCTCGCCGAGTACGCGCACATGGTCACCAGCTCGGCGTTCTTCGCGCTGGTCTTCCTCGGCGGGTGGGATCTGATCCCCTTCGTGAGCACGCTGCCGATCGAGGCCGCGCCCGGCTGGGGGGGCTTCGCCCTGGTCCTCCTCAAGATCTTCATCTACTTCTCAAAGGTGCTCCTGCTCATCTGCTTCATGATGGTCATCCGCTGGTCCATCCCACGCATGCGCTTCGACCAGGTCATGCAGGTCGCCTGGCAATCCGTCATCCCGCTCTCGATGGCCCACGTCGTCATGACCGCCGTGCTGGTCTACCTCGACCTCGACACCCTCCTTCCCCTCCTGCTGGCGAACATCGCCCTGGCGGCCGTCATGCTCGCAGTGCTCCCGCTCCTCCCCCGCGCCACCGCCAACCAGAAGGTCCGTCTGTCGGGCTCCCGCTTCCATCCTCCCATCGGTGAGCGCGTCATTTCTCGCCCTACCGATCCCACGGCGCTCGACGAGCACGGTGTCGAGGCCGTCGTCGTTGCATCTCGTTGATCCCGCCCGTTTCCATTCGCCGGCTTCCAGTCGCGCGTGCCCCCGCCGCGAACGCCCCCCGCTCACTGCACCGGCGTCAGGTCAGCGCTGGCCCGATTCACGATATACAGCGCCGGCAGCAAGTAGTTCTTCCCCTTGTACGCGAACACCTGCCCCGATACCGTGAACGTCGCGCCCTCACCCCGCTGCGCGGTGATGCGCTCCATCGCCGCGAGGTTCTGGCACGGCATCAGCACCATCGGTGCTTCGCTGAGCCCCCTGGCGTCGGCGTCAAACACGTACATCCATTCCCCCTCGGGCGCCCGCACCATGCGGCCGCGCCGCGACGGCAGGAATGTCCCCTCCGCCAGCAGCTTGGGACGCCGCCCCGGGCGTGCCTCGCGCACCCCCACTCGACCAGGCGTGGTCGCCTTCGGAGCCTCCGCCCCG
>JACMLW010000184.1 GCA_014379385.1 Phycisphaerales bacterium
AGCATGAGCAGGAACAGCCACGCGCCGCGGGGGGTCCGCGCCCCGGGCCAGGCCTGTTTGCCGGGCTCGCTCGCGAGTATCGGGCCGCTCGAAGGGCTCATCGTGCTCCCACCGCTCTCCGCCGGTGCGGATCGAGCCGGGCCTGCGGCGTCGCTCGTGTGAACACGCCTCACCGAAGCCCATACTCCTTCAGCTTGCGGTACAGCGTCCGCTCGCCGATCCCCAGCAGCTCCGCGGCCTTCTCCCGGTTCCCCGCCGTCAAGCGCAGCGTCTCGCGGATCGCCCGCTTCTCGATCTGCTCGAGCGATGTCCCCGCGAGCGATGCCGTTCCCCCGCTTCCGCCTCCATTGCCCGTACCTCCCCCACCCGATCCCCCGCCGTTGCCGCCGATCCCGGCATCCAGTTCGTCCAAGTCCGCCGCGACAATGTCGTCGGGGATGTGCCGAATATCGAGCTTGGTGTCGGGGGTCGCGGGTGAGCGCCCGTCGGTCTCGCCCAGCGCGATCACGACCATGTTCTGCACCACATTGAGAAGCTGGCGCACGTTCCCCGGCCAGTGGTAGCTGGTCAGACGCATCATCGCGGCATCGGTGATGTCGGGCGTCGCGAACGGCCTGACCGAATCGCGCGACACCTGATCGGCAAACCTCGCGATCGCGTGGCGCACGATGCGCGGAATGTCCTCGCGCCGTTCGCGCAGTGGCGGCAGACGGATCTCCGCCCCCTTGATGCGGAAGTACAGGTCTTCACGAAACGCGGCCGACCCCGATCCCCCCCCCCCCCCTCCGCCGCTCGCGCCCGGCCCGGCCGGGCTCATCGCCTTGAGATCCTTGTTGGTGGCGCTCACCAGGCGCACATCGACCCTGCGCACCTCGTTAGACCCGACACGCACCACCTCCCCCGTCTCGAGCACGCGCAGCAGCTTGGCCTGCATCTTCAGCGGCATATCACCGATCTCGTCGAGAAAGAGCGTGCCCCCGCTCGCGTACTCGAACACGCCCTCGCGATCCTTGTCAGCGCCCGTAAAGGCCCCACGCACATGCCCGAAAAGCTGGCTCTCCAGCAGGCTCTCGGTCTCCGCCGCGCAGTTCATCGCGACAAACCTGCCCCCCCCTCCACCGCCGCCCCCCCCACCATTTGCCTTCGCCCGCGGCGAGTTGCGATGGATCGCCTGCGCGATCAGCTCCTTGCCCGTGCCGCTCTCGCCCGTGATAAGCACCGGGATGTTCGACGCCGCGACCGTCTTCACCGTGCGGAGGATCCGGCGCATCGGCTCCGAGCCGGCGATGATCCCCTCGAACCCCTCGTGCTGCACGAGGTCGGCGCCGTCCTCGCTCTCCTCAGAGCCGGCGAGCCCGAGCTGCGCGCTCTCGTGCCGGAGCAGCACGGCCTCCGCCGCGCGGTTCACGAGGTTGCGAAAGACCTCGAGGTCCAGAGGCTTCTCGATAAAGTCGAAGACGCCCTCCTTGAAGGCCGCCCGCGCCGTGGGGACATCCCCGTGCGCCGTGACCATGATGGTCTCGGCGCCGTGGGGACATCCCCGTGCGCCGTGACCATG
>JACMLW010000185.1 GCA_014379385.1 Phycisphaerales bacterium
CGCGCTCTTCTTCGCCGCGGGCTGGGGGAGCGCCCAGTGCGTGCAGGCCCTTCTTGATGCCCGTGCCCGCGAGGACGCCCGCACCAGCACCGGCCTCACCCCGCTCATGATCGCCGCGGCTCGCGGCGAGCCCGCCTCGCTGCGCGCCCTCATCGACGCCGGCGCCGACATCAACGCCACCGATCGCTTTGGACAGACGGCCCTGATGCTCGCCGCCGCTCGCGGCGACCTCGAGAAGGTGCGGGCGCTGCTGCAGCTGCATGCGAGCGCAACGGCGGTTGATGAGCACGGGAACACGGCGCTCGCGCTCGCCGCCGCCGCGGAGGTTTCCCCGGAGGTGCTGCTGGCGCTGGTGCTGGGGGGCGCGCCCGCCGATGCGCCCGACAGCGAATGGGTCACCCCGCTGATGAAGGCCGCCCAGCGCGGCGACGTTGAACAGGTCCGGGTCCTGCTCGCCGGCGGCGCCAAGAGCACCCTCCTCGATCGCAACGGGTGGACGGCCGCGAAGTGGGCCGAATCCCGGGGCGATGAGCAGGGGGCGGCGGTCGTGGCCGTGCTGGAAGGCAAATAGCCCGACCCGAGGATCAGCACCCGCCCCCAGCCAGCGCCTCGAACCACGCGCTCAGGAACGCGGTGATGTCGTTGGAACCGACGACGTTGTTGCCGTCGAAATCCGCAACGAATGTCCCCCCCGCGAGGTCGGCGAACCAGGCGCTGAGGAATGCGGTGATGTCGGAGCTGCCAACCTGCCCATCGAAGTTGAAATCGGCGGTGCAGAACAGGGCGCGATGGTGCGCCGTGATCTCCGCGGGCGTAAGGAGGCGGTTGTAAAGGACCACCTCGTCCATAATGCCGGTGAAGTGGCGGTTGAAGTTGGTGGCGCGCTGCACGCGGAACGTGGTTGAGGTGACATTGACGACCAGCGCACCGGGCAGGACGGGATCGTTCTCGAGCGCGACGGGGACGCCATCGACGTAGAACGTGCTGCCGGTCAGTGCGTTGTTGGTCCCTCCGGCTGAATCGCGGGTCCACACGATGTGGTGCCATTGGTTCAGCGAGAACGTGCCCGTCATGCGCAGCCCGCCGTTGTAGAACCCGGCGAACCCCTTGTTGTTGACGGTGTGGTGAAAGCTGAAGAAGACGGATTGACCGTTCGCGGCGCCGCCCCAGTGGAGGAACGGGGCGTAGGTGACGACCTGCGCGCCGATCGGCACGTAGACCACGGTTTCGACGGTGAAGGTCGGATTGCCGAGCATCTCGGCCGGCGCCGGCGCACCCGACTCGATCCACTGCTGACTGGCCGCGGTGAAGGAGGCTCCGGTGTCACCGTCCAGGGTCGCCACGCCCAGCACCGGGTTGCTGTTGTAGGTCCCGTTGAACGTCGCCCCATAGCTGCCCCGGTTTACTGTGGTCGCCGCGCCGAGCGATTCGGAGAGCGAGTACCAGAGCACGGGCGCATCGCCCTCGATCTGGTTGTGGAATGCGGGCGGGGCGGCCAACGACAGCTCGGACCCCCAGAGCACAGACAGCGGGGCGCAGCCGATGGCTTTGAATAACGAACGCATCAGTATTTCTCCTTGGAGCGATCTCGACCGAAGCTAGTGAATCGCGGCCGCTGTCACAATGAGAACCCCGACGGGTTGATGCCGAATCTGTCGAAAATCAGCATCCCGCGCGCCCATACACTCGGCACCGTGCTGTGCCTGCTGCCGAACGCCACGATCGAAGAAGCCCGTGCCTTTGCAAACGCGGAGTCCGCGCGCGCCGATTGGGGCGGGCGCGGGGGGGTGCTCGATCTGCGGCGGGCGAGTTGGGGCCCGGTGGGCGGCGTGCCAGCGGATGAAGCGCGCCGTCAAGTCATCCGGCGGGCGCGGGCGCTCCTGCCCACCATGCCGATAGCACAGCTCCCGTCACTGGTGGTGACGACTGACGACGCCGCCCCGCATGACGAGGTGCTTGCTCTGGTGCTCAAGCGCAACGACGTCGAGCGGGTCGTCGGGGTCGGCACCGGCGCCACACTCGCTGACGCCGGCGACGTGATCCCCTGGCTCCCGGTGCCGCCGCGGGTAGAGACGGAGCGCCTGATCCTCACGTGGCCGACGCGCGAGCAGACACAGCGGTACTACGAGCGCATCGTGGGCACGGACATCTTCGACAATCTGACGTGGGATGGGCCGCGGGCGGCGAGCGACCTGTTCGATCACCTGCTCAACTCGGTGCAGGAGCACGCGGTGGGGGAGCTGCTGGGCGAACTCGTGAATCGGAGCGTCTACTTCGCCATTATCGAGAAGGCCTCCGGCGAGCAGATCGGCGGGCTCGGATACCGACCGCATCAAAAGCTCACGTTCCCGCAAGGATTCATCGGGTACTCGCTCAACCCCGAGCACCATGGGCGCGGCCTCGGCACCGAGGCGGTGGGGGGCTTGGTGGATCACCTGTTCACGGAAGGCGGCGTTGGCCGCATCGAGGCGGAGGTATTCGTGGGCAACACGGCATCAGCGCGCGTGCTCGAGAAGCTTGGGTTCACGCGCCAGGGACTGATGCCGGGCAAGTCGCTCAAGCGCGGCGAGCTGATGGATGAGTGGTTCTACGCGCTGAATAAGGGGGAGTGGTCCAGCGCTCGCGAGTGTTGACGCGGAGAAGTTGGTCTAGAGTAAACAAGCCGACCCGGACCTTTTTCCTAAGTTTTTGTGATCCAAACAGATGAATTCCCCAATCCTCCGCCGGAAGAACCTGGAGCTGCATGCGCGATACGTGTGGAGATGAACGCTCGCACGAGGCGCCCCGTTGGGGCTCAAGCCGGTAAGCCGAATCAGTTTCCGGGGCCGATGCCCCGAGCTTTCACAACCGCCGCTACGGCTCCATGAGACCTGGGCGTTCGACAACCGCCGTCTCACCGCTCAAATGGCCGCCAAGAGGAGGCCTCACGTCAGTCGCTTGATGATGATCGCGGTCTGGTCGTCGTCGGCGGGTCGGCCGCCTGCGAAGCGTTCGGCAGCGCCGATCAGGCTCTCAAGGATGTCATTCGCCGAGCCCGGAAGTGAGGCGCGGATGGTCGCGAGCACCCGATCGAGCCCGAACATCTCGTCGGTGGTGCCTGAGCTGGTGCGGAGCTCGTAGTACCCATCGCTCAGCAGGCAGAGCACGTCCCCCGGGGCGAGGGGGATCACATCGGCGGCCTGGATCTCGAGGTCGGGTGCGATGCCCAGCGGCGGCACACTCGCGTCCCATTCCTGATGTGAACCATCTGCACGCACCAGAAGAATCGGCGCCTGGCCCGCGGAGACGTACCGCACGGCGTTGACGTCGGAATCGAGCTCGCCGATGAACGCGGTCACGAACCGACCGGCCGGGAGCGTTTCGCACATAAGGGCGTTGAGATGACACACGGCGTCGGTGAGCGGCGCGCGCAGGCGTCCGGCCATGCGGAGCATCGCCTGCACCTGGGTGACGGAGAGCGCTGGGCCAACGCCGTGGCCTGTGGCGTCGGCCATCAGGACCAGCACACACTCGGAATGGGGGCGCGGCGCCGCCGACGACACCGGAGCGCACGCGCCGCCAATCTGCATGACGTCAAACGCGTCGCCGCCGGTTTCTTCGGCGGGGCTCGCCGCGGCGGCGATGTCGTACCGATCGAGATCGGGGAGGATCGCGGGGAGGGCCGATTCCTGCATGTCGCGAGCGACGCGCAGCGAGGCCTCCATCTGCTCCTTGCGGACCAGTTCCTTGAGCATCCGGGCGCGCCGGATGGCGATCGCGGCCTGGGAAGCCAAGGCCCGGGTAACGAGCAGGTCGTCGTCATCGAAAGCCGAGAGCGTCGATTCATCCGCCACCGGGAGCTTGTTGAGCACCTGGGCGACGCCCTCGAGATCGCCGTTGAGCGAGACGAGAGGGATGGTGAGCATGCAGCGGGTGCGGTAGCCGGTGAGGCGATCGACCTCGGGGTTGAAGCGCGAGTCGGCGTAGCAATCCGGGACGTTGATGATGGCGCGGGTGCGGGCGGCCTCGCCGGCCAGGCCGCGATCGGCGCCGAACCGGATGTCGGGGAGGCCGTGGCCCTGGCGAATAAAGAGCTCGTGGTTGGCCTTGTCGTACTCAAAGACGCTGGCGCGCTCGGCGGCGAGCGAGTCGCGCATCGAATCGATGATGAGCGAGAGCACCTCGCCCAGGTCGCTGCTCGCGGCGAGTCGCTCCATCACAGCGAGGAGGCGGGCCCAGGTTGAGGCGGAGATGGACATGGGTGGAAGGGGTCAGGGGACAGGAGACAGGGTACAGCGGAACAAGAGAGCCGAGGGCGCGTCCGGCTGGAACCTGCCCCCCGTCAACTGTCCGCTATGTAGCGAACATGGCGTCCACGAACTGATCGGGGTCGAAGGGTTCAATGTCGTCCGGTGTTTCGCCGACGCCGACGAACTTGACCGGGATGCTGGTAGCGGCGCGGATCGCGACGACGATGCCGCCCTTAGCGGTGCCGTCGAGCTTGGCGAGGAAGACGCCCGTGATCGGCGCGGCCTTGGAGAACTCCTCGGCTTGGCGGAGCGCGTTCTGGCCGCTGGTCGCGTCGAGCACCAGAAGCGTCTCGTGCGGAGCTCCCTCGATCTGCTTGGCGACGACGGTGCGAATCTTGCCGAGCTGGCGCATCAGGGGATCCTGCGTGTGCAGGCGGCCGGCGGTGTCGATGATGAGCACATCGGCCGCGCGCGCGATCGCTGCCTTGCACGCATCGAACGCAACCGCCGCGGGATCGCCGCCCTGCTGGCCCTTGATGACCTCAACCCCCAGGCGATCGGCCCATATCTCGAGCTGGCGGACGGCGCCGGCGCGAAAGGTGTCGCACGCGGCGAGCAGGACTTTCTTGTCCTGCGAGCGCAGCATGGCACAGAGCTTGGCGATGCTCGTGGTCTTGCCGGCGCCATTGACGCCGGTCACCAGGATGACGGTGGGGCCGCTACCGGGCGGGGCGATATGAAGCGACCGGTCCTGCTCCGGCCACATGGCCTTGAGCTCGCGTTTGAGGTACACGAGAACCTCCTCGCCGCGCGTCATCTTTCCGGACTTGTAGTCGGCGCGGATGCCGTCGATGAGGCGCTTGGTGGCGAGGGTGCCGACGTCGGCCTTGAGCAGGCGGGTTTCGAGTTCGTTAATCAGCTCATCGTCGAGCTTGCGGGCGAAGAAGGGGACGAGGTCGCGCACGTCCATGAAGAGGACGTCGCGCGTCTTGGCGAGGCCCTGCTTGATCTTTGACATCGCGGACTTGAACAGGGCCACTCAGCGGTCTCCCTCTGAGGGCGTTTCGGGGGCAAGGGATGACTCCGGCGGTGCATCGGATGCCGGCGGCGCGTCATCTCCTCCCGATGCGGCGGGGTTCGACGCGAGCACGCGCTTGAGCACCTTGTCGAGCAGCCCATTGATGAACGCGGGGGACTTCTTGGTGCTGAAGGCCTTGGCCAGCTCGACGGCCTCGTTGACAACGACCTTGGGGGGCGCCTTGCCGGAGGTCATCTCGTAGTGGGCGAGGCGGAGGATGGCGCGATCAACCGCGGCCTGGCGGTGAACAGGCCAAGTGGGGGCGAGCTCGACCATGACGGTGTCAGCTTTTTTGCGGTCGGCGAACGCGGCCTTGGCGAGGTCGAAGGCCGCGCGGCGCTCCTTGGAGGTGAAGTCGTCCACGCTCTCGAGAGACTGCCAGACGTCGGCCTCGTCGGAGGGGCCGCGGGCGTCGAACTGAAAGAGAGCCTGGAAGGCGAGGCGGCGGACGTCGCGGGGAGAGGCCATTAGGCTGTCCCTCGGGCGGCCGCGGCGCGGGCTTTGTCGGGGAGCGGGCGCGAGACGGGGATGATGCGTGCGCTCGAGCTGAGCACGGGGCCGAGGTCGGTGATCGCTGCGATTGTGTTGAGGACGGCGACCATCGCCTCGGAGCCCTTGTTCCCCTTGACTCCGCCGGCACGCTCACGCGCCTGCTTGGGTGTGTTTGCGGTGATGAGGCCGAAGGCGACGGGCACGCCGGTCCGGATCGTGACTTCGGTGAGACCGTGCGCGACGGCGGAGGCGATATAGCGATCGTGGCGGGTTTCGCCCTTGATGAGGCAGCCGAGCGCGACCACGCCGGCGAAGCGGCCCGTGCGGGCCGCGGCGGCGGAGAGGGCGGTGAGTTCAAAGGCGCCGGGGGCCCCGATGATGTGGAGCGAGAGCGGGTCGCCGCCGGTCTGCTCGTAGGCGGCGCGGGCGCCCTCTAGGAGGCAGTCGGTGATGGAGGCGTTATACCGGCTGACGACGACGGCGAGGGTTGGCAGGGGGGCGGCCGGATTGTGGGTCAGTTCAGTCATGCGTGCAGAAGCGTAGAAGGGCGGAAAGCCGTACGGGTTGCCGCCCCGAGCGGCGACGAGCCCGCGGCTCGACGAACGCCGGCGCGATCGCGCTTACACTCACGACCCATGCGGCGAACGCTCGCGAAACTCGCGCCGATTCTGCACCTGACGCGGGTGACGACGGCGTTCGCGGCGATCGCGAACGTCTGGTTCGTCGTGCTGTGGACGCAGGCAAGCGCGAAAGAGATCGGCACGCCGGCGATGTCGGACCACCCGACGTGGATTCTGCTGCTGGGCGGGGCGGCCAATGCGCTGGGATTGTTCGCGTTTGCCGCGGCGCTCAACGACGTGCTGGACTTGCGACGAGACCGGACGCTGAACCCGGAGCGGCCGATCGCATCGGGGCGGATTACGCTGGACGCGGCGGTCTCGCTGGTGGTGGGGACACTGATGGTCGCGGTGCTGGGGGCCGCCGTGCTGGGGGTGCAGGCGGTGCTGCTGACGCTGCTGGTGGGCGGGGCGATTCTGTTCTTCAACGCGGCGGGGAAGTTCGTGCCCGCCGTCGGGCTGGTGGCGCTCGGGTTGATCTATGCGGGCCAAATGGTTGTGCCGAACCCGCAACTGGTGTTCGTGTGGCCCGTGTGGCTGGTGATGACGCACTCGTTGGCGGTAGCCGCGGTGGTGCATATCCTGAAGCGGAAAGTACCGACGCTGAGCCGACGCGCGATGGGGTTCGCTGTTTTCGGCTGGCTGTTCTGGACAGTGATAATTCTCGTGAGCGGGTGGGCGCGCTCGCGCGGCGAGGGAGGGCTGTGGCCGGGGTGGGTGTCGCCGTGGTCGGCGCTGGGGCCGGCGCTGCTCGCGGCGGTGTTCGTGCTGATGTCGTACCGCAAGGTGCGGCTGTATGGACCGGGGCCGCGGGCGGCGAACAAGATTGCAAGATATGGGGCTTTGTGGCTAGCGCTGTACGCGTGCGCGTGGCTGATCGGGCAGTCGATCTGGGCGGAGGAGGGCAGCTACGCGCGGGCGGCGTGGATCCTCACAGCGCTGTCGGCGGCGGGGTTCATCGGGATGACGGTGCTTCGGGAGGCGTACGCGCTCCTGGAGCACCCGCTGGGGTACCGGAGATAGCCACACGGCGAATAGCCAAAGACCTAAATGGCCAAGCTGCCAAAGAGCGCTACGTCAGATCGAGCGCGAAGAAGATCGCCGTGAAGATGAGGTCGGCGATGATGATCGCCACAACCGATTGGACCACCGTGCCGGTGGTCGCCTTGCCGACGCCGGCGGCCCCGCCGGTGACGCGCAGCCCGTTGGTACACGCGATGAGCCCGATGAGCAGCCCGAATACCGTCGCCTTGCCGATGCCGGTGAGGAAGTCAACGAGCTTGACCTGGTCGAGCGTGTTGCTGATGTACTTGTCGAAGGGGATGCCGAGCGCCAGGGCCCCGGTGATCATGCCCGCGGTGACGGCGACGAGGTTGGAGATAACGGCGAGGCAGGTCATCGACACGACGGTCGCGAGCACTCGGGGGATGACCAGGAAGCGGATGGGGTTGAGGGCGTGGGCTTCGAGGGCCTCGATCTCTTCGCCGACCACCATCGTACCGATCTCAGCCGCGATGGCGGCGCCGGCAAATCCCGTGAGGACGATGGCGGCGATGAGGGGGCCGAGCTCGCGGAGTATGGCGACGCCGGTGATGTTGGCTACAACGTCGCGCTGGCCGAACTCGTCGAGCGGGGGCGCCATCTGGAGCACCAGGATGAGGCCGACGCAACCGGAGACAAGGGAGATGATGAAGATGGAGCGGACGCCGACGCGCACAATCTGCGAGATGATCGCCGGGCGGCCCAGGCGGACTTTGCGGTTGGAGCCCCAGCGGGCGATCCATGACAGAACGTCGGCGAGCAGGCCCCATACGGCCCCAACGAGCTCGAGCAGATCGAGGAAGCGGCGTCCCATCCCTTCAAGGGCGCTCGCCGCGAGCGACAACTTGGGATCCCCCGCAGACTCGTGCTCGGTCATCCGTCGCGAGCCCCTGTGTTAGCCGCTGAGCGCGGCGTCTGCCGTCGGCCTGATTGTGAAAACGGTGTCGAGTCGCGCGATCTCGAAGATCGACTTGACCTTCTCCTGCAGGCCCGAAAGGGCCATGCGGGTGCCGTTCTTGCGAGCGATCTGCATGGCCTCGACGAGTGTGGCGACGCCGGAGCTGTCCATGTAGGGGACGCCGGTGAGATCAACGACCATGACGTTCGGGCGGGTGGCCTGCACCTGCTTGAGCGCCTGGCGCAGCACCGGCGAGGCGGTGAGGTCAACGTCGCCAACAGGCGTCACGACGATGCCGCCGCCCTTGGCCTCCCACCGAACGGTCAGCGTGTCGCCACTGAACTCAGCCATGGGCACCCCCAGCCGCGGGGGCGCCCGGGGCTCGATTGGGTGGTTTGGGGTTGGACGGCCCAGAAATGCCGCCGGCAGGCGCAATGGGCGCCGGCCCAGGCGGGTCAGCGCGGGCCGGGTGGGCGCCGTTGCAC
>JACMLW010000186.1 GCA_014379385.1 Phycisphaerales bacterium
GGCGGAGGTGGTGGCGCTCGTGCGGCGGGCGGGGGCGTTTGATACCGAGGGTCGGCTGGCGTCGCTGCGAACCGAGGGCACGATCCGGCTCGTGCATATGGGCGTGACGGGGAAGGAGTCATCGCTCGCGGCGGCCGACGGCCGGTACCGCTCCGATGTGGACCTCGGCGCGTTCGGCCGTATGGCAACCATCGCGGGGCTCGAGAAGGGCCGGTCCGACAGCGGCTTTGCGCGGAACTACGAGCTGATTGGTGAGAAGCTCGAAGAAGCGCGGTTGCAGAGTCCCCTCTTCTGGGCGCGCGACTGGGAGAAGGCGTTCGAGACCATCACCGTCGTTGGCGCCGAGGAGCACAAGGGCGAGCCGGTGTACGTGCTGCGGATGTCGCGCCGCGGCACGCCGGACGTACTGATCCGCATCAGCAAGGCGACGGGCCTGCCCGCGGCGATCGAGTTCACGCAGAGCACGATCGGCAGCGGCCCGTTGCAGGTGGTGTACCGCCTGAGCGACTACCGCGAGGTGAACGGCGTCAAGCTCGCGCACCGCACCGAGATCCAGTTCCCGATGATGGGGACGATCGTGAGCCAGTGGGAGCGGGCCGAGGCGAACCCGGCGCTCGACGCGGCCGCGTTCGAGTGATCGCAATAAGTGCGGGCGACAGGAATCGAACCTGCACGGCCTTTCGGCCACGGGAACCTAAATCCCGCGCGTCTGCCAGTTCCGCCACGCCCGCGATGCCGGATGATAGAGCCCGCAGTTCGGGCGGCCGAGCTTAGCGCGACCGGGTTGTGCCGGTTGCAGCGTGCCCGTTCGCCGCGTGCCCGTTGGAATAGGCATGGCCGTTCACGCCCGCGCCGGCCACAACGGCGCCGGGCAGTGTGGATGGGGAGGCGGCAGGGGCGGAGGGGGGGGCGGGGCGGGCGCGGATAGGGGTTGGGTCGTCGAACTCGTCGCCGCGGAAGAGCGAGCCGAGGTAGACGCGCTTGACCATCTCATCGTTGATGAGCTCGCGTGGAGAGCCTTCGGCGAATTTCTTGCCCTCGTCGATGATGTATGCACGGTCGCAGACGCGCAGGGTCTGCTGCACGTTGTGGTCGGTGACGAGGCAGGCGATGCCGCGCTGCGCCAGATGCTTGATCTCGGTCTGGAGGTCCTCGACGGCGATGGGGTCAACGCCGCTGAACGGCTCGTCGAGGAGGATGAGGCGGGGATTGGTTACCAGGGCGCGAGCGATCTCGAGCTTGCGTCGCTCGCCGCCGGAGCAGGTGCGGGCCTGCTGGCGGGCTTTGCGGAGGAGCCCGAACTGGTCAAGCAGACCCGCGGCACGTCGCTTGCGATCACCCCTTGAAACAGGGAGTGTTTCCAGGATCGCGAGCAGGTTCTGCTCGCAGGTCATCCGCTGGAAGACACTGGGCTCCTGCGAAAGGTACCCCATGCCCAAGCGGGCACGCCGGTACATCGGGAGGTTGGTGACGTCCTGGCCGTTGAAGTAGACCCTTCCGCCGCCCGGGTCGGACGCGATCATCCCAATCGCCATGCGGAAGCTGGTCGTTTTGCCGGCGCCGTTGCGGCCCAGCAAGCCGACTACCTCAGCGGGCTCGATGTGAAAGCTCACACCGTTCACCACGGCGCGTCCAGCGTACGTCTTCTTCAGATTTTGAGCTTGGAGGAGTGGCACTGATTTGAGGGTGCCCCCGGCGGGGGTCTTTGTGGGCCGGTGCGGGCAGTGTAGGCGATTCACGTACGCGGCGGCGCCCGCTGGGTTTGGGTTCTGAGGCTGGAAATGTTGGGAAACGAGGTATTCCGGAGTTGTGGGGTTATGAGAGCGGAACCATTCCCATTACATCGTCGCGAGCCGGGTGATTAGCTGCACAACCAGCACCGCCTGGAGGCTGGCGATGAGATCATCGACCAGGATCCCTAGGCCCCCGCCGAGCCGCTGCAGGCCACGAGCCGGGGGGAGTTTAAGGATGTCGAAGATGCGGAACGCGATGAACGCACCGGCGAGGGTGGCGCTGGCCGCGAGGGGCGTGGCGACGGCCGCGGCGGGGAGGAACATGAGGGGCATCGACATCGCAGCGGTCTCGTCGGCGACGGCCTGGCCAGGATCTTTGCGGCCGAAGGTGACTTCGGCGTTCTTGCCGTAGGCCAGGCAGACGGCCGAAAAAGCGACCAGGACCAGCAGGAGCGCGCCGTGGTAGATCCAGAATGATCCCGCGGGGCCAAGGTTGGGCGCCGCGTTGGCGGTCCAGGCAGCGCCGTGGGCAGGGCCGAGGCCCAGCCAGAGCATGGCCGCGGCGAGGAAGACCGGTGGAAGCGAGCCCCAGGTGCCTGAGGCGGGGCGGAGCAGGCCCAGTCCGAAGGAAGTGATAAGCCATCTGGGGAGGTCGGCGAGGGGAACCGCGGCTGGGCCGGGGGCGATCTCGAGGGAAACCTGCGGGGTCGCCGCGGGGATGGGGATGAGGGGGTCGGGAACCCGCTGGGTTGGATCGGGTGACTGAACATGATGTGGAACATCGGTCATGGTGTCGCCTTGAGGGCGTCGTAGCCGCGGAGGATGTAAGGGAGGCCGGACCAGAGGGTGACCAGGACGGTGAGGTAGACAGAGATGGTGATGGCCCAGTACGCGGCGGTGGGGCGCCACTCGGCGGCGACGCGCTCAGAGGGCGTGGGCAGCAGCTCGCGGAGCGGGGCGAGCGCGATCAGCAGAAGTACGAGAGGGATGCAGATGGACTGGAGGATCATCTTCCACTTACCGCTGGCTGTAGCGGGGAAGGGAACGCCGGCGCCTTCAAGCACGCTGCGGATGCTGGTGACGAGCAGCTCGCGCCCGAGGACAACGACGACCATCCAAGGGGCGACGGAGGTGGCTTGGCCGAAGCCATCGATCTCAAAAGAAGGGGCGGCTAGATAGACGAACGCGCCGAGCACAAGGAGCTTGTCGGCGAAGGGGTCCATGACGCGCCCGAACGGCGAGACGGCGTGCCACTTGCGCGCGAGGTGACCGTCGAGTGCGTCCGTCGCGGCGGCGATGATGAAGACGGCCGCGGCAATGATGAGGCGCCAGTCGGCAACGTGGGGCGAGGCGGCGGCGGGGGAGCGCTCGAAAGACCAGGTGGAAAGGACCGCGAAGAAGAGGATGGCGAGGAGGCATCGCGAGGCGGTGAGGAGGTTGGGGAGATTTCGCTTCCAGGGGGGGAGAAGTGGTGACGGAGGCGCTGCGGGGGCTGGTGGTTGGACAGGGATCACGAATAGATGGTACTGAAGCAGCGGCCTTGGCGACCATGCCGATCCCTAGGAACCCGAGTCCGTCCTGCGCTTCCGCGGATGGCGAACTACCCGGCAGCTCAAGATCTCGTTGTGCCGCGTGGCGGACGTGCAGCACATGCACTTCGCGGGTCCGGATAAGGAAGATCAGCCGGTGTGACTTGAAGAGCAGCCGCCGCAGCTCCACGCTCGGAGAGGCAGCGTGCGCTCGCGCCGGCGGACACCGGGCGGGGAGCGTCTTGAGCGAGGCATCGCCGCTGCATCTGGGGTACGGCATTCCCAAGTTTGCCCCACGGGCTAGGGGTCACTATCCTCACGCCCCGGGCAAGGGGACCATGCTGTCCCCGCGTTCGGTTCGCCGCGCGCGTCCGTTGATTGCCGCGGCACGATCGATTGTCGCAGTGGCGTCGGGTGTTGCCGGGGCCTCGTGGAGTCAGCAGCTTGGACCTGTTCAACCCCTTGTTGCTCTACGCCGGGTGCGCCCTAGGGGCGGTCGGAGTGGCCGTCGCGCTGCCGCGGCGGGGCATCAACCCGCAGGTGGTGGGGGGCCTGATTGCGGCCGTTGCGTTTGGTCTGATCATGCTGGCTCTGGCGCGGTCGCTGGATCATCTGCCGACGGTCACGTTCTACATCTTCGGGGTCATCGCCGTGGGGGGGGCGCTGCGGGTCATCAGCCACCCCCGCCCGGTGTACTCGGCGCTGTATTTCATCCTGACGATCCTTGCCTCCAGTGGGCTGTATCTCCTGCTCTCCGCAGAATTTATGGCGTTTGCACTGGTGATCGTTTACGCGGGCGCCATCCTTATTACATACCTGTTCGTGATCATGCTCGCGACCGAGACGCCCACGGCCGACGAGGTCGAGGCGCTCGCCGAATACGATCGGTACAGCCGCGAGCCGATCTTCGCGACCGCGACGGGGTTCGTGCTGATCGCGGTGCTGGGTACAGCGCTCGCCGGTGGGCGCGGCGCCGGGTCGCTGACGCCGGCTACTCGCTACGCGGCGGGCCGGCACCTGAGCGAGCTGAGCGTCCGCGTCGAGCGCTCTCTCCGCGAAGCCAAGCTCATCGAACCGGGTGAGCACATCATCGTCAATGACAGTCTCGGGCGGCCGGCGATCGATGTCGAGGGCGGCACCATCCTGGTAGGTCGGTCCGGCGCCGAGGCCGGCCAGACGGAGGCGCGGATCATCCCGCGTGAGCAGTGGCCCGCCGATGTCCACCTCAACAATACCGAGGGCGTGGCGTTCAGCCTGCTTTCATCGCATCCTGGCGCGATCGAGATCGCGGGCGTCATCCTGCTGATGGCCATGCTCGGGGCGGTGGTGCTGGCCCGCAAGAGGGTTGATCTGGACGAACAAGCCCGCGCCGAGGCGGATCGACGCCAGCTTGTTGACCCCGTGGTGGGAGGCTCCTCATGACCGGATTTGCCAGCGCGATGAGCGCCCTGACCGGCGCGGCGACGCTCACCCTCGGGCAATCCGACTTTCCCCACCCGATGCACCAGGTCACGCTGGCGCACTACCTGGTGCTCTCGGCGCTGCTCTTCGGCATCGGGCTGATCGGGTTCATCACGCGGCGGAACCTGATCATCATGTTCCTCTGCACGGAGCTGATGTTTCAGGCCGCGGGGCTCGCGCTCATCGCGTTCAGCCGCTTCCACCTGAATCACACGGGCGAGACGTTCGTGATCTTCGTGCTCACGATCGCGGCGGCCGAGGCCGCCATGGCCCTCGCCCTCGTGGTGCTGCTGTTCCGGCGGCGCGAGACTCTGGATGCGAGCGCGTGGTCGGAGCTGAGGGGATAGTGAACAGGGGTCAGGGAAAGGGGAACAGTCGATCAAGAGAGCGAGCTGAGGCGGAGAGTCGGTAGGCGAGCGTCGAAGCGAAGGAGCGGGTTTGCTGGGTACCTTGGCACAACACGGCACGGACACGGTCGGGGACGGGGCTGCCGCCGCAGGTGCGCACGTCGCTCACGCGGCGGAGTCGATCGCCGCGGCCACTCCCGGCGCTGAGCTCATGCTCGCCGTCCCGGCGCTCACGCTGCTGGCGGCCATCCTCTGCGGTCTGTGCGCGGCGTTCCGCGTGCGCAGCAAACTGCCCGCCTGGCTGAGCGTCGGGTGTCTCGGCGCTTCGTTCGTCTGCGTGCTGCTGACGTACCTCAACCTCGCCGGCGAGCACGGCGCGGGCGGCATCGTGCCGCGGATCGCCCACGGCTTTGAGTGGTTGACCTTCCAGTGGGGACGCGGCGGGACGGGAGGAGAGGGCCGCTCGTTCGTCGCCGATTTCTCGCTCTATGTCGACTCGCTCACGTGCCTGTGGATGCTCTTCGTCACGGGCCTTGCGACGCTCATCGGGCTCTATGCCAGCGAGTACATGGTCGGCGACGTCAAGACCGCCGGCTATTCGCGGTTCTTCGCCGCGTTCAACCTCTTCGTGCTCTCGATGTCGTGCCTGGTGATGGCCGACAATCTCGTCCTGCTGTACTTGGGGTGGGAGGGCGTGGGCCTCTGCTCGTATCTGCTGATCGGGTACTTCTACAAGAAGCCATCGGCGGTTGCCGCGGCCAAGAAAGCCTTCATCATGAACCGCATCGGCGACCTGGGGCTCTCCCTGGGGCTGATGCTGACGTTCGTGCACTTCGGTACGGTGCAGTTCAACGAGCTTTGGCCATTGATCCAGTCGTATGCCTCCGGGGCGACGCCGACGCCGTTCATCGTCCAGCTCATCCCCGTGCTGTTTACAGTGGGCGCCTTCGGCAAGTCGGCGCAGATCCCGCTGTACGTCTGGCTCCCCGACGCGATGGAAGGCCCGACCCCGGTCTCGGCGCTCATCCACGCCGCGACCATGGTGACGGCCGGCGTCTACCTCGTCGCCCGGTTCCTGCCGATCTACGCGCTCAGTGAGTGGGCGCTGCCGATCGTGGCCTGGGGCGGGGCCCTTACGGCGCTGCTCGCCGCGACCATCGGCATGGCCCAGTTCGATATCAAGCGGATCATGGCCTACTCGACCGTGAGCCAGCTCGGCTACATGTTCGCGGGGCTGGGCGTGCTCGGCTCGGTGGGGGCCGCGAGCCACGTCTTCACGCACGCGTTCTTCAAGGCCCTGCTCTTCCTGGCGTGCGGCGCCGTGATGCACGGGTTCGCCGGACAGCTCGACCTGCGCAAGCTCTCGGGCGTGCAGAAGATGCCCGGCTGGCGCATCGTCGGGCTCACGATGCTCGTCGGGTGCCTGAACCTCGCCGGCTTCCCGCTGATCACCGCCGGCTTCTGGTCCAAGGACATGATCCTCGCGGACGCCTTCTCGCACCCGCAGTTCCGGGCCATCGGGTGGATACTGCTCATCACCGCGGGCCTCACGGCGTACTACACGTTCCGCGTGTACTTCCGTGTCTTCATGGGGCCGAAGTACTTCGAGCCTGGCGACGAGCTGCACGCCGCCGCCCATGGCGACGACCACGGCGAAGCGCACGACGCAGCGGGTCATGTCACGCACAGCGCCGCTCCGCACGGCCAGCACATGGCGGCCGAGGGTGCGCTCGCGGCCAAGGGCCACGCGCACGACCACGGCCATGCCGATGCCCATGGCGTTTTCCACCCCCACCCCCCTGGCTGGGCCATCAACCTCGTCCTCACGATCCTCGCTCTCGCCACCTTCGCGGCGATCCCCCTCTTTTTCATCGGTGATCACCACGGGTGGGTCGGCGATCTGGTCCACGGCTCCTCGTCGAACCCCGCTTCGGCCGCCGCGGCACACGAGGCGGCGATGCACGGCCACGGCCCGCATGGCGGTTCGTTCCTCGGGATGGACCCGCACGCCGTGATGTACTACGTCTCCGCGGTCGTCGGCATCATCGGCATCGGCATCGCGTTCGTGCTGCACCTCGCCGGCCGGACCACCCCCGCGACCTCGCGCGCCGATGCGCTCCTCCCCGCCCTCGGCCCCATCGCCCGCGCGGCCCAGCACAAGTGGTACGTCGATGAGCTCTACGGCGTCCTTTTCGTCACGCCCCTCCGCGTGCTCTCGCACATCTTCCACCTGATCGACAAGCTGCTCGTCGATGGCCTGGTCAACCTGTTCGGTTGGCTGCCCCGCGGCATCGGCAGCTTCGTTCGCCGCAGCCAGTCCGGGGTGCTGCACGATTACGGCCTGCGCATGGCCAGCGGGCTCGCGATCATCCTGCTCATCGTTCTCCTGGGGGTGCTGCGGTGAACCTCGCGCTCCTCATCGCCATCCCGCTGGTCTTCGCCTTCGCGGTGGCGCTCAGCCGACCCGCGCAGGCACGGTTGCTCGCGACCATCGGCACGCTCCTTCCCGTGGCCCTCTACATCGTGCAGGCCCTCGGATTCCCCTGGCTCCGGGGCGAGACCGATTTCTACAACACCGACGCCATCGATCTGTTCCCCTCCCTCGGCGTCCGCCTCTCCCTCAACGCCGACACGGTCTCGATGCTCCTCATCGGTCTCACCGTGCTGCTCGGGCCGATCTGCGTCATCGGCAGCTACACCGCCGTGCAGGACCGTCTCAAGACCTACTACGGCTGGCTCCTGGTGCTCCAGGCCGCGATGACAGGCGTCTTCGCCGCACGCGACGCCGTGCTCTTCTTCGTCTTCTTCGAGTTCACCCTCGTCCCCATGTACATCCTGATCAGCCTGTACGGGAGCACCAACCGCAAGGCCGCTGCCACCAAGTTCTTCCTCTACACCTTCACCGGCTCGGTCATCATGCTCGCCGGCCTCGCGTACATCGCCTGGGTCAGCGCCACCCGCACCGGTGAATGGTCGTTCGATCTCACGACCCTCACCGTCGCATCCTCCGAGTACCTGTCGAACCGCGAGCAGGCGTGGGTCTTCGGCGCCCTCATGCTCGGTTTCGCCGTCAAGGTACCGCTCTTCCCGCTGCACACGTGGCTCCCATTGGCGCACACCGAGGCGCCCACCGCGGGTTCGGTCATCCTCGCGGGCGTGCTCCTCAAGCTCGGCACGTACGGCATGTACAAGTTCGTGCTGCCGATGTGCCCGGAGGCCGCCTTGGCCTACGCCCCGCTGGTGGCCGTCGTCTCGATCATCGGCATCCTCTATGCGGGCCTCATTTGCTGGGTGCAGACGGACGTCAAGAAACTTGTCGCTTATTCCTCGGTGTCGCACCTCGGCTTCTGCGTGCTTGGCCTCTTCTCCATGACCAGCATCGGCCTCACCGGCTCGCTGCTCTACATGATCAACCACGGCCTCTCCACCGGCGCGCTCTTCCTCCTCATCGGCATGATGTACGAGCGTTACCACACCCGCAGCATGAAGGAACTCGGCGGCCTCGCCGCCCGCATGCCCGTGTGGGCCACGTTCATGGTCTTCTTCGTCATGAGCTCGGTCGGGCTCCCCGGCCTCAACGGCTTCGTCAGCGAGCTCTACTGCCTGCTCGGCACGTTCCAGGCCGGCGATGAATGGGCCCACCACCCGACGCGCGCCGGCCTCGGCGGCCCGCTCGGCCCCTGGTTCGCCGCGGTGGCCGCGGTCGGCATGATTGTGGGCGCGATGTACCTGCTCTATATGGTGGGCAAGGTGGTGTGGGGGCCGCTGGTCGAGCCCCACGGGCACGGCGCCCACGCGCACGGCCATCGTCACAGCGCGGGCGCACCCGCGAGCGCCCCCAGTGACGCGCACGCCCACCTCCCCGCCGACCTCACCCCCCGCGAGATCGGCATCCTCCTCCCGCTCGCGGCACTCTGCATCTTCCTTGGCGTTTACCCGCGACCAGTGCTCAAGGCCCTCGAAGGGCCGACACAGCAGATGGTCGAGTCCCTCCACATGCACACCCGCGGCTCGCTCCAGACACCTTGGCCTGTCGGCGCCCCCCCTCCCCCGCGCCCCGCACACACAGCTCCAGCCGCGACCGATCCTCACGATGTGCCCGCAAACCAGCACCCCGCGGATGAACCCCCCGCCGCGCCCGCTTCCGGCGGCGCCGGAGCCGGGTCGGCTCAGGAGGCCGGGCATTGATCGAGAAGCTCCAGACACTCTGGCCGGAGATCACGCTGTTCATCGCGGCGTGCGCCGTGATGATCGTCGGCCTCTCCGGCACCCGCTCGATACGCGCCCTTTGCACGCCCATCTGCGGGCTCGCCCTGCTCATCGCAACCTTCCTCTCGCTCGGCGGCCTGGGCGGCGTTGATATCACCGTCACCGGCCCGCTCCCCGTGCTCGCGTCGTACGGCAAGGCGATGGTCGGCGTCATCGGCGTCATCCTGCTCCTGCTCATCCCGGGCGTGGTGGACCGCGAGTTCGATGCCGCGCCGGGCGGCCCCGGGGAGGCGCCACAGCCCCCCCGCGCGTTCGAGGCCATCCGCTCCAACACCGCCGAGTTCCACGCCTTCTTCCTTTTCTCGCTGATGGGGCTCATGCTGTGCGCGGGCGCCGATGACCTCATCTGGCTCTTCCTGGCCCTCGAGCTGACCAGCCTGCCGACGTACGTGATGGTCACGATCTCGACCGCCCGCAACCGCTCGCTCGAGGCGGGCGTGAAGTACTTCTTCCTCGGGGCGCTCGGCGCCGCGATCTTCCTCTACGGCTTCGCGCTGATCTACGGCGGCACCGGCAGCACCAACCTTGAGGCGGTTCACGCTTCGATCGTCGCACAGGCTGACGCCGGCGGTATCAACTCCATCACCATGGCCGGCTTCGTCATGGCGATCATCGGCCTCTGCTTCAAGATCGCCGCCGTCCCCATGCACTTCTACACGCCCGACGTCTACCAGGGCGCCGCGGCACCAGTCGCCGCGTTCCTCGCGTTCGTCCCCAAGAGCGCCGGCTTCTTCGCCATCATGCTGCTCACGGCAACCCTCGGCTGGAGCTTCGGCGCCAGCGGCACAGAGCTCCCCGGCCCCGTCCACAGCGCGCTCTACATCATCGCCGTGCTCACCATGACGGTCGGCAACGTGCTGGCCATCCTGCAGAACTCCATCAAACGCATCCTCGCGTACTCCTCTATTGCGCACTCGGGGTACATGCTCGTCGGCATCATCGCCGGGCCGGGTGGGGGGGGCGGGGCCGATTCCACGCTCTCTCGAAACGGCCTCTCCGCCGTGTGGTTCTACCTCGTGTGCTACGGCGTCATGAACGTCGGCGCCTTCGCCGTCGTCGCCTCTCTCGAGCGCCGCCGCGCCGACGGAACCCATGACGAGATCGACTCCGTCGCCGACCTCCGCGGCCTGTGCGCCTCGCGCCCGCTCCTGGGCTGGACGATGGTCATCTCCGCCGCCGGCCTCCTCGGCCTCCCGCCCCTGCTCGGCTTCTTCGGCAAGCTGCCCCTCTTCACCTCCGGCGTCGGCGCCGGCCACTACCTGCTCGTGATCATCCTCGGCATCAACTCCGCGATCGCCGCGTACTACTACCTCCGCCTCGCCGCGGCACCGCTGCTGGAGTCGCGCGATCCGGCCGAGTCCGTCGGGGGCGAGATCGTCGAGTCCCCGTACCGCCTGCGCACCGCCGCAGGGCTCATCTCCGCAGTAGGCGTTGTCGCCCTGGCCCTCGGCCTCGGCGGCCCGCTCGGCAGCGCGGCAACCTCCGTCGGACAGTCAGGCTTCGCACCCTCGTACGTCGGTAGGCGCGCCGCCGATCGGTCACCCGCCGTCATTCCCGCGGCCGCGCACACCGTCGACGACGAGCCGCGCGACGTCGAACCGGCAGCCGACGGCTCCGTTGATGGCGCGACAATCGAGTCCGACGGCGGCCCACCGGATGCACGCTTCGACCACGCGCGCTGAGTGGCTAACCATCGTCGCTAGTACCCAATGTGCGATCGTCCGACTCAGTATGAGTGATCGCATCTGCATCTTCGCCCCCATAGGGGGCGAAAGGTGGTAGCCACGGGTGGAGCGATGCGCAGCATCGCGCAACCCGTGGAAGGCATGTATTCTCTCTTGCCCCGAAGGGGCAAAGGACTACTTCATGCCCGGTACGTTCTCCCAGATACTCCTGCATGCCGTGTTCAGCACGAAGGGGCGTGCGCCATGGATTACACCAGAGGTGGCGACGAGGCTCTATCCGTACATCGGGGGCATCGTGCGAGCCGAGAGAGGCGTGTTGATCAGTATCGGTGGCGTGGAGGATCACGTTCACATGTTCATGCGGTGGAGGCCCGACCCCTCGATCTCCGAACTCATGAGGACGGTCAAAGCTCGTTCATCAAAGTGGATTCATGACGAGATGCCGGCGCTTCGAGAGTTTGCCTGGCAAGAGGGGTTACTCGGTGTTCTCCGTCAGCAGGTCTCAGGATGAAGTTGTCAAGGGGTACATTGCTCGTCAGCGCGAGCACAACGAGCAGGAAGATTTCAACGCGGAGTTGCGGCGTCTCTTGGTTGCGCACGGTGTCGAGTTCGATCCCCGCTATGTCTTTGATTGACTCTCAATAGAGTTGAAGTAGCCCCTCCGCCCTTCCAGGGCGGTTCTGAATACAAGGGCTCCACCCACGGGTTCCGCGACTCCCCGAGCGGCGTCGCTCCACCCGCGGCTACCGCCCGCCGCCCTTTCAGGGCGAAGAGTCTGCAATCGATTCTCCTTCGCCATGCATCTCATCGACAATCATCTCCCTTCCTAAACTCACGTCATGCGCCTCGCGCTCGCCCAGATCAATCCGACCATCGGCGATCTCGCCGCCAACCGCGAGCTCATCGAGTCCTTCTGCGAGCGCGCCGCCGCGGCCGGCGCGGAGGTCATCTGCTTCCCCGAGCTCTCGCTCACGGGCTACCCACCCAAAGACCTGCTGATGCAGCAGGGATTCATCGACGACACGGCGCAACAGGCCGCGATGCTTCGCGAGGCCACGCGGCGCTGGCCGGGAGTGCTCGTCGTTGTCGGCGCTCCGCTCCCCGTGCCCGTCGGCCACGATGGACACCCGCAGGTGCACGGCTCGCGCCGCGGTATCACCAACTCCCTGCTGGCATATCGAGATGGGACGCTCGTCGCCCGTTACGACAAGCGGCTCCTCCCCACGTACGACGTCTTCGATGAGAACCGCTACTTCGTCCCCGGCTCGGCCCCCGCCGTCTGCCGTGGGTGGGGCGGCAGCGGCGGGCACGCGGGTTCCGTGGGCTTGTCCATCTGCGAAGACCTCTGGCGCGGCGAAGATGTCGGCTTCGCCGCGCGCTACCCCGAGGCGCCCGACCCCGTCACCGAACTCGTAGGCGCGCTCAAGCGCGGCAAAGCTGGCGACAAGACTATCGGTGGCCCGCTGGTCATACTTAACCCCTCGGCCAGCCCCTTCGTGATGGGAAAGGGCGCCCGCCACCACGCCCTGCTCCGCCGACACGCCATGCGCCATGGCGTCTATGTCGCCGCGGTGAACCAGGTCGGCGGGAACGACGAGCTCGTGTTCGACGGCCGCGCAGCCGTCTTTGATCCCCGCGGTGAGCTGATCGCCTGCGGGTCCTCGTTCCGCGAAGATCTTGTCGTCGTCGACCTGCCCGGCGAGAGCGCGCAAGCGCCCATCGTTCAGTGCGAGCTCGAGAGCGAGGTGGAGCGCCTCTTCGGCGCCCTCGTGCTCGGCGTGCGCGACTACTGCCGCAAGACCGGCTTCAAGAGCGTCCTGCTCGGCCTTTCCGGCGGGGTCGATTCCGCGGTCACCGCCGTGCTCGCCGCGGCCGCGCTTGGACCTGAGAATGTGCTCGGCGTCGGGCTGCCAAGCCGTTACTCATCGCAGGGATCGATCGACGACGCCGCGGCGCTCGCCGAGCGGCTGCGCCTGCGGTTCGAGCTGATCCCCATCGAGCCCGCGCACGCGGCGTTCCACGCCCAGCTCAACCCGGCGCTGCGAGCCATCTCCGGCGGCGGGGGGGGCGTCCAAGGTTTGTGCGATGAGAACCTCCAGTCCCGAATCCGCGGCACCTCCCTCATGGCTCTCTCGAACAGCCTGGGCCGGCTCCTCCTGACCACCGGCAACAAGAGCGAACTCGCCGTCGGCTACTGCACCCTCTATGGCGACATGAACGGCGGCCTCGCCGTGCTCTCGGATGTCACGAAGCAATGGGTCTACCGCCTGGCACGTTGGATGAACGAGCACGCGCGCGAGTTGGGGATCGGCGGGGGGGAAGGGGGGGGGCTCGTCGGGCCGCCGATCCCGGAGAGCACTATCACCAAGCCGCCGTCGGCCGAGCTGCGGCCCGACCAGACCGATCAGGACACTCTCCCGCCGTACGACCTGCTCGACGACGTCATCGAGCGATACGTCGAGCGGCGCCAGAGCGTGGCGCATATCGCCGGCGAGACCGGATACGACGGCGCGACCGTCGAGCGGATCGCACGCCTTATCGACACGAGCGAGTTCAAGCGCAAGCAGGCCGCGACGGGGATCAAGGTCACGGGTGTCGCCTTCGGCTCGGGTCGGCGCGTCCCGATCGCGCAGCGGTACCGTCAATCCGCGAGCGGCTGAGCCGTCCCCCGCTCGCGCCTCCCCCCTCCCGGCCGCGGCGACAAGCCCCACAACCACACGACACCCAGCCCCGCGCCCGCGAGCGACACGGCGATCTCTGACGCGCTCACCATGAGCACTACCACCGCGAACTGCTCGCTGCTCATGAAGGCGAGTGCCCCCGCGGTCCCCGCCTCGCGCACGCCGAGCGATCCCGTCGGGGCGAACGTGCCGATCACGAAGTACACCGTTCCCGCCAGCACCGCCTGGTCCGTCGTCAGCGCCACGCCGGCGATCTGCGCCGCCACGATGAACCGGGCGATCTGCGACGCGGCGTCCCCCGCGCGAGTCAGCACGCCCGCGGCCAGCC
>JACMLW010000187.1 GCA_014379385.1 Phycisphaerales bacterium
GCGCCAATCAGCCACGCCGGAACGATCACCCATATGACCTTGAACTGCGGCATCCTTTGCGCCTCCTGCTGATGCACGACGGCCTCCGGCCATCGCCACGCGAATCGGGTGCCACAAGGCGCCAGCCGATCACGTGTCCCTCCCCCTCCCTACCGGTCTATATCTGCCAACCCTCCGCTGAGCTCTAGAAGTTGAAGATCGTGTCGAGTACCTGCGGGATGAAGCCCTTTTTCGCCGCGTCCTTCACGTCGCCGGTGTTGTGGCTCTTGATCACCAGGTCCGAAAGCTGATTGCTCTGGACGGTGTTCGCGTCGGTGATATCGGTCGGCCGGCAGACGCCCGCCAACAGCAGCGTGGTGGTCTCGCCGTTGGAATCGCTGGTCATCTTGCACTCGATCACCAGGTTCCCGTTGGGCTTGACCTCCAGCACCTCGCCACTGATCCGCGTCGTGAACCGATCCTTGCGCTCGAGGCTGCCATCACCCTTGAACTTGTTGCTCGCGCCGACCTCGGCCTCCACGATCGGGTTCGAGTCGCCCGTCTCGAGCTGCGCCTCTAGCAGGTGTCGCAGGCTCGGGAACTTGCTCAGCTCCGCCCTTAGGTCGTACTTCTTGTCCGTGTCCAGCGTCTGCTCGTATTTTTGGATGCTCTGCTGGTTCACGATCACCTGAACCAGGTCGTGCTTCTCGAACTGCCGCGGCGGTGGCGGCGTCACCGCGTACATGCTCACCTGCCGCACGGTGATCCGGCCCGGGTCTGGTGCCGAGGGAATCGATGTCGGCGAAGTGGCGGGTGGCGTACCCGCGGGTGAGTTGATCGGCGCTCCTGGGGCGCCCTCGCGAACGGGCGCTGGGGGCGGCCCCCTTTGAAGCAAACTTTGCGCCCCCGCGGGCAGCGACAACGCGAGGGTGCCTGTCACCGCAATCGCCAGCCGTCCCAGGGTGGTCTGAACCAGTCCGCTGCGAATACTCATCGTGGCCCCTCCGACCTCGTGCTGACTGCTGCCGGCTCAACCGCGCTGCGCGGCACACCAGAGCTCCCAACCGCCTCCATCCCTCCCACCACCATCACCGCCCGGCGCGGCACATCCATCCGCGCCGAGAATGTCTGCTTCTGCCCCTCAGTCCGGAGCTGCACCAGCTCGCCGACCTTGGCGTCTGACAAGGCGCGAGCCTTCATCCGCACCGTGATCGTGCCACTCAGGCAATGCACATCCACCACCTCCCCCCGCTTCACGGCCAGCGGCATCCCGACATCCCCAACGTTCACCACGCGGCCCGTGTCCAGATGACCCAGCGCGCACCGACCGATCACCTGGTTGGGCGTCGCGGGTGCTTTCGGCCCGGGAGACACCCACCGGCGCTCCACCGCGATCGATGCCTCGCTCAAGAGCTCCAAGCGTGCCACCCGTTCGGTCACCACCACGATCTCCCGTTGCACAAGTGATTCGGCGGTCACGAGCTTGCTCGCCACCATCCGCTCCCCCTCGAACACACTAATGCGCAGTGGCACGCGCGCCGAGGTGGCCACGCCAAGCGGGTGAAGGTCGATCCTCCGCCCGCCGACCGGTTCCTCAAGGAAGCCCGTGTCATCAACGGGCCAAGCGATCCTGATTTCCCCGCGCTCCACACCGTACAGGTCCGCCAGACGGGCCGCGGCCATCATCTTGATTGTTGAGGGCCCCGTGAAGCTCACGGGCTGGGGCTCCGGTTTTCCGGGCCGGGCCTCTCGCGCACGCGACTCGGATTGAACGGTCGGGGCCTGCGACTCAAGCCTGACCCTGCATTCCGACCCGTGCAGCGAGGTCGTTCCCCAGTTCACACCGTGCTTTGTCAGTGCGCCCCGCACCTGCTCAATATCAACGGTCACCCAGCGGTCGCGTGCCGACAGCGGGCTTGGCGCAACTTCCACAGCCCCCAGCGCGTCGGCTCCGTCACCGGTGATCTCCGCGATGTGCGACAGCAGCAGCGAATCAATCGCCGTCTCCATCTTCACCGCGGACTTCAGCATCACCCGGGTCTGCCCCAGGGCGCACGGCGCCGCCACCATCGCGGCAGCGGCGACCAGGATTCGAATCAGCATGGACACGGCCTGGATCCTCCGGGCGTTCGGCCTCATCGCGGAACACCGCTTCGGTCACCTGCGGAGCTGCGCGATCGACTTCAGGGCCTCATCGGCGGCCCGGATGGTGTTGGAGTTCATCTCGAACGCCCGCTGGGTCCGAATCAGATTGATAAGTTCGGTCGTGGGATCGACGTTCGAGTTCTCGTAGAACTTCGAGCGGATCATGCCGAAACTCTCGGTTCCCGGTTCCCCATTGATCGGTGGACCGGATGCCCCTGTTTCGGCGTAGAGGTTCTCGCCCATCTGTTTCAGGCCGGCCGGATTGACGAACGTGCTGATCTCGATCTGGCCCAGTTCCTCGGGCTCGGCGTCCTGGCTCGCCTGGGCGGTAACGCGGCCGTTGGTGTCGATAGAGATGGTGGTGTTGGGCGGAATGGTGAAGCCAACATCGAGCCTCCGGCCCTGGTCGTTGGCCATCACCACCTCACCATCGGAGTTCACCTCAAACTGCCCCGCCCGTGTATAGGCGAAGCCCCCCGGCGCCTGGTCGTCCTGTACGCGGACCCGGAAGAACCCGCTCCCCTCGATCATCATGTCCAGCGGGTTATCGCTCGCGACCGGCGCTCCCTGCTTGAAGTTGAGCTGGGTGCCCGCCACCTTGACGCCCATGCCGACGTAGAGGCCGATCGGCCGCTCATCGCCGTTGGCGTTCTGGATGCCCGGCTGCGCAAGCTCCTGGTACAGCAGGTCTTGGAAGTTAGCCCGCGAGGCCTTGAATCCCGCCGTGTTCACGTTGGCCAGATTGTGCGCGATCACGTCCATCGACGTATTGAGCGCAGAAAGTGCCGATGCAGACGATTGAAGCGACGTTACCGACATGGGTCAGTGTCCTGTAGCTGAGGTCTGGCTTGAAGCGGGCCGCGAATGGCGCGACTGCGATCAGAGGCGGCGAGTGACCAAGAGGCCCCACGCACACGTCATGCCACGCGACCGAACGTGTTGATCGCCCGGCCCATGAGTTCGTCGAGCATCTGGATCATGCGGGCATTATTCTGAACGTTCGACGTGGCGCTCGTGATACCCATGATCGCCTCGATCGGGTCCACCGTGCTCTGTTCCACCGCGCCCTGAACGATCGACCCCGTTGCCGGACGTCGACTGGCGATCGTTGTCGCCGGTGCCTTAAAAAGGTTGCCGCCCGCCTTCTGCAGGGTCGCCGTATCGGGCACGGTCGCGAGTTGGAGCTGCGCCACTACATCACCCCCCTGCCGGACCGTTCCGTCGCGCTCGATGGTAAACAGCCCCGCGTCCAGAGTTATCGGACGATCGTTCGTGTCCAGCACCGGCAGCCCCTCACCGGCAGTCACCAATCGGCCACGATCGTCCAGTGCGAGCCGACCATCGCGCGTCAGTCGATACCGTTCCGAATCGCTCCCCTGTCCGCTGCTGGCGACGAAAAATCCCTCGCCTTCGATGGCGAGGTTCATGTCGTTTCCGTTCTGAAGCACCGCCCCCTGCTCGAAGTTCGTCCGATTCGGCATCAAAAGCACCCCACCGCCCAGCCGCTCGAGCATCTCGTTGGACGGCAGATGCCCGAGACCATCCTCGGCCCGGACCGCCCCGCGCTGGCGCGTAAATGGCAGGTCGGCCTTGAAAGCGACGGTCTCGACGTTCGCGAGGTTGTTCGCCAGGACATCCTGGCGGTACATGCTGGTCATCACGCCCGACGCCGCGAGGTTCAGCCCGTAGTTCATGGGAACGTCCTCCGCGTTTTACTCGCAGGCGCGGCCGGGGCGGACGTTCCGGCAACTGCCTTGGCGGACTCAGAAAGGTGAACGCAGACCGCGAGGCGCGCCAGCTCAATCAGCCGGGCACCCAGCAGCGAGGCACCCAGGTTCGGCGGCTCCGCGCCGTCCCTCAGGTGATTTGAACCATGAACCATGTCGCACTCCTTGCGCGTAAGGTTCGGGCTCCACTCAACTGGCGTGCCAATGGATGGCGGCGCCAAACCGGCGAGTCTGGTGGTGCTGCCCAGCGGGTGTTCGAGCAGGATTGCTCCCATCGCGCAGCCTGTGCGCTCCCGCCCTTGCTCGGGATGACGGAAGGGAACGGGTGATTAGTTCATCGAGCCGCACCCGCCCGTGTTCTTGCCGCAGGGGCAGCACCCCCCCGGCGCGTGGACATGCGCGCCGCCGATGCCCTTGGCGGCGAACGTCGATTGTTTCCGAACGAACGTGCGATTCCCGCCTTGGGGATCGGGCACGGGCGTGTCGGCCTCGGCCCTCGGACGAAGCAGCTCGATCACCTCGCCGTCTTGCTCGCAGACATATTCATACAGCGGCATGCCCGATTGTTGGCCTCCCGCCCGCCCGCCTCTATGCCCATTCCCATGCCCGCTGCCCGCTGCCCGCCGAGCCGGCCCGGGTACGCTGTCTCGATGAAGCTCGACTTCGCGCACCGTCACGTGGTGGTCACCGGCGGGACCGGGGCCCTCGGAACCGCCGTCGTCGGCCTGCTGCTCGACCTCGGCGCCAACTGCGCCATTCCCGTCCACGCCGATGATGAACTCGAGCGATTCCCCTTCGATGGTGACGAGCACGTCGCGCTCGTCCGCGGCATCGACCTCACCGACGAAGCCGGTGTGCAGCGGCTCTACGCGAGCGCGACCGGGGCGGGACCGCTCTGGGCATCGATCCATGTTGCCGGGGGCTTCTCGATGGGTCCGATGCGCGACACGAGCAAGGAGCAGTTCGTTGCGCAGATGCAGCAGAATGCGCTGACCTGCTTTCTGTGCTGCCGCGAGGCGGTGCGGGCGATGAACGCAGTGGGCGGCCGGATCGTGAATGTGGCGGCACGACCGGCTCTCGAGCCGCGGCTGGGCGCGGGCATGGTTCCGTACACCGCGAGCAAGGGCGCGGTCGCCGCGATCACGCAGGCCCTCGCCGAGGAAGTCGCCGGCGACGACATCCTGGTCAACGCGGTGGTGCCGTCGATCATGGACACACCAGGGAATCGGATGGCGATGCCGAAGGCCGACTTCACGAGGTGGGCCCGGGTGGATGACGTCGCGGCGACGATCGCATTTCTCGCGTCGCCGCAGAACACCTGCACCCGCGGCGGGCTGGTGCCGGTGTACGAGAAGAGTTGAGACTCAGGGCTTGCACGGCGAGGTTGGCGGACCCATAATGATGGTCTCACTCATTCACGACAGCATCATGCCCACCACGAAGATCAAGCCCGCATCCAAGCGTTCCAAAGCGTCCAAGGTCGCAACAGCCAACGCTGCTGTCTCGCCTTTGCCGCGCTCTGACAAGGTCGCCAAGCCGACGGTGAGCTCTGTCCCCCCGGTCGCGGCGAAGACGAAGACCGCCGCGGATCGGATGCGGGACTTCGAGGACGAGCTGTACCGCGAGTCGGGCAAGGATTTCGACCACTGGTTGTCGCTGACGAAATCGCACGGGCCGCCCTCGGAGGCGGAGCGCAAGGCGTGGCTTCTCAAGGAGCACGGGCTGCACCCCGACTACGCCTGGGTGGTCGCTACCACCGCGTCGGGCGCGGCGGACTACCGCGACCACAAGGCGCTCGTCGATCAGATGTTCGCGGGCAGGAAGGCCGGGCTGCGGCCGCTCTATGACCGGGTGATGCAGATCGGCCTGGCGATTGGTCCGGACGTTTCGGTGAGTTATTGCCGGACGCAGGTGGGGCTCAAGCGGCTCCACAACATCATCGTGCTCAAACCGACGACGAACACCCGACTGGACGTGGGTCTCGCCGTGAAGGGCGTGCCCGGGCTCCCGAAGCGGCTGATCGACACGGGCGGGGCCGCAAAGGGGGACCGCATCACGCACCGCATCCCGATCGAGAAGGCCGAGCAGATCGACGACGGGATGATCAGATGGATGCGCCGGGCGTATGAGCTCGATGCGCCGAGGCGCAAGTAGTTTTGCACAGGCGGGACGGTTGTGCCACCAGGGTCAGATGCTCACAGGCGGGACGGCTGTGTAGTTACAAAGGTCCCGCGATCGCGGTCCTTGGTGACGCCGGGGAATCGCAGGGCGCGCCCGTGGGCCACTGCGTACACGCCGGGCAAGAGCACACCCGTCGCAAAGACGGCCTCGGTGAGGTTCTGCACCGCGTCGGAGTGCTTCATCTCGTAGGGCCGCATGGCGCCGGTTAGCACAATGGGGATCCGCGGGCCTGTTCCGCCTCGTTCGCTCGCGGCGGCCAGCACGCTCTCGCCGGTCATGCACAGCGTGTCCGTCCCGTGCAGGATGACGATGCCGCTGGCCTCGGTCACGGGGTCATGGAACCCGCCCGCGGCACGCACCGACTCGATCACGCGCCGACGGTCGTCCCCGTCCATCAGCAGCGAGTCCTTGCTCATCAACTCGATAGTGCTGATGCTCGTGCCCTCGAGGCGGAGGCGGGCGAGCATGCGACGAACGATCGAGCGACGGTTCTCGAGCGTGCCGGTGCGCTCGTTGTACGTTTTCTCGATCGTGCCGCCGGTGGTGATGAGCGTGAGGTGACGCATTCGCGTCAACAGTACACGGATCAACCGGGGGCTGGTGCGGCGGGCGCTGGGGAGGATGGCTGCTTGATCGATCCCTTGCCGGCACCGGGTGAATGTCGGGCCGACGGGCCGTGGCGTTCAGCCAGGTTCAGGCCGACCACGCCGGCGATCACCAGCAGCAGCGAGACGACCTTGAGCACCGTGAGCGGCTCCTTGAACCAGAGCACGCCGATGACGGCGATGCCCGCCGCGCCGGCGCCTGCCCAGATGGCGTAGGTGGTTCCGATGTCGGCCTTGCGAGTGGCGAGCATGAGGAAGATGAGGCTGAGCACGTAGGCGATGCAGGTGACGACCGTCGGCAGCGGGCGAGAGAACCCGGCGGAGGCCTTGAGGCCGATGGCCCAGGCAATCTCGAACGCGATCGCGAGCACCAAGCAGAGGATGTTCATGTGTTCTCCGGGTCGAAGAGCGACGGGGGCGATATGGGGTTCGGCACGTTCGCGGGGGGGGGCTCGCGCCGTACGCGGGGTCTCGCGGGCGGCAAGGTCTCATCCGCCGCCGCCCACCGTTGCGCGCCGACAGGCTCCATCGGCTCGGGCCCCTCGTCGCAGGCGGGTTCACGCGCGTGCTCAGTTAGGCCAGTCCGGCTCCGGGAGAAACGTGTACTCGCGCGTCGCGTTGGCGATCCCTGGCGCCACGGCGATCATCGTGCCGACGTGCAGATCAACGAAGAGCAGGTTCACGCGTGTGTCCTTGTGGCCGTACCATCGCATGCCGCGATCGCCACCCTTCTGGAAGTTGTAGATCGGGTGGGCGCCGAGCACCCACGTTTTCGTGGGCGTCGCGACCGGGGGCATCTTGCCACCGGCCTGGGGGATGAGCGTGACCGCCCACTCGCCATCGAGCGCGTGGTCGTTGAGTGTGTAGCTCGAGCCGAGCAGGTTGTACATCGAATCGATCGAGCCGAGGCCGGGAATGTCTCCCCCCTGGTCCGATGGCGAACGGAACATCTCCAGCTCGAACGGCACGTCCTCGGCGTCGGGCGGCACGTCGGCCTGCATGACGTAGCGGTTGAGCGGCCGACGCTCGGGGCCGTACTCGTTGATGCCGTACGCCGGGAGCGTGCCCTTCTTGCCGCCGAAGAGCGCCCCGATGTTGGCGTCAAAACCCCCCATGTCGATACGGAGCTGCGGGAGCGTGTCGTCATAGTCGTTGAAGTAGAGAGCGAGGCCCACGCCGAGCTGCTGCAGGCGCCCCGAGCACGCCGCGGCACGGGCCGAGTGCCGGGCGCTGCCGAGCGCGGGGAGCAGGACGCCGACGAGCAGCGCGATGATGGCGATGACGACGAGCAGCTCGATGAGCGTGAAGGCGCGGGGGCCCCAGGCGTTCCGGCGATTCATTCGCACGACATCGACCAACGCAGGCCCCCTTCATGACTGCGGCACATGAGTGGAACGAGCCTCAACGCCGCCTTTGCACCGGTCTGGAGACCGGTGCCACCAATCATTCCTCGCGCACGACGCCCTTCCCCTTGACGACCTCGCCGATCACATGAACCTTCTCCCCGAGCTTGCGCAGCTTCTGGACCACGGAGTCGGCGAAGGTCGGGCGCACGACGAGGACGTACCCGATCCCCATGTTGAAGACGCGGCGCATCTCGTCATCGGGGATGTTGCCGTGGCTCTGCAGGAATGTGAAGACCGGGTGCGGCTGCCACGAGTCCAACCTCACCACCGCATCGACCTTCTTGTGCAGGGCCCGCTCGAGGTTGCCGGCCATGCCGCTGCCGGTGAGGTGGGCCATGCCGCTGATGACCTTCTTCACGCGGTACTCGCGCAGGAGCTTGGTGATGGAGTTCACGTAAATGCGCGTGGGCGCGAGGAGCACGTCGCCGAGTGTGAGGGGCGCCGGCGCGGCGGCGCGTGTCTTGGTTCCGTTCTTCCCCACCGCGCCGGCTTTCTTCCGGCTCGCCGCGCTGCCCGCTCGCTTCTTCGTCGCGATGGCCCGCGGCCGCAGCTCGTCGTACACCGCGTCCAGGTCAAGCCCGGCGCTCTCGACCACCTTGCGCACCAGCGAGTACCCGTTGGAGTGGATGCCGCTGCTCTCGAGCCCGATCAGCACGTCCCCCTTCTCAACCCGCTCGGTGTCGGTGGCGCGCTTGAGCTCCACCACGCCCACCGCGAACCCCGCGAGGTCGAACTCGCCCGGCGCGTACACGTCGGGCATCTCCGCCGTCTCCCCGCCCAGCAGCGCGCACCCGGCCTGGCGGCACCCCTCGGCGATCCCCTTGACGATGTCGCCCAGCACCGCGCTCTCGACCCTGGGCACCGCGATGTAGTCCAGGAAGAACAGCGGCTCGGCCCCCTGCACGATCATGTCATTCACGTTCATCGCCACCAGGTCGATCCCGATGGTGTCGAACCGGTTCATCTGCCGCGCCAGCTTCACCTTCGTCCCAACCCCGTCCGCGCACGCCACCAGCACCGGGTCCTTGTAGTTCCGCTTGAACAGCCGCTCGTTGAAGTCGAGCCGGAACAGGCCCGCGAACCCGCCCGGGTTCGGGATCACCCGCGGCCCGTGCGTCCGCTTCATCACCGACACCAGGCTATCGGTGAAGCGGTCCTTCTCCTCAAGGCGCACGCCCGCCGAGGCGTACGTGAGCCCGCTCCCCTTGTCGCCAGCGCTTGTCATGGCACGAGGGTACCCCGCGCCGCCCCCCCGCGCCGGCCCCCGCTCACTGCGGCGGCGCGTACGTCAGCGGGCTCCCCGGTCCGAGAGGCAGGCCCAGCCCCCACCACGCCAGCAGCAGGCCCGTCCACACAAAGAAGAACAGCACGCTGTACGGGATCATCAGGCTGATAAGCGTCCCCAGCCCCGCTCTGGCGTTGTACTTCTGCAGCACCGCCAGGATGATGAGCAGGTAGCTGTTCAGCGGCGTGATGACGTTCACAACCGAGTCGCCGATGCGGTACGCCGCGGTCGTCAGCTCCGGGCTCATCCCCACCATCATGAACATCGGGATGAAGATCGGCGCCATCACCCCGAACTTCGAGAGCATCCCCGAGAGTGCGAAATCGCCGACGATCACCACAAGGACGAACAGCGTCACCAGCATCGGCACCGGCAGGTCCGCCCGCACCAGCAGCCCACCCCCCGCGTAGGCCAGCATCCGGTCCAGCCTCGTGTACGCGAAGTAGTTGACGAACTGAGACATGAAGAAGGCGATCGCCAGCACAGGGACGATGCTCCGGATCCCGTGGTAGATCCCCTCCACGAAGTCCCTCTGGGACCGCATCGTCCCCACGACCCGCCCGTACACCATCCCCGGGACCAGGAACGACAGGAAAATGATCGGGACGATCACGTGCGACCAGCGCGACCCCGGGCTTTCGACTAGCCGGCCCCGCGCCGGCGCCTCGGCAACCAGCAGGGGGTTGCGCGCCAGAATGTCGTTCGCCGGCGCACTCGTCGTGCCCCCCGGCGGCAGCACCTCAACTGCGTGATGCACCACCACCCGCCCGTCGTTCAGCGTCGGCTGCCCCGGGCCGTGCAGCGGCATCCCCGGGATGTAGATCAGAGCCGCGAACGTCCCCAGCACCAGCACCATCGCGGCCAGCGCCGCCGTCAGACCACGCTTCTCCGGTTGCGTCAGCGCCATCCCCGCCGCCGCCGCGATGTCCCCGTTCACCCCGCTCTCCGCCCCCGCACCCAGCCGCCGCAGCCGCGGCTCCACCACCTTGTCCGTGATCAGCCACCCCGCCAGCGTCACGGCGATCACCGATCCCGCCTTGAAGTACGCGTTGTGCAGGTAGTTGACGGTGTAGTCCGGGTCGATCACCCGCGCCGCGTCCTGCGCAAACCCCGTCAGCGCTCCGTCGCCCCCCGTCGGGAAGAACCCCGCCCCCCAACCCCCCCCCCCCCCCCCGCACGCCCCCCCCCACCCCCCCGTGGGGGGGCGCCCCCCCCCCCCGGTCAA